>CAMWSY010000046.1 GCA_947176995.1 uncultured Porphyromonadaceae bacterium | reverse complement strand
CAGAAGACTGCATTCGAGAGTCATGAGCGTCTCGTGGGCTGGTATATGTGTATACGAGACAGTTCCGAGATGGTAAGTATCGTTAATAGACTCGATCTCGACACGCCCCGAGAACTCCCAAGTGTTATCGTTGATCTGCCGTGAGATAAGATCAGGCGTGTCGTGCTCATCCTGAATGTCGCCGAAAATTTCCTCGACAAGGTCCTCAAGCGTGACCATACCTGCCGTGCCGCCAAACTCATCGACGACTATCGCCACCGAACGTTTCTCGGCAAGCAGCCTGCGCATCATTTTCTTTGACAAAAGAGTCTCGGGTGCAAACAACACGGGCTTAACGCATTTCTTCCAGTCATGATCGGTCGCGGTGAAAAGCTCGCTCACGTGTATATAACCCACAATATTGTCTATGTCGCCACGGTAAATGATGGCTTTGGAGCGGCCGGTGGTTGTGAAAAGCTCCTCAAGCTCCACGACATCGGCTGTCTCTATATCGACCCCTTTGATTTCATTGCGCGGTATCATGCAATCGCGCAGATGGTTGGTGGAGAAATCAAGTGCGTTATGAAATATTTTCACCTCATTCTCAACCTCCTCGGCTCCCGGATCGTCGATCGTCTTTTCAAGATACTGGTTAAGGTCACCGACACTTAGCAACCCAACCCTGCTTCTCTCACCTTTTATACCGGCAAGCGACATGAGCCCACGCGACAGCAAAGTGGTGAGCATGGATATGGGATAAAGCACGACATAAAACAGGAAGAGCGGCAAAGCCAGCACTTTAAGCGAGCTATTTGGGTTGATGCGGAAGATTATCTTGGGGAAAAATTCTCCGGCAAGCAGAATCACTCCAGTCGAGATAAGAGTGGAGAGTATCAGCAACATGGCCTCGCTGTTGACCCAGCTTCTCAACCACGGGTCAAGCAATGCCGACGCCCCCATGCCGTAGATGACAAGCATTATGTTGTTACCTACAAGAATGGTAGTTATGAAAAATGAGGAGTGACTGTAGAACAGATTGAGAATGTGACTCATCACGCCGCCACGCTTGGCATCAAGCTCGGCACGCACGCGCTCACTGGTGACATAGGCAATCTCACTGCCCGAGAAAAGAGCAGAACAGATAAGTGATACTATGGCTATAACTATCCAGTTCATGACTCGGCGGGGGTTGGTTTGCGTGACGCAGGTTCATCGGGAGTCGGCGCGGGCAATGAGTCGGCAGGAGCCGGAACCGGCTGCGCCGCCGCAGCACGCGATGCCGAATCGCGACGCTCGGGAGTAGGAAATATTCCTTTCACGTCAAGTATGGTGTACTCGGTCATCTGCTCGTTTGACTCAAATCCCATTCCTTCAAGAGTGCGGTCGGTGCGCTCAATGTGAATAAATGAGTCGGAGTAGACTTTGCCTTGCTGCTGATCCCAGAAAAGCTGCTCGGTGGCAAAACGGTCACCGGCAGTGTTGCGCATACGCACATTGCCGTCGAAACGCCACATGCGTTTCACATTGAAATATTTGGCGGAATCTGCCCGGAAAGTAGCCTCGACCTCACGGTTGTCGTCGTATCTCTCCATGTCGATGCCATCGGGAAAATCCCAATGCGGTTCTTTCGCCTCATCATACATGAGCCACTCAGGTGCCGTGATGTGATAGCGTGTATAGCCTGAGTCGGAAACAAGGGTCGAAACATTGACAGTGCGCATGGTCGGGAAAGAACCGGGCTCGACACTCTCTATCGTGTCGGCCTTCTCCTGAGAGCAGCCTATGAGCAGAGCCACAGCACCCAGCGCAAGCGCCGGGAGCAGATGCTGCCCACCGATCCTGCTATGAGACGATGCCGCCGGAAGGGGGTCGTTGTCAGGAATTACCGTCATCGCAGCTTGTTCTGCCAGAACCAGAGTTCGTTGAAGTTAACACCAAGCGTCACAAAGATATAATTCTCTTTGACAAGAGCCTGCGGACGTGCGGCACGACGCTTGTATTCAATTCCGAGATTTATGTAGGTCTTTCCACCGGGTGCGGGTAGGCCGAAACCGGCATGAACACCATACTCGCGCACTGTGTTGCCCATCACAGTCCAATAATCACGTGTGGCCGACAGACCGGCACGGTATTGAATGCGTGAAGTGTAGCCACCACGCGGATTGTGCATGTACTGTGCACCGAAAGCAGCCTTATAGCGGTCGACAAAGCGTGTATTGCCAATCTCATCAAAGGACTGGAATTTCGCTTTGCTCCAAGGCTGATATGTAGCATCGGCCTCAATCATAAGGCGGTCATCCCACTGCCAGTTAAGTCCGACACCCCATGTGTCGGGGAGGGTGTAGACTCCGCTGAGTTTTGTATAGCCCACCGTGTCAGGTACTATCTCGGTCTGCGTGGCATCGTAGTAAACGCCATAGGTTTCACCTTTGAGGCTATTACCGGGTGTGAAAGTGACACCGGCCGTGAGACGGTTACGCTTGTTTATCTGATAGGAATACTGGACGCCGAGCTGAACGCGGAAGTCGCGGACCTGCATGAAACGCTCAAACAGAGATGTAGAACCTGTGCCGGTGTAAGCGTAGTTGTCATGTTGTATGTTACCGAACAGATACTGGAGGTTTACACCTGCGGTAAGCCCGGTGATGGGACGTGCGGCGAGTCCGAGATAAAGCTCGCTTATGCCTCCGCTACCCTCGCGCGACTGGGCACCGTTGGCGATGCTGTTGCCAAAAGAGTAACCGACCGATGAGAATGGCAACAGACCTATACTGCCGCCTCCCCAGCGGGTGATCGGGAACTGCATGGTGATGTAGTTGAGTCCGCCTCCCAGTTTGTGCCCTTTCTGGTCACCGTCGGTCGTAGAGAGGTTATTGATATCGACTCCCATATCAAAGAGAAATGTGAGTGAGTCAATTGCAGCATAGCTTGCGGGGTTCATGACGTTGATCTGGCGTCCGGAATTCATGGCATAACCAATTCCACCCATAGCGCGCTGAGTAGAGGTCGCATTGTCGCCGAGTGTGCCGTAGCCATAACGTGAATAGGGACTCTCGGGCATCTGTGCCGACATAACCGCCGGCGCAACAAGCGCGGCCAAAAGAATCGCAAGCCTAAAAAAGCGTTTCATCAATAATTGAATATCGTAATTAATCAAATGTTCTGAAGGAACGTGAGAAGATGGCGCAGCCCGAGGGTGACAAGATGAGGCTGATGATCCACCTCAAAATCAAGCAAACGCGCAATGCGCCGCGCCGAACCGCCGGTAATGACCGTGACAGCTCCGGGCGGGAGGATGGAGTGATAGAACCCCACTTCGGCAGCAATGCCACGAATGGCACCTGAACGCAGGGCGGTATCGGTGTCACACCCCCACATGGGAAGAGGCCCGTCGAGCTCTACTTTCGGCAACCTTGCCGTGAATGCATTGAGCGATTTAAGCCTCAGCGACATACCGGGCGCAATGTTACCCCCGGTGAAAACGCCGTCGGCACTCAGCCGGTCGTAGGTGATAGCGGTGCCGAGGTCTACCACAAGCAGCTCCGCTCCCTTGTGAAGACTCCATGCCCCAATGCTTCCGGCAATGCGGTCAACGCCGAGGGTGTTGCGCGACTCATACCCGATGCTGATAGGCAGCGGGGTCTGATGATCGAGAATCCTCAACGATACTCCTGCCTCGGAAAGCACTTCGGAAGCAGACGCACCATCATCGGTGACCGAACAGTATATAGCGTCATCGATAGCGTGGCGCGAAGCGAGTGCCCTAAGCTGCCTGCGGATGCAAGCAGGCGGCATGACGACAGTCTCTATCAGATCGTCGCCATCCCACACGTCGGCTTTCAACGCACTGTTGCCTCGGTCGAGTGTCAGCAGACAGCCCATTTACTTCTACACATTTGAACGCAAATTTAGTCAATTATCCGATATTACAATGCCTTGAAATGCAAAATAGCCTTTAAGAAGCTGTTGAAAGTTGCTTTTTATATCCTCAGCGACAAATCCCAGCCAGCTTCTAAAAGCAGCGGGCATACCCTAAGGATGCCCGCATATATCGGTAAACGACCTGAAATCAGAGGAATTTAGAAAAGTCCACGTTGCGCATATCGCCAGTCTCCACAAATGCTGTGTGGAAGGCCATTGCTGCGTTCAACGCGTGAGGTGTCTGACCTACGCCCTTTGCGATCTTGAGGTAATCGCGAAGCTGCTCGCGATACATGGGATTGGCGCAGTTCTCGATGATAAGGTGTGCCCGCTCCAGCGGATCCTTGCCACGGAGATCGGCAACACCCTGATCGGTGATGATGACGTCAACCGAGTGCTCCGAGTGGTCGGCATGAGCCACCATAGGCACGATGTTGCTGATAAGACCGCCCTTGGTAACCGAGGGACAAGAGAAGATGGAGATATAAGCGTTGCGGGTGAAGTCACCTGATCCGCCGATACCGTTCATCATCTTGGTGCCGAGGACATGTGTGGAGTTCACAGCTCCAAAGATGTCGGCCTCGAGCGCAGTGTTCATCGCAATCACACCAAGTCGGCGGATAACCTCGGGGCTATTGGAAATCTCAGCGGGGCGCATGAGAATCTTGTCGTGGAAGAAGTCGAGATCCTTGAAGAGTTTTTCCTCAGTGGCATCGCTGAATGTCATCGAGCAGGTCGAAGCGAAGGTACATTTACCTTTCTTGAGAAGCTCAAGCACGGCATCCTGAATAACCTCGGTGTACATCATGAACTGAGGTATCTCGGAGCTTTCGCCAAGGTCGTAGAGAACAGCGTTGGCCACATTGCCCACACCCGACTGGAGGGGAAGGAACGACTTGGGGATACGTCCCATGCGGTATTCACCGAGAAGGAAACCAACGACGTTGGCACCGATCTGCTTGCTCACAGCATCAACCTCAGTGAAAGGCTTAACTCCATCAAGGCTGTAGGTCTCAACAACGCCTACAATCTTCTTGGGATCAACCTTGAGCACGGGAGAACCGATGCGGTCCTTGGGGGTGTAGATGGGAATTTCACGACGTGCCGGGGGATCGAGGGGCTTGTAGACGTCGTGCATACCGTAGAGGCTGGTGGGGAGCTCGGTGTTGTGCTCGATAAGGATCTTGTCGGCGAGCTCAACGTAGGTAGGACCGTTGCCGAGACCTGTGCCGAGAAGGATGTTACCCTCATCGTCGATGTCGGCTGCCTCGATGATAGCGTAGTCAAAATGGCCGTAGAATCCGTAGCGCGACTCCTGAGCCATCTCGCTGAGATGACGGTCGAAATAATGGGTGTCGTGAGAATTGATGCGCTTGCGCAGATCAGGTGTGTTCTGATAGGGAGCGCGCATGTTTATCGCATTGTTCTGCGAGAGAATGCCGTCGACATGCGCCGATGTTGATGCACCGGTGAAGAGATTGATTTTGAACGGGCGGCCTTCTTCATGCTCTTTTGCAGCCTTGTGAGCGATTGCCTCAGTGATAAATTTCGGAGTACCGGGAGCTGTAAAACCTGACAGGCCTATGGTATCACCGTTTTTGATAAGTGCGGCAGCCTCTTCGGCTGTCATTTTTGCGTAAGCCATACGTTTGATTTCTATTTCTTCATGGAGCACTGCCGAAAGTGACCTCCGAACAGTTGCCCAATTACACACGTTTTTATAATTTTGTGCAAAAATATGTATTAACTCCGTGTTTTGCAACATCCGTCGTGTTTTTGCCACCGAAATTACCAAACATGGAGCAGTCACGACCACTGAAAAGATGGAAAAAGAGAAGAAATTATATATAGAAACCTATGGCTGCCAGATGAATGTGGCAGACTCGGAAGTTGTGGCGGCTGTGATGGAAATGTCGGGCTATGGCATTACCGACACGGAGCAGGACGCCGATGCGGTGCTGCTGAACACATGTTCGATACGCGACAACGCGGAGCAGAAGGTGCTGTCGAGACTCGCCTATTTCAACTCGCTGCGCCGCAAACGCGGCAGCCGCGGGCTGATACTTGGTGTAGTGGGGTGCATGGCCGAGCGCGTGAGGGAGAACCTCATCGAAAATCATGGGGTAGATCTTGTGGCAGGACCTGATTCCTATCTCGACCTACCCGCTCTTTTCGCTGCCGCTGAAGCTGGGGAAAAAGCCATAAATGTGGAGCTCTCGACTACAGAGACCTACCGCGACATAACCCCCTCGCGCATCACAGGTAACCGCGTGAGCGGCTTTGTGTCGATCATGCGCGGATGCAATAATTTCTGCACCTACTGCATAGTGCCCTACACACGCGGCCGCGAACGTTCGCGAGCCGTGGACAGCATACTGCGTGAGGTGGCAGATCTGCGCGAGCGCGGATTCAAGGAGGTGACGCTGCTGGGTCAGAATGTGAACAGCTACCGCTACACCGACGAGGCAACCGGAAAGACAACAGATTTCGCAGGGCTGCTGTCGATTGTGGCAGAGAATGCTCCGGATATGCGCATACGCTTCACCACCTCGCACCCCAAAGACATGACGGACGAGATACTGAAAGCTGTGGCTTCGCATGACAACATAGCCCGTCACATACATCTGCCGGTGCAGAGCGGCTCAAACAGCGTGCTGAAATCGATGAACCGCAAGTACACCCGCGAGTGGTATCTCGAGCGGGTGGCCGCAATCAGATCCATCATACCTGACTGCGCCATCACAACCGATCTTTTCACCGGATTCCACAACGAGAGCGAGGAGGATTTCCAGCAGACGCTGTCGCTGATGGAGGAGGTGGGATTTGACGCTGCATTTATGTTCAAATACAGTGAACGCCCCGGCACAGTGGCATCGCGCATGATGCCTGACAATGTTGCCGAGGATGTGAAAATCGAGCGCCTGAACAGGATGATCGAACTTCAGAACCGGCTGTCGGCCGCGTCCAATAAGAGTGAAATCGGAAAAACACGGCAAGTGCTTGTGGAAGGTGTGTCGAAACGCAACATCAAGGAGTGGATCGGCCGCACATCACAGAACAAGTCGGTGGTATTCCCGAGAGGAGACTTCAAAGTCGGTGATTTTGTGGATGTGACAATCACTGACGCTACATCAGCCACACTTTTTGCAAAATGATCGACTACGTAAAAGGCACGGTCGAGGAGCTGACTCCGACATACGCCGTGATAGACTGCTCCGGCATAGGTTACCGCTGCGAAATCTCTCTGCCCACATTTACGGCAATCGAGGGTAAACAACAGGTAAAACTACTTGTGCATGAAGCTATACGCGAAGACGCATGGACACTCTACGGTTTTACCGACGAGCGGGAGCGCAACCTGTTCAGGCTGCTTATAGGTGTGTCGGGGGTCGGTGCAGGAACGGCACGCATGATACTGTCGGCATTGTCGGTGCCAGAACTGGAGGCCTCGATAATGAACGGCGACCACGTCAGGCTGAAAGGCGTGAAGGGTATCGGTGCAAAGACCGCACAACGCATCATAGTCGACCTAAAGGACAAGGTGAAGCCGACAGACGACGGCAGCATATTGCCTCTCCCGACGTCGACTGGCAACATCGCATCAACACCGGCATTCGATGAGTCGCTTGCTGCACTCGTGATGCTCGGATTCCCGCGTGCGCAATCGGAGAAGGTGCTCAAGAAGCTTTTTGGCGCTGATCCGGGACTCAAGGTGGAAGCCGCCATCAAACAAGCTCTCGCAATACTCTAACAACAATCAGAAACAAAACAATAAACCCAATAAACCATATCAGAACCATGAAAGTAAAGTCTATCGCACTTGCTCTCGGAACGATGCTGACACTCGTGTCGGCCGGATGCGCAGGAGACAAGACCGCGCAAGAAGTTGCTCAGGAGCCGAACTACGTGGACATCAAAACATTTGACGACCTCAGCGAATACTTCAAGTACAACCCTGAGCGCGGTACAGTGATCTCAGGCCACCGCGGCGGCATGGTGACAGGCTACCCGGAGAACTGCATCGAGTCATTTGAGAAAACACTTTCGCTCATGCCCTCGTTCTTTGAGATCGACCCGCGTCTTACAGCCGACTCGGTCATCGTGCTGATGCACGACGGAAAACTTGACCGCACCACAACCGGCAAGGGGCGCGTGGGTGACTACACCTACGAGGAACTGCAGCAGTTTAACCTCGTTGACCGCGACGGCAACGTGACCCCTTACAAGATTCCCACACTCGAAGACTGCATCAAGTGGAGTCAGGGCAAGTGCGTGCTCAATCTCGACATAAAGGACGTGCCCACCAAAACGATGACCGACTTCCTGAAAAAGCAGGGTGTGTCAAACGTGATATACACCGTGTGGCGTCCCGATCAGGTGCTTGAGTACCTTGAAGCCGATCCCAACGCCACATTCTCGATCTGGTGCCGTCAGCCCGGAGAGCTTGACGCATACGACGCTGCCGGAATTCCGTGGGAACGTGTGATGGTTGGCTATGTGGGCGATTCGATGGACGAGCCGAAGAAACGTCTGTATGACGGACTGCATGAGCGTGGTGTGATGTGCATGATTTCGGTCGCTCCCACCCACGACCACTGCCTGAACAACGACTGCAAGGTTGAAGGCTACGCCACCGAATTTGCCAAATTCATGCGTCCTGACATCATTGAGACCGACTATCCCTATCTTTTCATGCAGCTTGACGAAACTTCGGCTCCGATAGAGCGCAAACTGAAATAAGAGATGATCACACTTGAAGAGGTGCTCTCACGGGCATCGGACACAAAGAAACTCCGCATAGGCGACGGCATCATCAGCGAGGTCGCCGATCTCTTCAAAGAGGTCTTTCCGGGGAAACGCCCTATTGTCGTGGCTGACCCGACGACATGGCGTGTGGCCGGGGAGAAAGTGCAGGAAAGTTTCATCAAAGCCGGCCTGAATCCCGACCAACCTCACATTCTCACGGACGAGGGACTTCACGCCGAATGGAAATACATCGAAGAACTTGACAAGGTGCTCGGCGAGACTGATGCCATAGCTGTGGCTGTGGGATCGGGCACAATCAATGACCTGTGCAAGCTGAGCTCGCATCACTGCGGAAAGCGCTACATGACGGTTGCAACCGCCGCATCAATGGACGGATATACGGCATACGGCGCGTCGATCACCCGCGATGGCGCCAAGCAGACATTCAGCTGCCCTGCTCCACTTGCGCTGCTTGCCGATGTGGACATTATCGCCGCTGCACCATCTGAAATGACAGCAAGCGGCTATGCCGACCTTTTTGCCAAAGTTCCGGCAGGAGCTGACTGGATTATCTCGGACGCTCTGGGTATAGAACCGATTGACGACTTTTCGTTCGGCATCGTACAGGACGGCCTGAAACTTGCACTGATTGACCCGGAGGGAGCAAAGGCCGGCAAAAAAGAGTGCATTGAGCGGCTGATCGAAGGGCTTGTGCTCAGCGGCTTCGCAATGCAGACTCACAAGTCGAGCCGCCCGGCATCGGGAGCCGATCACCAGTTCTCACATCTGTGGAATATGGAAAACCATGTGATGAGCAATGGTCATGCTCCATCGCACGGTTTTCAGGTGAGCATCGGAATGCTCATGTCGACCGCTCTATATCAGCAATTTCTGAATGAAGATATTGCGTCGCTCGATGTTGAGAAGTGCGTTGCGGCATGGCCCACACTCGAGGAAGCTCAAAAGACGGCAAGGGAAATGTTTTCCGGAACAGACTTCCCCACTATCGGAGAAACCGAAATAACAGCGAAATACATAGACCACGATGCTCTGCGGGAACAACTGAATTTCCTTAAAACCAATTGGGAGGAAATCAAAACCCGGCTTGCTGCGCAAATTATCCCCTACGAGGAAGCCAAAGCGCGACTTGCCGCCGTGGGTGCACCTGTCGAGCCGGAGGAGATCGAGATCAGCCGCGAGCGTCTCCGCGACAGTTTCCTGAGAGCGCAGCAGATACGACGCCGCTTCACGATACTGGACATAGCAGTGCGCACCTGCCTGCTCGACAAGTGGCTTGACCAGATATTCTGATCTCAGGGGAGAATGACGCGAAATGTTGTGCCACCGCCAATCACCGATGCCACAACCGAGATGCTTCCGCGATGATATTGCTCGACAATGCGGCGGGCAAGCGTGAGTCCAAGTCCCCAACCGCGCCCCTTCGTGGTATAACCAGCCTTGAATATCCCCCGCCATCTGTTGCGGGGGATTCCTTTTCCTGTATCCGTCACATCAATCACAGCCCCACCATCACTGACTTTGCGAAGGGCGATCGTGATCTGCCCAACACCATCCATCGCATCGGCTGCATTTTTCACAAGATTCTCAAGCACCCAGCGCAACAGTTCGGATGATCCTGTAACAATAACTTCAACGTCGGGAAGCTCGGTGACGACAGCTATACCGGATGAAACGCGCCGACGCATATAGTCAGCCACATTCTGCACAAGGACGGCAATATCCAACTGCGCCATAGGCGGGCATGATCCGATTTTTGAAAAACGCGCTGACACATCGGCAAGCCGGTCGACATCACGTTGCATCTCGCTGACAGCTTCGGTAACAACGGTTTGCGATGGATCGGATTTCAGACATTCAATCCACCCCATGAGGGATGAGATGGGAGTGCCAAGCTGATGCGCAGTTTCTCGAGAAAGCCCGACCCAAATGCGGTTTTCCTCAGCCTTGCGGGAGGCACGCACAGCGAAATAAGTGATAATCAGAAAAAAGAGTATCACCCCCAACTCAATATACGGGAAGCGGCGGAGGGTTTTAAGCAGGTCGGAATCACCGTAATAGATGCGATATACAACGCCCTGCTGCTCTGCCTCGATGGAGATTTCATTCCCATCCGACAGTATCTTATCAGCCATCTTCAGGGCTGCCAACGAGTCTTCAGGAAGATTGCGCGACATAAGCACCCCTCCCCCACCATCGCAAAGCAACGCGGGAATACCGGTGTTATCCTCAACCAACCGCATGGGGAAACCAACCGATGAGGCATCGGAGGCACGCAGAACCTCGGCAACTGCATCGGCCCAAAGCACCATGCGCTGCCGCTCGCGATCGGCAAGCGAGGAAGCAAGACCCGAGGAGTAGAAC
>CAMWSY010000045.1 GCA_947176995.1 uncultured Porphyromonadaceae bacterium | reverse complement strand
AACTTGGCGAGAAATCTCAATTGGGGGGCAAAGTAAATATTTTTTTCGGGATAAATCAAATTTAAGTGCTCAATTAATTCATAAGCCTGCCTGTAAAGCTTCCGTTTTATGTAAAATATAGCGAGACTCTCCCGCAGAGTGCTGTCATCGCGGGGTGGTGGAGGCGGAGTCACCGGACGTCCGTCGGCCACAGGAGGCGGCACGACCAAGGGGCGCGAAGCCACATCCGTCGCTTCCGGCTCAATCCGCGGGGCATCCTTGTCGTGATTCTTGAGGATAAAAGAATTGATCAGTGCGTCAGCCGACCCCGCCGGAGCCTCATCAGGTTCTGGCAGGCTATGGCTCTCCTGCTCGGCAAGCACCGAGGCATAGTCGGGAACCGGGTTGAAGATCAGCTTTTCTATCATAGCCACCTCCTCGCGGTCAGAGCTTGTGTAGGTCGAGAGAAACTTATCGATCGTATCGGTTGTGGTGGGCGTCGACTGCGTCTTGGCGGGCGGATAGAACGGCTCATTGTCCGGCTCACCCTGCACGAGTCCGGCAAGACGGTACAGCGCATCCGACGGCTGGACAGGCATGGCAGCCACCGCCTTGCGGGCCACCGCGCGGCGATCCTCCTGAATCTGCGAGTCATCGGCCATCTCACCGTGTTCCTCACACGACCGCCGCAACCACACAAGCGCCAGCGACGAGAGATAGGGAGCAGCATCAAGCAGCCCGAGCATCTCAGCAGCACTGCACAGCGGACGGACGCCATTCAATATGTCGCCCGCAAGCTCCGCCTGATACTGAGTCAACTCCTTCATGTCGCCTACCAGTTTCCAAGTGTGGCATTGAATATGAGGTCTACAAGCTCCTCCGAAATCTGTCCGCACAGATCATCCTGCACATCGGTCAGAAGCAGCGAGCTGTCGAAGTCCCTGTAGGCCGAGAACGACTGGTCTATGTCGTTACCCTCCTTCTTGGTGTCGGTATATTTCACCCTCACCGTGATTGTCAGTCGTGTCTGCGAAGCGAGAGCGTTTTCCGTCACAGCCTGAGGAGTCAGCGAGTAGCCGGTGATTTCCCCTTCAAGCACGAGATCTGAATTTCCGTCGGTGGTGCGCAGACGCGTATTGCGGTTGATATAGTCAAGCAGATCGTTCTCAAACGTCTGTTGAAGCGGAGGATAGACAAGCGCGGCACGTATCGGGAACTCCGACACATGGATCGTCTTATAGACCGAATAGTCAAGCGCAGCCCCGTTGAACTTGTAGCTTATCCTGCATGCCGTGAGCGCAAGCACCCCCACAGCCAGTGCGACCACAAGCGGCAGAGCTATCCCCTTGCGGCTCAGCGTCCGGCAATATGCGATCAGTTTCCTCTTCATCTTATTCAATCCCGTATTCCCTTATTTTTCTATAGAGCGTACGCTCCGATATATTAAGCTCTGCGGCAGCAGCTTTGCGTCGCCCGGCATGACGCTCGAGCGCCCTCTCGATCATCTCCTTTTCCGAGAGCTGCTCCGGTGCAGCCTGAGCCGGCGATCCCACCGGAAGTGCAGTCTCATAGTGCCGTAAGCGGGCAAGAGCCTGCGTCACTGGCGCAGTGTCGTCGTCCCCCACTGGCTCGCACTGCACATTGTCGACCTCATCGGCCTTCACATCCACGATCGGATGCCTGAAGCCTCCGCGATGCGCCGGCTGCTGCTCGGCCGCGCCACGCGCTTCCCTGAGTTCACCGCGCAATTCGTCGAGTTCATGCTGGAGTTTCAGGATCATCCCGAAAAGCATCTCCCGCTCGTGGTCATAGCGCGACGGAGCATCATGGAGTGCCACGGGCGAAAATTCCCCTGCCGTATGTGCGGGCAGATAATGATCCACCATCGCCGAATCAATCTCTTTCCCTGCATCGAAAAGAGCGATCTGCTCCACCACATTTTTTAGCTGCCTCACGTTTCCCGGCCACTGATAGCCCAAGAGAGCGTGACGGGCACTTTCATCAAAAGACACTGGAGGTATGCGGTAACGCTGCGCGAAATCACGTGCGAAATGTATCGCAAGCATCACGATGTCGAGACCACGGTCACGCAGCGGCGGTACTGAAATCTGCACCGTCGAGAGTCTGTAATACAGATCCTCCCTGAATCTCCCCTCTCTCACCGCCTTGAGCATATCCACATTTGTGGCGGCAACCACCCTGATATCGGTTTTCTGCACCGTCGACGAGCCTACCTTGATAAACTCACCGCTCTCAAGCACCCTGAGCAGACGCGCTTGAGTCGTGAGCGGCAGCTCCGCAACCTCGTCAAGAAATATCGTGCCGCCGTCGGCCTCCTCAAAATATCCTTTGCGCGTTGCCACAGCACCGGTGAAAGCCCCCTTCTCATGCCCGAAAAGTTCCGAGTCAATAGTTCCCTCGGGAATGGCACCGCAGTTCACGGCAATATACTTTGCATGTTTGCGCGGACTGAAAGCATGGATGATCCTTGGGAAAAACTCCTTGCCCGATCCACTCTCTCCGGTCACGAGCACCGACAGGTCGATAGGAGCCACACGCAATGCCCGCTCGATGGCAGCATTCAGCATACTGTCATTACCCACAATTCCGAAGCGCGAACGAGCCTGCACCGCTTCAGCACTCAACTGTGAGAGATCCATCTGCATCGGTCAGTTATTGCAAGAGGTTGTTTAAAAACAAATGTCTTTTTTTTAACAAGCTCTAAATGAGAGAAAAGGCCGGGCAATCGCTTGCTTCGGCCTTTCGGTTGGTTCTTTGTGGCGGGGGCAGGACTCGAACCTACGACCTTTGGGTTATGAGCCCAACGAGCTACCACTGCTCCACCCCGCGGTGTTTCAGTACTGCAAAGATAGCGATTTTTGATGCTGGCGTCAACCCCCTCCCCGCCAAAATAGTGTTAATATTTGCTAACGACAAAATAAACCGATGATTTATCATCCATTATGGCACGCCACCACTGCACACCATTTTCCTCACCGATCATCACAGCATCCTTCCCCACTGTTTTTCCGTCGAGCTCGATTCCACGCACCTTTATCGCAAACCGCGCCCAATGTCCGTTTTCACCCACATCGCGGAGCACTATCGCCTCACCATCCTCCGTCAGCATCACCCCGGGCGTACCGTAGGCCAGCGTAACACCCACCCCCGAGAACCTTGTCGTGGCATCGGCAAGCTGCTCCACATCCTCATCAGTGAGTCGGCTGCCGTCATCCAGTACCGGCGACTCAGGGCGCTCCTCACGGCCATTGTGATCGTCAGGCTCACGGCGGGAGCCATCGCCGCACGACGACACCAATGCCACCGCAAAAGCTACCACAATCGCCCTTAAAATACCCTTCATGTTACCTAATCCGCGATAAGAATTACAATTTTTCCCCGCAAACCCGCTGATTCAAATTTTAGCTCATGCTTACCGGGCAGAAGGTCCGGCACGGCAATTTGCCGTCCCTCAATCCTCTCACCATCAACCGTCCACGTAGCATCATCGGGCACATAAGGCGACACGAGATCAACCGTTTTGTCGGCCTGAGTGTAGATTCCGTGCAACGGAACAAGCGTTTTTTCGCCACCTCCTTCTCCCTCATTTTCAGGATCTTCCTCACTGGGGTTGTCGATGCTGCAATATGGCACATCCTTCTTGTCGCCCCATATATGTGCCACCATATCAGGCCATTTCACAAAAGGATTTTCATTACCCTGCAATTCCGCAACCGCTTCACTGCGCCCCTTCTCCCTCTCCGTAGGAGGCTCTGTATCATGCGCTTCCATTAGATAACAAAGTCCCCTTGCCGACAACGATGGATAAACACCCGGTTCCATAAACACCGCCCCTGTACCCACCCAAAGATCTGCCGGATAGACACATGCAGCATACATCATAGCCCGTGCCAGTTCGCCACGGTAGCCCTCGGGAAACGACCACACCCCCTGCTCCAGTTCATCTTCCCCCACCTTCCAAGTCCCACCGTCATAGTGGATTTTGCCGGTCGGGATACCGGGCATATAATCCCTGCGCGCACCCAACGTCACTTCATCACACACAAAATTCACGTGCAGATCATTGACATACATCGGCAGCGAAGCATAATCCGGCATCCACCAGCTTTTATCGGCAATCAGCATTTTCGTCACACCCGCAGCAGCCACTCCGTTGGAAATAAGAAAATTATCTCCACCAAACCGATTGACAGCCTCCCCCTCTTTAACGCTTTCAATCCTCAGTAGCACGCCCCATAATTCAGAATCAGCCAGCGTGTTGACAGGAGAGCAATGCGCTTTCACCGCCTCTTTAAGCGCCTCACCGCAAAGACCTCGTGCCCACTCCGGCTCCTCGGCAGCCATCGGTATTGCAGCCAGTATCGCCACAGCGAGAAGCATTGCTCGCACATTCATCTCACTTCGTCAGATATTTAGAGTCAAGTTCATCCATCTCTTTCAGCCACATAGCCGATGATGCGTCCGACGGCATACGCCAGTCACCGCGTGGCGACAGGCACACACTACCCACTTTCGGGCCGTCGGGCAAACATGAACGCTTGAACTGCTGGGCGAAAAAACGTCGGTAGAATACCCGCATCCACTTTAGGATCACCGCATCTGTGAAATCTCCGTCAAACGCCTGACGCGCAAGACGGAAAATCTTTGACGGGCGCGAGCCGAAACGCAAGGTGTGATACAGGAAAAAATCATGCAGTTCGTATGGCCCTACAAGATCCTCGGTCACCTGCGCTATGTCGCCCCCCGATGTCGGCGGCAACAGTTCCGGGCTGACTGGCGTGGCTGCAATGTCAAGCAGAACACGGCGCAGATCGCTGTCGGCAGGAGCTTCGTAGGCAAACCATTCGACAAGATGGCGCACAAGCGTCTTTGGCACACCGGCATTGACCCCGTACATCGACATGTGGTCACCGTTGTAGGTCGCCCAACCGAGCGCAAGTTCCGACAGATCACCCGTTCCAAGCACCATACCTCCCGACTGGTTGGCAATATCCATCAGCAGAAGTGTGCGTTGACGGGCCTGCGAATTCTCGTATGTTACGTCATGCACCTCCGGGTCATGCCCTATATCCTTGAAATGCTGCTCTACGGCAGGCACTATAGAGATTTCACGCAGCGACACGCCGAGTATCGAGGCAAGATCAACCGCATTATTGTAAGTGCGCCCAGTCGTGCCGAAACCGGGCATCGTCACAGCAATAATACCCTTCGGGTCAAGCCCGAGGCGGTCAAAAGCACGCCGTGCCACAAGAAGCGCAAGTGTTGAGTCAAGTCCTCCCGACACCCCCACGACAAGCGAGCGGCAATGCGTGTGATGCAGACGTTTGGCAAGTCCGGCAACCTGAATCCCCACAATTTCGTTGCAACGGCGGCTGCGGTTCTCGTCACCCGATGGCACGAATGGACGTCGCGACACCGGCCGCATCAGCTTTCCCTCACAGTCACAGACCTTCGGCTCAACAGCGTCACCGGCTGTCAGCACCACATTCACCGCCCCTCCGTCAAGCATCGACTTAGCTTCATAAAACGTGCCTTTGTGCAGGCGGTCACGGCGCAACAGCTCCACATCTATGTCAGCCACAGCGTCACATCCATCGTTTCGCCATCGCTCGCTCGCCGCAAGAATAGAGCCGTTTTCAGCAACAAGGCATTTGCCGTCAAATACAAGATCGGTCGACGATTCGCCGAAGCCAGCCGACGCGTACACATAGCCGCATACACAGCGCGCCGACTGCTGCCTGACCAGATCAAGCAGATAATCATATTTCCCCGTGGTGTCATCAGAAGCCGATAGATTAAGCACCACATCGGCACCGGCGAGTACCAGACGCGACGATACCGGCACAGGAGTCCACAAATCCTCGCATATCTCGATACCGACTTTCACACCGTTAAGGTCATAGAGCGTTACCCCCTCCTGAACCGACGGAGTGAAAAAGCGCCGCTCATAAAACTCGTCATAGTTCGGAATAAAGGTTTTATCACTCTCAATCACGACCTTCCCATGATGAATAAGAATACCGGCATTGAACAGTCTCCCTTCACGCTCGCGCGGAGCTCCCACTGCAAAGGCGATTCCAAGCGATGCCGTTTCACGGCACAGGGTTTCAATCCCCTCTTGCGCCTTGTCGATAATGAGCCGCGAATGAAATAGATCGGCACACGTATATCCCGTGACCGACAATTCCGGAAAAACAACAAGCTCAACGCCAAGCGAATCAAGCCGTTTCACATTATTCAGGATATCCCGAACATTGAAATCCACATCTCCGACAGCCACATGAGGCGTACATGCAGCCACCCTTATATATCCCCGGTTGCGGGTCGTTATCAAAGACATTATCCTACTTTTTTTGTTTTGCACAAATTTAAGTAAGTTTTGCCTTACTTACCACCCATTTGTGCAAATACCAGCAATCCGGCCGCGATTTTCTCTCAGAGCAAGCTAAACAAGCATAGCTTTGATGTGGACATCAAGAGTCCTGTCATCAAAAGGCCCGACGATATAGTCATCAGCACCAGCGTTGAGAGCCTCCGCAATAGAGTCTGCGTCGTCCTGACAGACACAAAGGAGAACACGGCAACCGGGGTTACGCATCTTAAGTGATTCAATATAGGAAGTAGCTTCCCCCTCGGCGAGAGCGAGCGGGTCAATAGCGAGAAATGATATTTCTGAGGCAGGTACCGACAAAGCGTCAAGCAATGTTGAACAATAAATAACATTATACCCTTTCGACGCATATTTATTATTTATGCGGCGAAACAGATCTCCGTTAGTTTCAATTACTACTATCGTTTTCATTCCTATAACTTTTGGTTATACTTCTATATACAAAATTATTCGTTAATTTTATCCATCCGGCATAAGCTACAACATTGTATAGTTAATGTCTCAGCTTTTTAATTTTACAGCTTTATTCTCTATTACACAACAAATTATACTCATCAACACATTCTTTTTTGTGACAGAGCGGAAAACTCTTTTTGTAAGTAATTTGTTATAAAAATGTAAAAAGAGATGAAACCCGTTAAAACTCAGCGGGTTTTAACTTAAAAAAGTTAACAAAGATAATCCCGTCAGGTTCTGTGAACCCGCCTCTCTCAACTCTCCACCCTGAAAATTAGCGTTATGAGACTACGAATTTTCCATTGGCTTGCATCTATAGTCCTGATTTTATCAGTCGGGTCATGCGCCACTTCTTCATCCGAGGAATCATGGGGTGATGCAAAAACCGGAGCATATATTTCAAAATTTATGTCGGACTATTTCCCTGCCCGTGCCTACACAACAGCCGAGCTTAGTCCTGAGAGCTGCATCATACGTGTGAAAAACGGACCTTCTGTCACATTCAATCCGGCCGGAAAGTGGACTTCTGTGGTAGGATATGGTGCAACGCTACCACAGATCTTTCTTTTTGACCAGCTTCCTCCCGATCTTTACGAGTACATTCAGGGACTTGATGCCGTCGACAAGGTCTATAGCGTGGTAGTCGACAGCGGGCAATATTCAGTGATAATGCTCGACACATCCGTCGTCTACGACGGAGCAACCGGAGCAATAACACAGCCATCAAATTTTGTCAAGGCTGTCTCGAGAACCTTAAGGTAGCCTTGTCGAGTGGAAAACGTAGCGTCAGTATCTGACCGTCATCACTAAGCGCAGCACTGCATTCGTCATCTTCGCCAAGCACACCGTACATCGCATCTATCCATTCAAGGTTGAAATCACGCAGAAAGCCGCTCCCTTTAAGGCTTCCTTTACGCATACCCGGACTCCAGCGGTCGGAATTAGTCACTGCTCCACCGAGATAAACTATCGTCCACGCATCTTTCTCCCCTTCATCCCTGACGATACCGAGAGTATATTTCCCTCCCGGCCTGCTCCATGCCGGATCATTGTCACGGTCAAAATAGCGCCAAACACCCGCCGGAGACTGCGTTATATCCTCTTCCACGACGATATCCGCAACTGTTTTGAACGGTGTCATACCGTCCACAGCAAAATCCGCTATCCTTTTAGCCTCAAGTCTTTCTATCTGAAGATCACGTGCCGAAGTGAACACCTTTAGCGATTCGATCTCAGGAGCCGCAGCCAATAAGCGTCGTCCGCGCCCCATCACACGATCCTGTGCAACGCACCACACAACTTCTCTGCTGTCGAGACTCACCGACACATAAAGAGTTTCCTGACCGGGATGCAGCTCTGCAAATTCTTCTGTCACGTCGCCCGACTTCACCCTGAGGAAGCGCCGGTCATTCTCCATACCGAAATCAGTATTCCCCCACTGTATCACAAGGCTGTCGGTGTTTCCTGCATTATCGCTCCACGCAATCCCCCAACGCGCCTGACTCATGCCGCGATGCTGACGGTCTCCCTTCAGTCCGGCTGTAATCTCCACCTCAACGGCACTTCCCTCTCCATCGGCCCGTATCGCAAGCTCGTTTCCTTTTGGAAGAACAGTCTGTGCCGATACAACCGGAATGCCCACTGCCAAGATGCAAAGCATCCACAATAACCGACAGCTCATAAGCGCGCAAGATTTAACACACTTTCCACAAAATCATCATCCTCCATATCCCATGGAAGCCAGTGTATAGTGTGCCCGCGCCGCTCCATTCCACGAAACCACGTCATCTGCCGCTTTGCAAACTGGTGTATGGCAATCCGTAATCCCTCCTCCATTTCAGTGCGCGAGATACGCCCCGTCACAAAAAGAGTCAGCCACTTGTATTCAAGGCCATAATAGATAAGATTTTCTGGATCTATGCCTTCGGCAAGCAGACTTTCAACCTCTTCCGTCATTCCCGACTCAAAACGCCGCTTCAAGCGCTCGTCGATACGCCGACGGCGCGTGTCACGGTCTATGTCTATTCCGATTATCAGCGCATCCTTCTCCGGGTCAGTTTTCGATCCGAAATCCTCCTCAGGATGCTCCTTGTAATAGCTTTGAATCTCTATCGCCCGCAAAGCCCTGTCCACAGTGTCGACATCGGTGGTGTTGTGGAGAGCCTTCATGCCCGACAATATCTCGGTCAGTTCCGGCAGTGTGCGCCCGGCGAGGGTCTGTCTCAACGCATCATTACGTGGCACCTCAGGCAACCTCAGACGGTCAAGAGCCGCCTCGACATACATCCCGCTTCCACCACACACTACAGGCATACACCCCCGGCTTCTCACATCGGCCAACGCCTCATTATAATCGCGCAGAAAGCGGTGCAGATTATACTTCTCTCCCGGCTCGCACACGTCGACCAGATGCACCGGGACATCGCCATACTCCTCGATATCCTTCCCCGTGCCTATGTCCATCCGGCGGTAGACCTGACGCGAATCTGCGCTAAGCACCTCTCCCCCCGTTTTTCGTGCAATAGCCACTGCACGGCGGGTTTTTCCCGTAGCAGTCGCGCCCACCACCGCAATAAGCGATGCACGGTTTTCAGCAGTATCTGTCATCAGATGCCCCCGAATAGCTTTCTCCAGAACCGCCGCAGATGCCAGAAAGGTTTATCCTGATTCACGGCTGCCACGGCAAGCCAGTTCTTGTCGTTGTAGTCCACCTCCCACTTATGCAGGTCACGAAGCCTGAATGTAGGTCGGTAGTTGCGTATGGCATATAGCCTTGAACCGGTTGGTGAATAAGTCTTCCATGTAACGGCCACTGTGTAGATGCGGCGCAGTTCCGACTCAAGCACAGGAGACGCGTCACCGTTTCTCACCATGCGCCATACCTCCTCGATGCTATAGAACTCACCGGGAGTCTTTATGTCGTGCAACTGCTCTTCGTCATCAAAGAAACAGATGTAGTGCAGCACATTGGACAACGTGAGCATATTCTCGTTAGAGTAGGCAAAGCGTATCTTCACCGGTTTTACTCCCGCGAGCGAAACAAACTGCGTGTAAGCCTTGTGATCATCATAGTCGGTAGTGATGGGAAGACGGCATTTCACCGGAGTATCGGCTGGCATGAATGGCGACTGAGGAGTGAGATACAGATGATCGCCGCCAACAATAAGGAAGCGAACCTCGGTATAGA
Organism: uncultured Porphyromonadaceae bacterium; assembly: GCA_947176995.1. GTDB lineage: Bacteria > Bacteroidota > Bacteroidia > Bacteroidales > Muribaculaceae > JAFLTL01. Next base: position 1,061 of record CAMWSY010000045.1, on the reverse strand, counting down.
AGCCACTTTTATTGTCAAGCTCCTCATTGTGGCAGTAATGCACCCACATGCCACGGTAGCGATGAAGGAAATACACCCACGACACTGCAAGCAGAACCGAAGGCACGATTACAAAAAAGAATGTGTCGGGAGAGTTTATATTGACGTTGATGTAATATTTGAAATAATAAAACCAGTCAGCCACTCCCACCAATGCCGAGATACCGAAAAGAGTCTCAAGCTGAAGCGATGACTCCTGCATATAGAGTTGCTCCAGAAAATCACGCTCGGCGTATGTTCCTATTTTCACGCGATATTTCTCTCTCGCCGCGAAACTGGGGCGGCACCATCTCTGCCAGAATGTGGTCATAGCCATCATCGGTGCGACAATGAGAATCGAAATATACGGGATGGCACTGTTACGTGGCTGCGGCTTTATCCAGCTGGGTTCCCAGCTGTCACCAATCCAGATAATAGCAACCATGACAATAGCCGAAAGCACGAGGGCTGTCCCCACGGCCGATGCCACGCGATTGCTGCGCGGCACAGGAAGATAAGAGGTGTGAAGAAGATAGTTCTTGATCAGATAGATTCCAATAAGAAAAAATGGTAGCCACATTTTATTGACCACATAGGCCAGAAGTATTGCCGTTTCAAGCGCCAATACCGAGATAGTCCACGTGGCAAGCATCCCGAAGATGCCTGCCGTGACCCGTTGCTTTCGTTGTTCTATTGTTGACACGTTATCAGATTCAGAGTTATACAAAGCCTCCCGGCACTACATTACTTGCCGAAAGCCTGATTGAAATGATGGATCAGATTGCTGTAAACCAGTTCGCGGGAGTTGCAGCCATAGATGCTGTGATCCTTGTTGGGGAAGATCATCAGGTTGCAGAGTTTTCCGGCACCATGCAGGCGCGCCATGTACTCCACTGTGTTTGAGAAATGCACGTTATCATCGGCTGTACCGCTCATGACAAGCAGCTTCGCATTCATGTTGGGCGTGAGGTTGACGGGCGACGATGTCTTATATCCGTCGGGGTTCTGTTGCGGTGTGAGCATATAACGCTCGGTGTAGAGCG
>CAMWSY010000044.1 GCA_947176995.1 uncultured Porphyromonadaceae bacterium | reverse complement strand
ATCAGAAGCATGTTCATATCCACCATGGGGGTGAAGTCCACATGGATAGCCATCTTCTTCTGGGCACCTTTTTTCTTTTTGCCCTTGTCTGATTGTTCTATCTGTGCCATGGCGGGTTAGTCATTTTCTGTTTTGAGTGCGGTCATCACGCTAAAACGGTTCATCTTGATCGTCTGAAGATCGTTCAGGATCTGATGCATCGTTTCATACTTGGTGTCCTTGTCGGCTTTCACTGCGATACCCTCGCCGCCCTTGATTGCCTCAGAGAGCTGGGGGTTACCGGCATTGTTGATTGCACGCATCCAGATACGGAACTCATTGGTGATCTCCTTTGAGCCGTCGGCGTTGGTGAAGACGATCTCGTCCATCGGGATACCGATGTTGGGATTCTTGGAAGGATCCTGATATTCGTCCTGCTTCTCAACCTTGAGCTGGAGGAACTCATGCATCTGTGCCAGAGGCACACCGACGCTGTTGAGTTCGGCAAACTTATCGAGGTCCGATGAGGTTATGCCGGTGCTTTTGCCTGTATACTTCTCATATTCGGTGGCCGCGTTCTGAAGTGCTGCACGCTTCACGGCCTTGGTGCCCCACATGTCGGCGTTCTCCTCATCGGCTGCACCGGCGATGCTCATGAAGATATGAGCCTTTTCTTTGCCGTCGGCGCCTTGAGTCGTACCTACGAGGATCGTAGCGACATTTTCAATGGGCACTTTCTTTTCCTGTACCGACGAAGGGGTGATCACTGTCACCGGCTCCTTGGCAAGGAACGTCGAGGTCAACATGAAGAAAGTAAGCAAAAGAACCGTCACGTCACTCATCGCGGTCATGTCGATGAGGGTGCTCTTTCTTTTTGGTTTTACTTTTCCCATATTTTACCTTTTGTTTAAAGAGTTGTTAGGTAGTTCTTTAATCGCTGGATAAAACAGGGATCAGTGGGTAGCTGCGAAAGACTGTACGATTGAGTAGCCGATCTCGTCGATGGCATACGTCATGTTGTCAATCTTGTTGGTGTAGAAGTTGTAGGAGATTACAGCGAATGCACCGGTTGCGATACCGAAAGCGGTGTTCACAAGTGCCTCAGAAATACCTTTCGACAGCTCGCTCGAGTCAGGAGCACCCGAAGCACCGAGGGCCTGGAACGACTTGATCATACCGATCACAGTACCGAGAAGACCAACGAGAGTACCGAGAGTGGTGAGGGTAGCGACGATCGGGAGGTTCTGCTGGAGAGAAGGCATTTCCATTGCGGTAGCCTCTTCAACCTCTTTCTGGAGGGTAGCGACTTTCTGCTCCTTGCTGAGAACGGTGTTTTTGTCCATTTCCTCGTAGCGAACGAGAGCGGCAGCAACAACAGCTGCTACAGAACCCTTCTGCTGCTTGCAGAGTTCCTGAGCCTTGGCGATGTTGTTGGTAGCGAGGCAAGCCTTGATGTCCTTGACGAACTTGGTGATGTTGCCTTTACCCTTGGCGCTCGAAAGAGCGATGTAACGCTCTACTGAGAGAACGATAACGGTGAGGAAGAGAGTCTGAAGAACAGGCACGATGATACCGCCCATGTAGATGGTACCGATGAGGTCCGACGGGTTGGCCTTCACGTCAGCAAATGCCATCGAGGTGATACCCTCGGCGTTCTCAAGCTCGAAGTGGCTCGGGTGACCGAAGAAGAAGAGGAAGAGACATACAGCTACAATGAAGCAGGCAATGATCACCAGAAAGGCGTTCTTGATGCCGCGGACGTTGTGGCCGGCGTTAGCTGCCTTAGCAGTCTGTTGGGGCTTGTTAGCTTCCATAATTGTTTGAAAACTTTTTAGTTATTATGATGATTGATTTATATAGATTGCGTTTTTGATTGGTCGGAACACCGAAATCCCGATTTCATCGCACAAGTCTAACCGCAAAAATATTATTATTTTTCTTTAGCACAAAATTTTTCTGACACCAATTTATGCTGTTTTACAACACCTACGCCCTTTTTCGGCACATTTTGATGCCGGATGTGCCTTTTTCATGTCCGTCGCGCACTAAAGTTTTGCACATTATATCTTCACTGTGCCACTATCTTAATTATATTGTATAACTTTGACACGCCGACAGGAAATCACTACGCGGCACAACCACACTGACCATACACAACGAATATGCCCGAAATAAATCAGCGCTCCGGCGCATTCCGCAACGAAAAACCGCGGCATACGCCCGCAACCGACACCGACGGACGCATGGTGCCACGCGACACCGAGCTTGAGCAGACTGTGCTCGGAGCAATCATGCTCGAGCGCGACGCCTACACCAACGTCTGCGACATACTCAAGCCAGAGAGCTTCTACGAGCCCGCGCACCAGAAGATCTACTCGGCCGTGCAGCAGCTCGGAATGCGGCAGCAGCCAATCGATATGCTCACCGTCACCGAGCAGCTCCGTCTCGACGGCAACATCGAAGCCGCCGGAGGCCCGGTATATATAGCCCAGCTCACGTCGCGCGTGCTTTCGGGTGCCAACGTCGAGTACCACGCCCGCATCGTCGCACAGAAATATCTCGCCCGCGAGCTCATCAGCTTCGCATCGGTCATCGAGGGAAAAGCCTTCGACGAGACCAACGACGTCGACGACCTCCTGCAGGAAGCCGAGGGAAAGCTCTTCGAGATCTCGCAGCGCAACGTCAAAAAGGACGTCACCCAGATCGATCCCGTAATCAAGCAGGCCATCGAGCAGATCGAAGCTGCCTCCAACCGCACCACAGGCCTCTCTGGACTTGAGACCGGCTACACCGAGATCGACAAGATCACATCAGGCTGGCAGGCATCTGACCTTATTATTATTGCTGCCCGCCCAGCCATGGGTAAAACTGCGTTTGTCCTCTCGATGGCAAAAAACATGGCGGTCGACTACAACACACCCGTCGCCATATTCTCTCTTGAGATGTCCAACGTGCAGCTTGTCAACCGTCTTATAAGTAATGTGTGCGAGCTGCCCGGCGAAATCATCAAGAGCGGACAGCTCAGTCAGCCCGAGTGGGATCAGCTCATGACGCGCATAAAGCGCCTTTACAGCGCCCCGCTCTACATCGACGACACCGCCGCACTCTCCATCTTCGAACTCCGCACAAAGGCGCGCCGCCTTGTGCGCGAGCACGACATTAAAATCATAATCATCGACTATCTTCAGCTCATGAACGCATCAGGTATGCGCTTCGGAAGCCGCGAGCAGGAGGTGAGCATGATTTCCCGCTCGCTCAAGCAGCTCGCCAAAGAGCTCAACATACCCATCATCGCCCTCTCGCAGCTCAACCGATCGGTAGAGTCGCGCGGCACGGGCAACGAGGGAAAGCGACCCCAGCTCAGCGACCTCCGTGAGAGCGGTGCCATCGAGCAGGACGCCGACCTTGTCTGCTTCATCCATCGTCCAGAGTACTATCTGCACTCCGACGTCGATTCCGAGGGACGCGACATACGCGGCCTTGCCGAGTTTCAGATTGCCAAGCACCGTAGCGGTAAAGTTGCCGACGTCGATCTGCGCTTCCGCTCCAAATTCGCCCGGTTTGAAAACTGGTCCGACGCATCGGCATCGGCCTTCGACGGCGGCGGTATGCGCACGTCGGTCGGCTCAAGCATGAATCTGCCCGACTCACCATCAGCATCTCCATTCGGTTCGCCATCCGATATAACCTCCGGCCCGGCCGAACCTACTCCATTCTGACTCCCGAAAGTTTCTCAAGCCTTCCCGCAACCCCGGCCAGAAGCGACCGGGGCATCGACAACACATAGCTGCACTCCATCCCCATCTCCTGACTTACGATCGTAATCCCTAACTCCTTAACAATTTTCATCACGCCGTTCACCGCCTCATAGCGGCACGACAACGCGATCGTCCCCTCCTCTACCACCTCTTTCTTCCCCGAATCCTCCAGAGCCAACCGCGCCGCCTCGCGGTAAGCGGCGATAAGCCCCGGAGTTCCGAGTTTTATTCCCCCGAAATACCTCACCACCACAACAAGCACGTCGGTAAGTCCCGCCGAATTTATCTGTCCCAATATCGGACGCCCGGCCGTACCTGATGGCTCTCCGTTGTCATTGCTCTGATATTCCGTGCGCGCCGCCCCAAGCATATACGCCCAGCACACATGCCGCGCGTCGTGCCACTCGTTCGACATACGCTTCACCGTAGCGCGCGCATCCTCGGCAGTAGTCACATGAAAAGCGAACGCCAGAAAGCGGCTCATCTTTTCAGTGAGCCGCCCCTGACCTTCACGTTCTATAGTGTAATATATGTCGGAATCCTTCTCAGCCACCGAAGTTATCGTAATGGATGCTTTCAGGAGCCACACCCAGTGAGTCGAGCATGTTGTTCACTGCCGCACTCATCGGGCCCGGGCCGCACATATAATATTCGATATCCTCAGGCGACTCGTGATTCTTCAGATAAGTGTCGTAGATCACCTGATGCACAAATCCCGGAGTGTACTTCACGCCCGCAGCATCGGCAGCCGGATCCGGCCTGTCGAGCGCAAGGTGAAATTTGAAATTCGGGAAATCCTTTTCGAGTTGCAGGAAATCGTCGAGATAAAACACCTCGTTAAGAGCCCTTGCACCATAAAAATAATTCATCACCCGGTCGGTTGTGTGCAGCGTCTTGGTCATATACATGATCTGCGCTCGCAGCGGAGCCATACCTGCGCCGCCACCTATCCACATCATCTCGTTCTTGCTGTCGAAGATCGGATGGAAGTCACCGTAAGGACCGCTCATGATCACCTTGTCGCCCGGCTTGAGAGTGAAGATATAGCTCGAAGCTATGCCCGGCGGCACATCCTGAAATCCCACCTCGGGTTTCGGCTTGAACGGCGGAGTTGCGATGCGCACCGTGAGCATGATGCGGTCACCCTCCTCCGGGTAGTTGGCCATCGAGTAGGCGCGCACGGTTGTCTCGGTGTTCACTGCCTTGAGCCCGAACAGCCCGAACTTCTCCCACGACGGCAGATACTCCTCCCCTATCGACGCCTTGTCGATATCCTTGTCATAGTCGATGCTGTAGGGCGGTATCTTGATCTGAGCGTATGATCCCGGCAGGAAATCCATGTGTTCGCCCGGAGGCAGAGTCACGATAAACTCCTTGATAAACGTAGCTACATTGTTATTGGAGAGCACAGTGCACTCCCATTCCTTCACGCTCATCACCGAGGCCGGAACGCCTATGCTCATGTCCGACTTCACCTTCACTTGGCATCCCAGACGCCAGTGATCCTTTATCTCCTTGCGGCTGAAGTGTACCGTTTCGGTGGGCAGAATCTCACCACCGCCGCTGAACACCTGCACCTTGCACTGGCCGCAGCTGCCCTTGCCGCCACAGGCCGACGGCAGAAACACATTCTGAGTGGCCAGCGACGAGAGCAGCGATGCCCCCGACTCAACCTCGATCTCAGCATCAGAGTTAACTGTGATCTTCACCTTGCCCGACGACACAAGATACCTCTTGGCCACAAGCAGGATAAGCACCAGAGCTATTGTCACGGCGAGGAAAACTCCAACAGCCGTCCACACTGTCAGCGACAGCACATCCAGAACTACAGTAGTCAGTGTCATCGGTTATATTTTTATTCCAAGGAAACTCATGAATGCAATGCCCATAAGAGCCGTCACGATAAACGTTATGCCGATTCCGCGCAGCGGAGCCGGTATCTTAGAGTAAGTCGCAAGCCGCTCCCTTATCGCTGCCACGGCAGTTATGGCAAGGAGCCAGCCAAGACCCCAGCCGCCACCGGCACACACAGCCGTGCCCACCGAGGTGAAACCGCGCTGCTGCATGAAAAGCGAGCCGCCGAGTATCGCGCAGTTCACCGCTATGAGCGGCAGGAAGATACCGAGCGACGCGTAGAGCGACGGCGCGAACTTCTCCACAGCCATCTCCACAAGCTGCGTCATCGATGCGATCACGGCTATAAACATTATAAGCGACAGAAACGACAGATCCACATCAGCCATGTCAGCACCGAGCCACACCAGTGCGCCCGGACGAAGCACGTAAGTATTCAGCAGATAGTTGACCGGAAGCGTAACCACGAGCATGAACGTCACGGCTATTCCAAGGCCGAATGCCGTCTTCACATTCTTCGACACGGCAAGAAAAGAACACATGCCGAGGAAGTAGGCAAATATCATATTGTCGACAAATATCGACCTTATGAAAATATTGAAGTTCTCCATATTCTAAATGCGTTCTTATTTTTCCTGCATATCGGGATTGAAATGACGCTGCGCCCAGATGATGCACGCAACCACGATAAGAGCCATCGGCGGCAGAATCATCAGGCCGTTGTTCACGTAGCCGGCATCATACCACGACTGCGGAACAACCTGAAATCCCCAGAGAGTGCCGCTGCCGAGCAGTTCGCGCACAAATCCTGTGATAGCGAGCACGATCGTGTAGCCGATACCGTTGCCCACCCCGTCGAGAAACGACGGCCACGGCTTGTTGGCCATCGCAAACGCCTCAAGGCGTCCCATCAGTATGCAGTTGGTTATAATAAGTCCGATAAACACCGAGAGCTGTTTCGACACATCGTAGGCAAACGCCTTCAGCGTTTCATTCACGATGACCACAAGACCGGCCACCACCACAAGCTGCACGATGATGCGTATGTTCACCGGGATTGTTTTGCGAATCAGCGATATGATGACATTGGAGAATGCAAGGACAACCGTCACCGACAGTCCCATCACCATCGCCGGCTCGAGTTTGGCGGTCACCGCAAGCACCGAGCAGATGCCAAGCACCTGCACCACAACAGGATTATCCTTGGCAAACGGATTGAAGAATACACTTCTGTTATTTACTTTATCAGCCATGATCCTATTATTTTGCAGTTAGCGATTGCAGATAAGCCTTGTAAGGTGTCAGACCCGAGTCAAGCATAGCGGCCACACCTTTGCTCGTGATCGTGCCCCCCGACACAGCGTCCACATAATCCTCGCCGGCCGTCGGTTTCGTTCCTTTTTTCAACACGTTCACCGGATAGAACTCACCATGCTTCCAAAGCTCCTTTCCGCGGAACTGGTCACTGAAAGCCGGTTTCTCTATCTCGGCGCCAAGACCCGGAGTCTCCCCCTCGTGAGCGAAATATGCGCCATAGATTGTAGAGCCATCCGAGTCAAGAGCCACATAACCCCATATCGGCCCCCACAGTCCCGCGCCATACACCGGCACAACATATTTCCGGGCGCCATCCACGTCACACACATATAGCGGCAGACGCCGTTCGGCAGCCGCAACCTTCGACTCGGTAGCCATGTCTATGCCGAATGCATCGTTACCGATGCTGTCACCCTTCTCGTTCACAACGATCTGGCGTGTCACATATTTGTCGAAATCCTGAGCGATCATCCCGTTTTCGGGCACAATCCTTATCGCCGACAGAATCTGGCGCATCTTGTCGGCATCGATATTTGCCTGCTGACGCGACCTCAGGCCCATTGAGGTCATTGCAAGCACAGCACCGACGACTCCCGCCAGCACTACGATATAGACAATCGTGTATATACTGCTTTGCTTGTTCATAGTTCTCAGTCGGTTAATCAGTCAATACGCGTGCGCGGCGACGGCGGCGCGCCACATTAGCCTCGACCACACAATAGTCAATGAGCGGAGCCAAAGCATTCATCAGAAGCACGGCGAGCATCGCACCCTCAGGATAGCCATTGTTGTAGGTGCGTATCAGTATAGCGATTGCCCCCACAAGGAAACCATAGATCCATTTTCCTGTCTCTGTGCGCGCAGCCGTCACTGGATCGGTTGCCATGAACACGACGGCAAAAGCAAAACCGCCGAGCATCAGCTGGTCGAGCGGGCTCACGAAGCTCATCGGGTAAAGCGGAGTGGCACATGCGTGGGCTATCGCTCCCATTGCCAGACCGCCGGCCACTGCCGACACCATTATCTTCCAGCTTGCCATCCCCGTAGCGAGCAGTATCACAGCACCTATGAGTATGCACAGAGTCGAGGTTTCACCAAACGAACCGGGAATCAACCCTAAGAAACTCTGCCATGAGTCTATAGCCACACCGTCAAGTCCTATCGGTGTCACGCCTGCACCCGATGCGAGATCGGCCGTTGCGATCTGCCCTAAAGGAGTCGCGCCGGTAAATCCGTCGGGAGCTGTGCCACCGAGTCCGAGTATAGGCTTGGTAGCCACAAACACATTGTCGCCACTCATCTGCGACGGATAGGCGAAGAACAGAAACGCGCGGGTCACCAGTGCCACATTAAACACATTGTAGCCCGTGCCGCCGAATACCTCCTTCACAAATATCACCGAGAAAGCCGTAGCCACAGCGATCATCCACAGCGGAGTCTCGACCGGACATATCAGCGGGATAAGGAAACCGGTCACGAGGAAACCTTCCTGAATCTCCTCGCCACGCAGTTGAGCCACGCAGAACTCTATGCCGAGTCCCACCACGTATGCCACCACAATACGCGGCAACACGGCAAGAAAGCCGTATGCCATCAGCTCCCAGAACGGAAACTCCTTGGCACCGCAGGCAAGCCAGTGCTGATAACCCGTGTTATACATACCGAACAGCATACATGGCAACAGAGCGAGCACCACAATTATCATCACTCGCTTCGAGTCTATGCTGTCATGAATGTGAACACCCGACTTCGATGTCTCCGACGGTGTGAACAGAAACGTGTCCATTCCGTCATAGACCGACTTGAATGCGTGTAGCTTTCCGCCCTCCTCAAAGCTCGGGCGCAGCCGGTCCATCATTTTTTTCAGTGCTTTCATACCTCGTTAAGTGTATGTTAAATCGTCTCCTTACGCAGATAATCAAGGCCCTCTCTCACAATCCTCTGCAACTCCAGTTTCGATGCGTCGGCATACTCGGCAGCTGCGAAATCACCCGGAGTGACCTCATAGATGCCCAGAGCCTCCATCCGGTCAATGTCGCGGGCGAGTATTGCCTTCACAAGATGCTCCGGCATTATATCCATCGGTATGTACCGTGCATACTGTCCCGAGAGGATCATGGCGCGGCGTCCGCCGTTAAGTCTCGCGTCAGGTCTGAAAAGTTTGTTCTTCAGGAAATGTCCCGGGAAAGAACGGCTTTCGCTCATCTTGCCCGGCGACATCGACGCCCAGCCCATGAACTCATCCACATCGTCACCTTCCGGAATCACCGTCACCTGAGTGTAGGGATAGCGCAGATAACCGTCGGCACCCACATTTACCCCCGTGAACACATTACCCGAAATAACCCTCTCATGCCCCTGCTTCTTCAGCCCGTCGGCAATAAGCGACTTAATCGATGCACCGGCGGGAGCTATCACATAGTGGGGATTCGTAACCTCACTTCCGGTCACCGCCACAGGAGCTGTCCAGTCAACACCTTCCCCCGATGCCACCTGACCGATGCGTGCTAAAGTGATTGCATCCATCAGCCACACGGTTTCCCCCTTGTTCACAGGTTTGAGATTGGCAGCGAGCACCGACGGCAGCGAGGCAGGAAAACCACCTTCCACATCCACCATCACCGCCCCCGCGATATCGGCTATGCCGCTCCCTGCGGCACGACCCACATAGACTTCACCGGTCGTGAGCTTCTTCAGTGCGGCCACCCCCTTCTCAAGCATCCCGGTTTTCCCTTCCACGGCAAGAGCCATATCAGGAGCAAGCGGAGCAGCATCCCACGCCGTGACAAACACATCACGTGGCACACCCGTCGGAGCAGGCACCGTGTCAAAAGGAAGCTGACGCATCTGGACCCACACCCCCTGCGCCATCAGAGCCGCTTTGAACCCCTCCGCATCACCCACGGCGTTTCCCGGAGCGCATTTGGCTATACCCCCCTTGTCAGGCGTGATCTCAACGGCAAGCACCTTGCGGCGCTCACCTCTCACCACACTCTTTACAGTACCGGCCACCGGTGATGTGACCTTAATCTCTGCACACTCCTTATCATGCCACAACGCAGTGCCGCATTCCACGCGGTCGCCTTCTCTGACATCCATTTTGGGAGTCATCCCCGTAAAATCGTCGGGAACAAGAGCTATCGTTTCAGGTTCTGCCATCGGAATAGCTGCGATGCCGGCAGGTCGCGCAGCCGCCCCCGATAGATTAAGATTCAACCCTCTTTTTATGCGTAGAGGCTTTCCCATCTGTCAAGCTAAATGTTAATGAATTTTGCAATCCGAAGTGGTTTATCAACTAATGTTGCACACATTTACTCCGGCTACATGCAAAAATATTAAAAAAACATAACATTCCCCACATTTCCACAAAAATAACAATCATCCTCCTTACCCCTCCCCGACGGGGACGCACATTTCAAAGAAAAGCGGCAACCTGCCGTATTTTAGAAAGTCGGGCAAGAAATGTAGGATCAGATTTAGCTATCTGCTTGTTATAATCCGCCTGAAGCCTCAGCCAGAGATCGGCCTCTATACCGAGAGCAGCCTCCAGAAGAAGCGCATACTCTGTCGTAACGCTTCTCTTACCGTTAAGCACCTCGTTCAAAACCGATGCAGGAACACCTATTTCCTTTGCAAGAGCCTTTTGGGAGATACCACGATATTCAATTTCATCCTTTATCATCTCACCCGGATGTATAGGATTGCTCGGACTAAGGTTGTTTGCAATCATATTGGGGGAGACTCCTTCAATCTTTATTTCCATTTCACATCATTTATAGTGATTCGACAATTCTACAACATTACACACCGTCAGTATCGGTTCATTATTGTTTACAGTTACTGTGAATTCAATCCTGTATTGATCGTTCACCCTCACTGAGGATCGGCCGGCCTTATCTCCACTTAGAACCTCATAATTCAACGAATGAATCCTCCAAAGAGCCTCTATTGATGAAGAAGCCTTAATAAAATTGATCGCTTTCTGATAGCGCCTGATGATATCCGGCTGAAAACGATACTTCCGGTTAGGGCTTCTGCCATCTTCGTAGAGCATTCTAAGTTCGTCTATTTCAAATGTAACCAACATAAATTATCCGATAAAACTTCTCAAAGATAACAACAGTCCCGTAAATTCGCAAATATGATAATCTCTTTATTTAATATCAAACACCCAATGCCATCTTTTCAAGTCCGTCGCCCCATCCGAGTCCTCCGCGATCTCCCAGCCCATTATCCCATCACTTGCCGCATCCTCCGGTGCCACATCCCGGCAAGAATCGTTCCGCGCACAAACAGATAGGCCAGAAACGCCGTCCAAAGCACATCATTACTGAACGAGCCACATTTAAGCAACGGAATGGTAATCAAGAAAAACACACCCACCGCAATCGACGTTGCAACGAGCATCGCGCGTGTCGAGGTAATCCAGATAAAGAAGCCTTCATAGCTAAACGCAAGAACCGCAACCGGTGGGA
>CAMWSY010000043.1 GCA_947176995.1 uncultured Porphyromonadaceae bacterium | reverse complement strand
GATGTAGTACGTCAGCACGCGCCAGAGCACCGCCACAACCATCACCACACCGCCAAGACCTATCAGATCACCGTAATATTCCTTAAACAGCCACTCGCTCACGCCGCTACCGCCGGGAGTGGGAGTGAACATAAGCAACGCCCAAACCACAAACTGGCGTCCGAATACCACGAGTTGTTCCGCACCGGGCACAAATCCCCAGAAAAGAGCGTTTACCACAAGATAACGCCCCGTCCAGCTTATACATGTGGCGGCAAAAGCCTCAATCCACCATTTCATCCGGTATTTTTTTATTGCACGCGACGTAGCTATCATGTTGTCGCCAATGTTCACCGCATCATCGTGCCACTTGCGCAGCAGCCGATATGAAAACACTCGGTCAAGTAGTTTCCTGATTGCCCTTGGTATGACAAAAATTCCTAAGAACAATCCTATTGTCAGAGCCGCTATCACACCGTAAACAATCCAGAAAGCGACCTCCATTCCCCCGTTTATCTTGCTTGACCCGATCTCAAAAAGCGACTGATGCGGTATCACCAGAGCCACTATAGGGCAGAAAATGACAAAAAACAATTCATCAAGGAAAAGTATTGTCATTGTGAGTGTTGTGGCACGCCCGATATTCACCCCCTCACGCTTCAGAAATATCATGCTGAGCGCGCTCCCGCCTACCGACGAAGGGGTAATCGCCGAAGTGAACTCGCATAAAAATGTCGTGCGCCATGTTGCCCCCCATTTCAGCTCCCGGTCGGTAAGACATCTGAAACGCCATGCCATCCCGAAATCACGCATCCACACCGCTCCGAGATCGGCAACGATAGCAACTACCGTCAAGGTAGTTATCTTTATCTCTTTTAATGCCTCTACATTAAATTCCCTGCTGAAAAGCCACACTACCACTGCAAGCCCGATCACAACCGGGATTGCAATTTTCAGGAGCAGGCTTTTACTCCCGCCCTTCAGAGCTTCAGAATCGGTCGTGGAGCTCATCGGTCAGCGACTTAACCGATTCTGTAGGCAGCGCCGACTCAAGAGTGCACCCGGTCGTAAGCACACCGTTAAATCCGGCTTCCATCAGGCTCATTATATCATCACGCGTCAGTTTAAGTCCGCGTGCCACAAGTGGAATATGCCGCTTGCCACTCTCGGCGGCAAAAGCTTTTGCCTTCTCGATCCCATGACGGTCAACGTCATAGACTGCGTAGTCTATATCATCCTTCATGAGCGATGGGAGCACACCGGCATCATTAGTTTCAACCCCCACCACAGCATGAGGCCCGAGCTGACTTCTTATCTCCGCTGCCGATTTGGCATGTCCGGCATTTATAAGAACACCATGAAAACGGCGGTCATTCGTCAGGGCGTCATCATCATCCACCGTGAGAAAAACACCGGCCTCACGACATTTGCTTTCGATCAGATCAAGTTCCTCACGTTTGAGTCCGGCAGGAATATGAATCCATCGGCAACCTCCGGCAAGTGCAATTTCGGTCTGCGCCACAGGTGTGTGGCGCAGATCCTTATCTGAAATCAGAAATTGAAGCATTACTGGGCACGGTTTTTGGCCGCTTTCAGCGTGTTCTGCATGAGCGACACAATAGTCATCGGGCCTACTCCACCCGGAACCGGAGTGATGAAGCTGCACTTAGGCGCAACATTCTCATAGTCCACATCGCCGCGCAGACGGAATCCGCTCTTGCGTGTTGCGTCCGGCACACGTGTCGTACCAACGTCGATCACAGCCACGCCATCTTTCACCATATCGGCGGTGAGAAATCCCGGCACACCGAGAGCAGCTACTATGAGATCAGCCTCACGGCATATCTCCTTGATATTCTTTGTACCGCTGTGGCACACAGTCACAGTCGCATCGGCATTGTCACCCTTCTGCATGAGCATCATCGCCATCGGCTTACCCACGATATTACTGCGGCCGAGCACCACTGCGCGTCCACCCTTCACAGGCACATTGTAGCGGCGGAGCAGCTCCATGATACCAGCAGGAGTAGCCGGACGAAGACCGGGCAGACCGATCATGAGACGTCCCACATTGATCGGATGAAATCCATCGACATCCTTTGCCGGATCGATAGCCAGAATAACCTTATCGGCATCGATGTGGCGCGGGAGAGGAAGCTGCACGATGAATCCGTCCACATCATCATCGGCGTTCAGCTTTGCCACCTCTTCGAGCAGTTTATCCTCAGTCACGTCAGCCTCATATCTGATAAGTGATGACTTGAAACCGCACTCTTCGCAAGCCTTGATTTTGGCTGCCACGTATGTTTCGCTGCCACCGTCATGTCCAACGAGTATAGCCGCAAGATGCGGGCGCTTTCCACCTTTTTCAATTATTTCAGCGACTTCACGCGCAATTTCCTGTTTGATTTCGGCCGAAGTCTTTTTTCCGTCGATTATAGTCGGCATAATATTCAGTAGTCTGTATAAATTCCAATATCTTACCTTACACCCGTTATCTGCGGCGCATGTTGCGCATCATCTGCATCGGATTTTTCATCGTGGCAGCCACTTTCATCATCTTGCGGGTCTCGTCAAACTGTTTGAGCAGACGGTTCACCTCGGGGAGCGACGTACCTGATCCCTTGGCAATGCGCTGGCGGCGGCTGACATTGATGATTTGCGGATTCTCGCGCTCCTTTGCTGTCATTGAATTGATGATAGCCTCGATACCCTTGAATGCGTCATCCTCTATATCAATATCCTTGAGCATCTTGCCCATACCGGGAATCATCGCGGCAAGATCTTTCAGATTACCCATCTTCTTGATCTGCTGGATCTGGGCCATGAAATCGTTGAAGTTAAACTGATTCTTGGCGATCTTGCGCTGCATCTCGCGGGCCTGCTTCTCGTCAAACTGCTGCTGAGCCTTTTCAACGAGCGACACGATATCACCCATGCCGAGAATACGGTCAGCCATACGGTCGGGATGGAACACATCCAGAGCCTCAAGCTTCTCACCTGTTCCCACATACTTGATCGGCTTGTCAACGACAGTTCTGATCGAAAGAGCCGCACCGCCACGTGTATCACCGTCGAGCTTCGTGAGCACCACACCGTCAAAATCAAGACGCTGGTTAAACTCACGCGCCGTGTTCACTGCATCCTGACCGGTCATTGAGTCCACCACAAAAAGTGTCTCCTGCGGCTTGACGGCATTTTTCACTCGTTCGATCTCATCCATCATCTCCTCATCCACGGCAAGACGTCCGGCCGTATCGATGATTACGAGATCCAGATGATTGGCTTTGGCGTATGCCACACCGTTCTTGGCAATCTCCACAGGGTTCTTGTTACCCTCCTCCGAGTAGACCGGCACGTTGATCTGGCCGGCAAGCACCTTCAGCTGCTCGATAGCGGCAGGACGATACACGTCGCAGGCAACCAACAGCGGACGTTTCCCCTTCTCGCTTTTCAGCTTCTTTGCAAGTTTACCCGAGAAAGTGGTTTTACCGGATCCCTGTAGTCCCGACATGAGAATCACAGTCGGATTCCCGCCGAGATTAAGAGCCGAAGCCTCGCCGCCCATCAGCGCGGCAAGCTCGTCTCTCACGATCTTCACCATGAGCTGACCCGGCTGGAGAGCATTGATCACATTCTGACCCAATGCCTTCTCTTTCACCGTATCGGTAAAAGTCTTGGCCACCTTGAAGTTTACGTCGGCATCGAGAAGGGCGCGACGCACCTCTTTCAGCGTTTCGGCCACGTTGATCTCCGTGATGCGTCCTTGTCCTTTCAGGACTTTGAAACTCCGTTCAAGTTTCTCGGTTAAATTCTCAAACATCGCTGTTATTTAAGACGGTTTGTTGCTGTGTCGGGGAAAATCACCTTCGGTTCCCATGTCTTGGCCTCATCAGGTGTCAGAAAGACATAGCTGAGTATTATCACTATGTCGCCGCGCTGCACCTTGCGCGCAGCAGCACCGTTAAGGCAGATGGTACCGCTTCCGCGTTCACCCGCTATTGTGTAAGTGTCGAAGCGCTCACCATTGTTATTGTTCACAATGTAGACGCGCTCGCCCGGCAGAATGCCTGCCGCATCCATCAGATCGGCATCGATAGTGATGCTTCCGATGTAATCCAGACATGCGTCTGTCACCGTCACGCGGTGAATTTTTGATTTGAGCAACTGAATCTGCATGATTGCTGCTTTATGATGAGATTTCCGTTACCGACGCGAAATCAGCATGGAAGTCCATTTGTTTATCCGTTGATATACTTTATATTGTCGATCAGCCTCACATCGCCGCAGTACACAGTGACACACCCCACAGGCACAGCGCCATCCCCTAAATCACTCCAGTTTTCTATAGGCTGCATTGTCAGTGAATCGACAATCTCATAGTACTCTGTATCAAGCCACTCATTGCCGTTTATTGCTTCTGTGACTTTCTTTTTCACCTCACCGGGAGTGCTGTCGGCAGCCCAGTCAAGACTCTTCACGAGCACCTCATGGATTTTCGGAGCAACAGCACGCTGCTCCGCGCTGAGTCTTACGTTGCGGCTGCTCATTGCCAGTCCATCGTCATGACGGCATATCGGACAATCAACGATATCAATGTCAAAGCCCTCAAGTTTCGCCATCTTCCTGATGACCGCGATCTGCTGAAAATCCTTTTCGCCGAAATAGGCACGGTCAGGCATAACCCAACCGAACAGTTTACTCACGATCTGGGCGACACCGTTGAAATGCCCCGGACGCATCTTCCCCTCCATGACCTCTGCGACACCGCCGAGATCAAACACACGTGTATCAGGTTCAGGATAAACCTCATCCACACTCGGGATAAAAGCTGCATCCACCCCCGCGCTTTCAAGTTGTGCCACATCGGCAGCCTCAGTGCGGGGATAAGTTTTCAGATCCTGCGCATTGTTGAATTGTGTAGGATTCACAAACACACTTGCAACGACCACATCGTTCTCCTTGCGTGCACGGTGCATCAGCGACATGTGGCCGGCGTGAAGCGCACCCATAGTCGGCACCAGTCCCACGCTCTTTCCTGCTGCACGGGCCTCGCCGACAAACTTGCGCAAATCACCTACGGTTCTGATTATTTCCATTGTTCTTTCATCAGGGCGTCCCGACATTGAACCGCCCTATCGATTCACAAATTTAATAAAAATTAGGCTGCCCGCAATGTGTTAAATGACAACTGGTGCAGTCTCCCCTCTCCCATTTCAAGTTTAAGGGGGATGACAAAACATCCTTTATGGCTGCTTGTCAACCCCCTTTGCATTCTTTATATCTTGACTGGAGATTATTCTGCCTCCTCAGTCATTTCCATTTCATCGGAGTCCTCTGCATCATCGATAGTATCCTCCACCATCTGCTGCTGTGAGGCTTGGGCAAGAAGCGGAGCGCTCGACAGGAAGAACTCTTGGAACAGCCACGGCTGGCGGTTACGGTTCGGGTTGCGACCGAACACTGCGTAAATCGGACGCTGCTCCTCGCGGTCTACGAGACCGGTGTTGAAAAGGGCAAGCCCTTCGGCATGGCTCTCAAGCACCTTACCCTCAAGCTGAAGGCGACGGAACACATCTCTCAGGTAGTCAAACAGTGCCGGATTGGGGTGCTGCTCGTCAGCCACCTCATACTGCCACACCTGAGGCATGGCGAGATCGGCAAGCATCTGAAGCCACTCCTCGCGGTCAGGGAAAAATGCCCAGCGGAAAAGCGAAAGCTGCTCGGGACGACGCTTGTTATACATGTCATGACGCTGGTCGTTATACATCCCGCGACGGTTGTTCATTCCATATGAGCCATAGCTCTGACCCATGCCGTACGACGGCTTCGAGTAACCGCCCTGCTGATAACGGGGCATACGGGGCTGAACCGACGACTGGCGCACACCGCGGAAATATCCCTGAGGGCGCATGATCTCTTCCTCTTCCAGACTTCCCATTGCAGGTGCCTCGCCAATGAGTTTCACGATAGGCAGCCCGTGCTCATCCTTCTCGACCTGAAAACGGTCAGTGTGATCCTGAAAAAATCCGCTCATCTTTTCATAGCCGAGCTCCTTTACTGAGCGGCCGATACGTGCAAGATGCTGTCCGAGCTTGTTCTGAGGAGCCCATCCGGTCTCATCAGTTGTTTTATAGACCAATTTTGCTATAAGTTCCTGTAGATCTTCGTTCATTTTATTATTATGACAGTGAACAGGTAAAACAATAATTGAAAACGATTATAGGTGTATTATATCTTTAAGTTAAGTCCTGTGTGGCTGATATCTCCCTGTCTCGCGTGCTGTTTCACGTTAAAAATAGATGATGCTTCGCCTGTTTTCGACACGTGGAAGGGGGTATGTACGGGAGAGATTCGGTGCTCCGGCCTTATTTGTTGCAATATGTTGCCATTGCAGCCGGTCGATCAGTCATCAGTGGGGGAGCGTAGAAATAAAAAACAGTCGGGTAATGCTCACTTTGTCACGCCTATGAGCGTACAAAAGCAATCACCCGACCGTTTATTTTCTACAATGGTCTACTTGCGCACTGAGTTCAACAGAGCCCCGTGCCGCAACGAAAACCGTTTTTTTATTCGGCAGGTGCCTCTTCTGTAGACTCAGCAGCCTCAGCGTTAGCGGCAGCTTCTGCTTCTGCTTTTGCAGCGGCGAGCTCTGCTTTCTTCTTGGCTACCTCTTCAGCCTTAGCCTTGTTCTTGGCTACCTCGTCCTCAAAACGCTGCTTGGCTGCCTCTTCGGCCTTGTTGGCCATCGACGACTTCTGAGCGTCGATGCGAGCCTGCTTCGAAGCCTTCCATGCGTCAAAACGCTTCTGTGCCTCAGCCTCGTCAAACGAGCCTTTCTTCACACCGCCCTGAAGGTGCTTCATCAGCATCACGCCTTCCTGCGACAGGATGCGGCGAACGGTGTCGGTGGGCTGTGCGCCTACATTTACCCAATACAAAGCCCTCTCGAAGTTCAGCGTTACCGTAGCGGGGTTGGTGTTAGGATTGTAACTGCCAATTCGCTCGATAAATCTGCCATCTCGTGGCGCTCTGCTGTCGGCGATAACAATGGGATAGAACGCATAGTTCTTACGACCATGACGCTGCAATCTGATTTTTGTTGCCATTGTGTCTGTTTATAATTTTGATGGTTTTGTATATGGTTTTTACCGGGCGCAAAATTACTGCTTTATCCCGTAATTGCAAAATCATTTGCAAAATATTTTTTATCAACTTTTTCTATCACCATTACACGTATTTCATTAAATTTGTGAAATAGACAAACACTCTATCTCAATCATTAAGATTACCGTTTCCACAATGGGGAAAATCATTACACTTGGCGAAATTATGCTTCGACTATCGCCCGACGGATTCCTGAGATTTTCTCAGGCCGATTCTTTCAGGGTGATTTTTGGCGGTGGTGAGGCAAATGTGGCTGTAAGTTGCGCCAACTATGGCCATCACGCAGTTTTTGTGTCCAAACTGCCGGCTCACGAAATCGGTCAGGCGGCAGTCGATAGTCTCCGCTGTCGGGGGGTCGACACCTCATGCATCATCCGTGGTGGAAAGCGTGTAGGCATCTACTACTGCGAGACTGGGGCATCCATGCGTCCATCCAACGTTATCTATGACCGGGCCGGCTCTGCAATAGCCGAAGCCGACCCCGACGAGTTTGATTTTGACAGCATCATGAAAGGGGCCGATTGGTTTCACTGGAGTGGAATTACACCCGCGCTTTCCGATAGCGCAGCCGAGCTCACCCGTCGTGCATGTGAGGCTGCCCGCCGCCACGGTGTGACAGTCTCGGTCGATCTCAATTTCCGCAAAAAGCTTTGGACGCCACAAAAAGCACAATCTGTCATGCGTCCGCTCATGAAATACGTCGACGTCTGCATCGGAAACGAGGAGGATGCCGAGCTATGCCTTGGTTTCCATCCCGAAGCCGACATTCTCGCTGGTACTACTCATGCCGAAGGATACAAAGACATCTTCCGAGCCATGATGAGCGAATTTGGCTTCCGCTACGTTGCATCCACCTTACGCGAGTCATTCTCTGCCTCCCGCAACGGCTGGAAAGCGCTTCTCTACGACGGTGTGGATTTCTACGAGTCACGCCGTTACGACATTGACCCGATCATTGACCGCGTAGGTGGAGGTGATGCCTTTTCCGGCGGCCTTATCCATGGCTTTGTAAGTGGAATGCCGGTTTCTCAGGCACTTGAGTTCGCTGTTGCTGCATCTGCATTGAAACAGACTATCCCCGGAGATTTCAACCTTGTGTCGGTTGCCGAAGTCGAGCGCCTTGCGGCAGGCGACGCCAGCGGACGTGTCAGCCGCTGAGCAACCATCCCATTCTCATTCTCATAATCATAATTATGGCTTTCCTTGACTCTTTAGACGTTTACGGCAATATTTCTGCAACCCGCATGATCCCGGTGTTTTATCATCCCGATGCGGAAGTTGCCATGCAGGTTGTCAAAGCGTGCTACGACGGTGGAGTGCGTGTTTTTGAATTTACAAATCGCGGCGATTTTGCCGATGAGGTCTTCAACACACTGCGCAAGTTCACTGCTGCAAATTGCCCCGGACTTGCCCTTGGCGTAGGCTCGGTTGTCGATGCTCCTGTTGCGGCAGCCTACATTCAGCATGGTGCCGATTTCATAGTAGGCCCTCTTTTCAATCCTGAAGTTGCTCGCATCTGCAACCGCCACAGCATCCCCTACTCCCCCGGCTGTGCCACTGTCACCGAGATCGGCAACGCTCAGGAAGCCGGATGCCTCTTGTGCAAGGTATTCCCCGGCGATGTGCTTGGAGCGCGGTTCGTACGCGACATAATGGCTCCGATGCCGTGGAGCAGGATAATGGTCACAGGCGGAGTTGAACCCACCGAAGAGAACCTGTCGGAGTGGTTCATGGCCGGGACTTACTGCGTCGGCATGGGATCGAAACTTTTTCCAAAGGATCGCATTGCAGCCCACGACTGGAGCTACATAACCAACAAATGCCGTGAAACTCTCGGCATAATCTCGAAATATACCCACAACTGATATTATCACAACCCGCCATGAACAGCACTGCTTCACAGAGAATGACCAACTACCGTTGGGTTATATGCTCGATGCTCTGGCTTGCACTTGTCGTCAACTACCTTGACCGTCAGGTGCTCTCACTCACTTGGAAAAACTTTATTGCTCCTGAATTTAATTGGACCGATGCCGATTATGGCCTGATTACAGGCGTGTTCTCCATCGTCTACGCAGTCGCCATGCTACTCACCGGTCGTTTTGTCGACAAAGTAGGCACAAAACGAGGTTATCTGTGGGCTGTCGGAGTCTGGTCGGCAGGTGCCTGTCTGCATGGACTCTGCGGCATACTCACCGATGGCATTGTGACCGGGCAATGGACACTTTCATTCACCGCAGCACGCGAGCACCTGCAGGCTGTCAGCGACATTTCAGGCATGGCGCTTGCCATCACCTCGGTCAGCGTGTGGCTCTTTGTGGCTGCCCGATGCATCCTGTCGTTAGGCGAGGGAGGCAACTTCCCTTGCTCGATTAAAGCTACAGCCGAGTATTTCCCCAAAAAAGACCGAGGCTTCGCTACCGGCATTTTCAACTCGGGAGCACAGATCGGTCCGTTGGTCGCTCCCTTCCTCATCCCCACACTCGCCGATCGCTACGGTTGGGAAGCTGCCTTTATTCTCATTGGTGCTCTCGGCTTCCTCTGGATGGGAGCGTGGGTATTCACCTACAAGAAACCAGATGAAAACCCGCGCGTCAATGCAGCCGAACTCGAGTATATCGAACAGGATGCACACATCGACGCATCAATCGGAAAAAAGGAAGTAACCGATGGAGAAGTTAAGGCAAAAAAAATCTCCTTCTTCCTGCCATTCACCTATCGCCAGACATGGGCTGTCATCTTTGGCCGTTTTCTCCCCGATTCCGTCTGGTGGTTCCTGCTCTTCTGGGCTCCTGCGTTTATCAACGACATTTATGGCTATTCATCCGCGTCCTTCACAGGAATGATGACCGTCTTCACTATCTACCTCATTTCCATGCTCTCGCTGTGGGCAAGCTATCTCCCCACCTACTTCATCGAGAAAAACAGGCTCAATCCCTACGCCGGACGCATGAAAGCCCTGCTCATCTATGCAGTCTTCCCCATTCTCGGTATCGGTGTGATGCCGTTGGGTGAAATTTCACTCTGGTTTCCGGTAGTGATAATCGGCATTATGGCGGCCGCACATCAGAGTTGGAGTGCCAACGTCTTCACTGTCATTAGCGATATGTTCCCGAAACACGTCATAGCAAGCGTGACCGGAGCTGCCGGACTTGCAAGCGGTCTCGGCAGCTTCTCAAGTAACTACGGAGCCGGACAGCTGTTTGTCTATGCCGAGCGCGTCGGTCTGCATTTCCTCGGCTTTGAAGGAAAAAATGCCGGTTACATGATCGTCTTCTTCATTGCCGGATTTGCCTACCTCCTGAGCTGGGTCATCATGAAGATACTTGTACCGCGATATAAACTTGTTGTTTTGAAATAAAGATGCACACTCCCTTTATCACTCCCGATTTTCTGCTTGAGAGCGAAGCTGCGCGCACGCTTTATCACGAACATGCTGCTTCGCTCCCCATTATCGACTATCATTGCCACTTGTCGCCACGTGAGATTGCCGAGAACCGGCAGTTTGAGTCAATCTCACAGTTGTGGCTTGGCGGAGATCACTATAAATGGCGTGCCATGAGAGCCAATGGTGTGCCGGAGCACTTTATCACCGGCGACGCTACCCCGTGGGAGAAGTTTCAGAAGTGGACCGAGACTGTGCCTCGTGCTTTCCGCAACCCGCTCTATCACTGGACTCACCTTGAACTTTCCACCGCTTTTGGCATTGACACGGTGCTGAATCCCGATACTGCCCGTGAAATTTTCGACCTTTGCAACGAGCGTCTCAAAGACCCCGACATGACTCCCGTCGGGCTGATGCGTCGCTACAATGTGGAGGTTGTGTGCACTACCGACGATCCCACCGACGATCTCCGCTATCATCGGCAGATAGCCGCTGAGGACATCGGCACAAAGGTTCTGCCCACATGGCGCCCCGATAAAGCCGCGAATATTGGTAATCCCGCAGATTACAATACTTATCTTGACACTCTTTCCACTGTTTCAGGTATTGACATCAAGGACTATGAGTCTCTTATCAGTGCCTTGCAGAAACGTCACGATTTCTTCCACGACGAGGGGTGTCGCCTTGCCGATCATGGCCTCTCTGCATTCCCCTACGCTGAAGCCGGTTACAACGAAATCCGGCAGATATTCAGCGAAGTGCGTTCCGGCTGCGACCTCTCTCAGGAGAAAGCGACAAAACTCCAGACCGCTATCCTGCTTGAGTTGTGCCGTATGAACCATGCACGCGGCTGGGTGCAGCAGTTCCACTTC
>CAMWSY010000042.1 GCA_947176995.1 uncultured Porphyromonadaceae bacterium | reverse complement strand
ATGTCATTTATTGCAGATAGGGTAAAGATGGACGGTCTCACATTTGATGACGTGCTCCTCATACCCGCATACTCAGAAGTACTACCGCGCGATGTGGATTTGCGCACCCGTTTCTCACGTAATATAACCCTCAATGTGCCTTTGGTATCGGCGGCAATGGACACCGTGACAGAGGCTAAGCTCGCTATCGCCATAGCGCGCGAGGGCGGTATCGGAGTCATTCACAAAAATATGTCGATCGAGGAGCAGGCCCGTCAGGTCCATGCTGTGAAGCGTGCGGAGAACGGTATGATCTATGATCCCGTGACGATACTGCGCGGCAGCAAGGTGCGTGACGCTCTCGCCATGATGGAGGAGTATCATATCGGCGGTATTCCCGTGGTTGATGGCGACAAGAAGCTCGTGGGTATCGTGACAAACCGCGACCTGCGTTTCGAGCGCAACCTCGACCGTCCTGTCGACGAAGTGATGACAACAGAAAATCTTGTCACAACATCGACGACTACCAATCTGGAAGAGGCTGCCGACATACTTCAGACGCACAAGATCGAGAAGCTCCCTGTGGTTGACGCCGAAGGGCATCTGATCGGTCTGGTAACTTATAAGGATATCACGAAGGCTAAAGACAAGCCGAATGCGTGCAAGGATAAGCTCGGGCGTCTGCGCGTGGCTGCCGGTGTGGGTGTTACTCCCGACAGTATGCAGCGTGTGGATGCTCTTGTAGCCGCAGGTGTGGATGCTCTGGTCATCGACACCGCCCACGGTCACAGCCGTGGTGTGATAGGTGTGCTCAAGGCTATCAAGGAGAAGTATCCTGACATCGATGTTGTAGTAGGAAATATCGCTACCGGCGAGGCTGCCCGCTATCTGGTGGAAAACGGTGCGGACGGTGTGAAGGTGGGTATCGGCCCCGGCTCGATATGCACGACACGTGTGATCGCCGGCGTGGGCGTTCCGCAGCTTTCGGCTGTCTATGATGTGGCTAAAGCTCTCGAAGGAACTGATGTGCCTCTGATCGCTGACGGTGGTATCAGATATTCGGGCGACATTGTGAAGGCTCTTGCTGCCGGCGGCTACAGCGTGATGCTGGGCGGAATGCTTGCAGGCGTGGAGGAGTCGCCCGGTGAGACGATCATCTACAATGGCCGTAAGTACAAAGCATACCGCGGCATGGGCTCGCTCGAGGCAATGGAGAAGGGCTCGAAAGACCGCTATTTCCAAGGCGACGAAAAGGATAACCGCAAACTTGTGCCGGAAGGGATCGCCGCCCGTGTTCCCTATAAGGGTTCGCTGTATGAAGTGGTCTATCAGATGCTGGGCGGGCTGCGCTCGGGCATGGGCTATTGCGGGGCGAAGAATATCGACGCTCTCCATAAGGCCAAGTTCACGCGTATCACCAATGCCGGTGTAGCCGAGAGTCACCCGCATGACGTGGCTATCACCTCGGAAGCTCCCAATTACAGCGCTTCGACTCACTGATCATAAATAGCTCGCACAGACTATGCTTTTGTCAATGACGGGGTTTGGGAAGACGGTGGAACTTCTGCCCGGCAAGAAGCTGACGGTGGAGATGAAGTCCCTTAACTCCAAGCAGCTTGACCTGTCGGTGAAGCTTCCGGTCGCTTTCCGTCATCTTGAGCCTAAGGTGAGGGATGTGGTGGCACGTCGGCTTCAGCGCGGCAAGGTCGATCTGAATATCTGGATTGAATCGACCGGCGGAATCGTCGGACAGTCGCTGTCGACTGATTTCAATCTCGATGTCATGAAAGCTCTCAAAGGGCGCATCGAGGAGGTGTCGGCTGAACTCGGCATAGACACTCCAACAGACTGGTATCAGGTGATGATGCGTTTCCCGGAATCGCTGCGCAATGATGCCGGGCTCGCTGAAGCGAGTGAAAGCGAGGAGCAGGAGCTTATGAGCGCCCTCGAAGGATGCGTGGATGCCCTGATGCATTACCGCGGTGTCGAGGGTGAGAAGCTCGAGGATTTCTTTGCGCTGCGCATAGACCGCATACGCGGACTGCTCTCGCAGGTGCCGAGATGGGAGAACGAGCGTGTGGCCAAAGTGAAGTCGCGTCTTGAGGAAAATCTGTCGAAAATCCCGCAGATCGAGTATGACAAGGGGCGTCTGGAGCAGGAGATGATCTTCTACATCGAGAAGCTCGACATCAATGAGGAGAAGCAGCGTCTGGCACAGCATCTCGACTATTTCATGGAGACGATGAAGAGCAACAGTGCCGGTCAGGGCAAGAAACTCGGGTTTATCTCCCAAGAGATGGGGCGCGAGATAAATACCCTCGGGTCAAAGAGCAACCATGCTGAGCTCCAGAAGCTCGTGGTGGAGATGAAGGATGAGCTCGAACAGATCAAAGAACAGGTGCTCAACGTCATGTAACGCCGCTTGATATGACAGAAAACCATAAAGGAAAGGTTGTAGTTATCTCTGCTCCCTCGGGTTGCGGGAAATCGACTATCATAAAGGCCGTCAGGGAAATGCCCGGCATGGATCTGCAATTCTCAGTTTCGGCCACCAACCGCGAACCGCGCCCCGGCGAGACTGACGGGGTAAGCTATTACTTCCTGAGTGACGACGAGTTCCGCCGCCGCCTTGATGCAGGTGATTTCGTGGAATACTGCGAGGTGTATCCCGGCAGGTTTTACGGCACACTGAAAAGTGAGGTGGAGAGGACGCGAGGCGAAGGACACGATGTGATCCTTGATATTGATGTCGTGGGAGGGGTGAATGTCAAGGAAATCTTCGGTGACGAGGCTCTGAGTCTTTTCATCATGCCCCCTTCGGTGGATGAACTGCGCCGACGTCTGGAGCACCGTGGAACGGACAGTGCCGAGCGGATAACGGAGCGCGTGGGACGTGCGGAGTATGAGATCGGTTTCGCTCCCCGCTATGACAAGGTGGTGGTGAATGACCAGCTTGACGATGCTGTGGCAGAAACGGCAAAGATTATCGCTCTATTTACAGGGCGTAGTATCTGAGCTGAAGAAATAAGATACAAGAAGAGGGCGCCGGATTCCGGGGCTCTCTTCTTTTTTAGGGAGTTCTAAGAGTACTCAGAGTGCTCGTAGAGCCCGGATGGGGTGGGCGTGCTTTCGCGCGCCCACTACGAGGGGGAGGGAGAAATGAACGACCCGGTGTCTCCGATGGGAGAACCGGGCCGTTGAATGGGTTGTGACTGCTTGCCGAAGCTTATTTGGCAACGCGACGCTCTTTGATGCGGGCTTTCTTGCCGGTGAGCTTGCGCAGGTAGTAAAGTTTTGCGCGACGTACTTTACCGTACTTGTTGACAGTGATGCTGTCGATGAACGGTGACTCGATGGGGAAGATGCGCTCTACACCGATGTTGTCGGACATCTTGCGAACAGTGAAACGCTTTTTGTCGCCGTCGCCTGAAATGCGGATAACGACTCCTCTGTAAAGCTGAATACGCTCCTTGTTGCCCTCTTTGATGCGGTAAGCTACGGTGATTGTGTCGCCGGGGCCGAACTCAGGATGCTTCTTGCCGGTGGCAAAAGCCTCCTCGGCGATTTTGATCAGATCCATTTTAAATTGTAATAATCAAAATGTTAATACTACGCGCAACATCCACGGTCTGCTTGTCCCGCCAGCGGTTACGGCTTTTTTTGTGGGTGCAAAGGTAGGCAGATGAAGTGGTATTGCCAAATTATTTCGGAAAAAATAGTTAGAAAAAAAATAATAAGATTTGAATTAATCGAATAGAATTTCTAATTTTGCAAGGTTTTTCAGCACGAACGGAGTTCAGAAATGGGAAAATTTACAGAATTCAAGCTGCCCTTGAAGAGTTTGCCAGTCGGAACGCATCAGATGCAGTACCGGTTGGGCAAGCAGTTCTTCGCCAATATGGAGAGTCAGGACGTGCGTGACGCCGATATCGACGTGGCGCTGACGCTTGAGCATCGCAATGATCTCTATGACCTGACGTTTAAGCTGACCGGCACTGTGACAGTGCTTTGTGACCGCTGCCTCGACGAGATGGAGCTTCCGGTTGATACGGAATACCATATCGTGGTGAAATATGGGGAAACCTATAACGACGACAGTGATGAGTTTCTCGAGATCCCAGATAGCGAGAATTATCTCAATGTCGCCTACATGCTCAATGACACGGTGGCTCTTGCCATACCGATCAAGCATGTGCACCCGCTTGGCAAGTGCAACCGGTCGATGAGCGCGCTGCTCAAGAAGCACCGCGGCGGACGTCCGGCAATCGTCGGTGACGGCGATGACGATATGGCAGCCTTTGAGGAGGAGACCCTTGAGGAGGCTATGGATGTCCAGAGCGAAGCCACCACGACGACTGACCCGCGCTGGGACAAACTGAAGGAGCTCGGCAATCTTGACGGGGGCGAGTGAAAAGAGAATGAATGACAGAGACCTGCCACCGCAGGCCAAAAACGAATAACAAAATAAAAAAGAGATAAAAAACCGATGGCACATCCTAAACGCAAACAATCGAAGACACGCACAGCGAAGCGCCGTACTCACGACAAGGCTCAGATGCCTACAATCGCCCTTTGCCCTAACTGTGGCGCATGGCATATCTATCACACCATCTGTGGCGAATGCGGTTACTACCGTGGCCGTCTGGTGATCGAAAAGAACGCCGCTGTCTAAATAACAGAGAGGAACAGCTTGCAGGATGTGCGCCGCCACGCACAGGCCGCATATACTCCCCTTCAACGGGACAAATGCAGCGGAGATGTGGGTGGCGCAACTGAAAGCTTAACAAAACAAACCAACGGAAACCGGGCCGGGAACAGAAACGGTCGGGCTTCCGCTGCATTTTTGTCAATCAGTATTATAACTATAATAGTCAAAATACTTCAGTCATGCTCAACGCACGCATTTCGGGCATAGCCTCATATTTGCCTGACGACATCCTCGACAATGAGATGTTGTCGAAGATGGTCGATACCAACGACGAGTGGATCACAACCCGTGTAGGTATCAAGGAACGCCGCATCCTGAAAAAGGATAACACCGGCTCGTCGTATCTTGGCATCAAGGCTGTAGAAAAACTGCTTGAGTCGACAGGAACCAGCCCTGAAGAGGTCGAACTGGTGATCTGCGCCACATCGAACCCCGACTACCGTTTCCCCTCGACTGCATCGGTCATCGCCCACGGCTGCGGGCTGAAGAATTGCTACGCCTATGACATTCAGGCCGCCTGTGCCGGTTTCATCGTGGCACTCGAGGATGCGGCTGCTTATGTGAAGTCGGGTCTGCGCAAGAAGGTGGTTGTTGTCGCTGCCGAGAAGATGTCGTCGATGGTCAACTACAATGACCGCTCGACCTGTCCGCTTTTCGGCGACGGTGCAGGTGCTGTGCTCGTGGAGCCTACCGAGGAGCCTGTGGGTGTGATGGATGCCGTGTTCCATGTGGATGGCTCGGGTCTGGAGCATCTCTACATGCGTGGAGGCGGCTCTGTGCATCCGGCCTGCCAGGAGACTCTGGACGCAGGTGACCATTACCTGTTCCAAGATGGCCGCCACGTGTATAAGCACGCAGTGACGGACATGCTCACGTCGTCGCTCACGATCATGGAGCGCAACGGCCTGTCGGTTGAGGATATCAACTGGCTTGTGCCTCATCAGGCCAATCTGCGCATCATCGAGGCTGTGTCGTCGCGTGCCGGCGTTCCTGCCGAGAAGGTGCTCGTGAATATCGAACACACCGGTAACACAAGTGCTGCTTCGATTCCTCTGTGTCTCGACGAGTACAAGGATCGCCTGAAGAAGGGTGACAAGATCGTTCTGACAGCATTTGGAGCCGGTTTCACATGGGGCGCAATGTACCTGATCTGGGATCTTTGAGAACAGAAATTATACAAGAACTTAAAAAAGTAGCATCCATCGGGTGCTATTTTTTGTTATATAAGCAGAAGTATAAGCATAAGCGTTTTTATCAAAGATTATGGATAATAAATTTATTATAAACCCTGCGGAGGCTGAAGAAGCCGCAAAGGGAAATGTGAAGAAAATGGAGGAGATTATCAATGCTCCTGTGCAGCCGGCTGTGAAAGAGGGACATAAGGCAGGCTTCGTGAATATAGTCGGCAACCCTAATGTGGGAAAGTCGACGCTGATGAATGATCTTGTGGGTGAGCGCGTGAGCATAATCACCTCGAAGGCGCAGACTACACGCCACCGCATCATGGGAATTGTGAACACACCTGATTATCAGATAGTATTCTCGGATACTCCTGGTGTGCTGAAGCCTAAGTACAAGCTTCAGGAGTCGATGCTCGAGTTCTCGGAAGGTGCTCTGACGGATGCCGATGTGCTGGTGTATGTGACGGACGTCGTTGAAGACCCGACAAAGAATGCGGATTTTCTTGCACGTGTAGCCAAAGAGGATGTGCCGGTGCTCCTTGTGATAAACAAGATCGATCTGCTCAAGGGGCAGGATGACCTTATGGCAATCGTTGACCGCTGGAAGACGCTTCTGCCGAACGCGGAGGTATTCCCAACGTCGGCTCTCGAGAAGTTCAATACTTCGAACCTGATGAACCGCATTGTGGAGCTGCTTCCCGTTGCCGCTCCCTATTTCGGCAAGGATGCGCTTACCGACAAACCGGCGCGTTTCTTTGTCACTGAAATCATCAGAGAGAAAATCCTTCTGAACTATGACAAGGAGGTGCCCTACTCGACTGAAGTGATAGTAGAGAAATTTGATGAGAAGCCGGGTGCTATCCACATCATGGCTGTGGTCTATGTGGAACGTGACAGCCAGAAAGGTATTCTCATAGGTAAGGGAGGCAGTATGCTGAAGAAGGTGGGAATGGAGTCGCGAAAGGATATCGAGACGTTCTTCGGCAAAAAGGTGTTCCTTGAGCTTTTTGTGAAGGTGGAACCTAACTGGCGTAACCGCGAGAACAAACTGAAGGCTTTTGGGTATGTAGAGTGATGGCGAGGGAGGACGCACGGGTAATGCAATGTGGTTCGAATAAGGTTGCTAATCTTATGTGCGTCCCCTCCGGGGACGATAAGTGGTAAGTCGTGCTCGGCTGTCCACGGGCGTAAACGCCCGCGGTTAACCAAATGTCCGGCCTCCGGCCGGATGGGCGTGCTTTCGCGCGCCCCTACAGACAGGATAGCTGGATCATGTCTATTTAAACTGTATTGTATGATGCGTGCGTCAGCTACTTTCGGTAATAATACATACCCTCTTTGTGAAAATTTACTTAACTTAGCGGTAAAATTAAAATCCAATGGGACAACTTGTAGCAATAGTAGGGCGTCCGA
The DNA here is from genome assembly GCA_947176995.1 of uncultured Porphyromonadaceae bacterium. Taxonomy (GTDB): domain Bacteria; phylum Bacteroidota; class Bacteroidia; order Bacteroidales; family Muribaculaceae; genus JAFLTL01. Next base: position 4,328 of record CAMWSY010000042.1, on the reverse strand, counting down.
ATGTGGGTAAATCGACCCTATTCAACAGGCTCACACAGTCGAGGACTGCCATAGTGGACGAAACCGCGGGTACGACGCGAGACCGCCAGTATGGTAAGGTGGACTGGAACGGAAAGGAATTCTCAATAGTCGATACAGGCGGCTGGGTGGTGAACTCAGAAGATGTGTTTGAAGGAGAGATAAACAAGCAAGTGGCTCTCGCAATAGAGCAGGCTGATGAAATCCTCTTTGTGGTGGACGCCATGAATGGTGTCACTGACCTTGATGACCATGTGGCCGAGATACTGAGAAAGTCAAAGAAGCCGGTTCTGCTTGTCGCCAACAAGGTCGACAGCAACGAGTGGATATACAACGTGCCTGAATTTTACAGTCTCGGCCTCGGTGAGCCGTGGCCGGTGTCGGCTGTGAACGGTTACGGCACGGGTGATCTTCTTGACGAGGTGGTGCATAAACTGCCAGAGAAGGATGAGGATGAGGCCGAAGCGCTTGATGACATTCCGAAGTTTGCCATCGTAGGGCGACCCAACGCGGGCAAGTCATCGATCATCAACGCTTTTATCGGCGAGGAACGCAACATCGTGACGGATATAGCCGGAACGACCCGCGACAGCATCTACACCCGCTACAATAAATATGGCTTTGATTTCTACCTCGTTGACACTGCGGGAATACGCAAGAAGGCGAAGGTGAACGAGGATATAGAGTATTACTCGGTAATCAGGTCAATCAGAGCTATCGAGGCGTCGGATGTGTGCATACTCATGATAGATGCCACACGAGGAATCGAGGCTCAGGACAGTAATATCTTCTCGCTCATACAGCGCAACAAGAAGGGGCTTGTGGTGTGCGTGAACAAGTGGGATCTTGTTGAGGACAAGTCGCAGGCGGCCATAAGGCATTTTGAGGAGGCGATAAGAAACCGCTTCGCTCCGTTCAGCGATTTCCCGATCATATTTGGTTCGGCTCTCACGAAACAGCGTATCTACAAAGTGCTTGAAACGGCAGTGGAGGTCTACAAGAACCGCAAGCGCGAGATCCCGACTCATCAGCTCAACACGGTGCTTCAGGAGGATATCGCGGCTTATCCGCCACCAGCCAACAAGGGTAAGTATATCAAGATAAAGTATATCACGATGCTGAAGGGCTCGCAGATTCCTACTTTTATCTTTTTCTGCAATCTGCCGCAGTGGGTTAAGGAACCCTACCGGCGTTATCTTGAGAACAAGATACGATCACACTGGGATTTCCACGGCACTCCGATCAACTTATTCATGCGCGAGAAATGATCAAGGCCGCTCTTGTGGACATGGACGGCACTCTCTATGACTCGATGCCACTGCACTCCAAGGCGTGGCACCGGCTCATGGGTGAGATCGGCATACACGCCCCTGAGGATGAGTTCTTTCTTGATGAAGGCATGACGGGTGAGGCGACTATCAACAAACTCGCCATGAAAGAGTGGGGGAAAGCCGTGAGCAAGGAGGAGTGTGAGGCTCTCTATGCACGCAAAGCGAGATATTTCAGGGAGTATGATGCTCCTGAGGTAATGCGCGGTGCGAAAAGGGTGATCGATGAGCTGATGAGCCGCGGCATTGTGTGCGTGCTCGTCACAGGCTCGGGGCAGAACTCGCTGCTCAACCGCCTTGAAGATGACTTTCCGGGCGCGTTCCCGCCGGATAGACGTGTGACTTCGCGCGATGTGAAGAACGGGAAGCCTCACCCCGAACCTTTCATGCGTGGGGCGGCTCTTGCCGGAGTGAGGCCTGAGGAGTGCATTGCTATCGACAATGCTCCGCTTGGCGTAGAGTCGGCTCATAGAGCAGGCACTATGGCGATAGGCGTCTGCACGGGGCCGATTCCGGCGGATGTGCTCAAGGCGGCCGGTGCGGTCAAGGTGTACGGGTCGATGGATGAGCTTGCCGATCATGTTGATGAGCTTCTTGCTGAGGACGCACGAGCCGTGCGTCCCTACTTTTTATGACGTGCATGATTATATTCCTGAAATTCTTAAAAAACTGATATTATGGAAAGCAATGTTGTATTTACCAACTACGTAGCGGAAGCTATCGAGGAGGTGGTGTCGGCGGTGAAGCCGTCGAAGGTGTTTGTACTCGTTGATGAGAATACGCAGGAGGCCGCTCTGCCTGTCGTGCAGTCGCAGAGTGATACTGTGAAGGGGGCTACGGTGATAGTGGTGAAACCGGGAGACGAGAACAAGAATCTCGAGTCGCTCAGCTATATATGGCAACAACTCGGTGACTCGGGTGCTACCCGACACTCGTTGCTGATAAATCTCGGCGGGGGAGTCGTGACCGACATGGGAGCTTTTGCCGCGGCGACGTTCAAGCGCGGAATCCATTTCGTGAATGTGCCTACATCGCTTCTCGCTGCTGTGGATGCTTCGGTGGGTGGTAAAACCGGAATAAATTTCAATGGCCTGAAGAACGAGATCGGCGCATTTAAGGACGCAGACACGGTGATTGTGTCGTCGATATTCTTCAACACGCTGTCGGCAACGGAAATGCGGTCGGGCTACGGCGAGATGCTTAAACACGCTCTCATAAAAGGGTCTGAGATGCTCTCTGACCTGATGAAACAGGATGTGCTTGAAGTGGGGCGGGAGAGGATGCTCGATCTGCTGAAGGAGAATGTCGGTGTCAAGCAGGAGATTGTAAGTCAAGATCCGACGGAGAAAGGGCTGAGAAAGGCTCTGAATCTCGGTCATACCACAGGTCACGCTTTTGAGTCGCTCGCACTGAAGCGCAAGTCGCCGATACCTCACGGATATGCCGTGGCTTACGGTCTTGTTGTGGAGCTGATCCTCTCGGTGATGAAACAGGGATTCCCCTCGGAAACCATGCAGAAGGTAGCTAATTATATCTATGAGAATTTCAGGGCGTTTGCGATAACATGTGACGACTATGACGAGATCATAGACTTCATGCGTCACGACAAAAAGAATGTGGATGCGTCGGCAATCAATTTCACTTTGCTGAAAAACGTGGGGGAGCTTGCTCTCGACAGCACTGCCACTACGGATGAGATCAAGGCCGCTCTCGACATATACCGCGATGTGATGCATATATAAGTAGTTGATATATAGGAGAACGCGAAGTCCTCAGAGAACTCAGAAGGTATAGAATCCTCCGATGTGTCATTTAACACATGTCGGAGGATTGTTGTTTTTGTATCTTTGCGGTATGGGAATGAACAGACAGATACTGAAACTTGCCACGCCGGCAATTGTGAGCAACGTGACTGTGCCGTTGCTCGGACTGAGTGATACCGCGATTTCGGGTCATCTCGGCTCGGCTGTCTATATAGCGGCAATTTCGGTTGGCTCGATGATGATAGCCCTCTCATTCGGAGTGCTGAATTTTCTGCGTATGGGTACGTCGGGTATGACCGCCGTGGCATACGGAAAAAATGATGAGCAGGGTATAAGGGAGGTTTTCTCAGGATCGCTTATGCTCGCGCTCCTGCTCGGTGGATTGCTCATCGCTTTTCAGAAACCTCTGTTAGCTGTGCTGATGTATATTGTCGGGCCTGATGCGGAGGTGCGTGAGCTTGCTTCGACGTATTTCAGAATCTGCGTGACGGGTATGCCCGCGCTGCTTGGCACGATGGTGGTTTCAGGCTGGTTTGTGGGAATGCAGTCGACATTCTGGCCGATGGTGATCTCAATCTCGGTGAATGTGCTGAACATAGTGATGAGTTTCCTGCTCGTTTTCCCGCTTGAGGTGGGATTTGCCGGGGTTGCTTACGGAACACTGACGGCAAATTGCGTGGGACTGGTGCTGGCACTTGTGCTTGCGTGGCGCATGGCTCCGTCGGGAGGTCTGTGGTGCGGTTGGCATCGTCTGTTGAGGGTGGAACTGTTCAAGCGCTTTTTTGCGGTAAACTCAAATATTTTCTTCAGGTCGCTGTGTGTGATGTCGGTGACACTATCGGTAAGTGCTTTCGGTGCCCGGCTCGGATCGCTGACACTTGCCACAAATGCTGTGATAGTGCAGTTCTTTATCTTCTTTTCTTATTTCATGGATGGGTTTGCTTTTACCGGAGAGGCTCTTTGCGGCCGCTATTACGGAGCGGGTGATGGCGCAGGGCTCAGGAAAACGGTGAAATATCTGCTTCTGTGGTCGGGTGGTATAGCGATTGGCTTCTTTGCTGTGTACTCGGTGGGATGGCATGAGGTGACGGGGCTGCTGACAGATAATGCCGAGGTGAGGGAGTCGGTGGCGAGGTATCATGTGTGGATTCAGTTGATCCCACCGTTTGCGGTTCTTTCGTTTATAAATGACGGCTTCTTTAACGGGATTACCTCGACA
>CAMWSY010000041.1 GCA_947176995.1 uncultured Porphyromonadaceae bacterium | reverse complement strand
AGCAACATCTGCTCCAATCAGGGGCTCATGGCTCTGTATGTGACGATATATATGTCGCTTCTCGGTGTGAAGGGGCTTCAGGAGACGGTGAACGCCGGTACTGCGGCCGCACACTGGCTCTGCGACAAGCTTGTGGCAAGCGGTAAATTTGAGCAGACTTATCCTGAGAGCGCATATCTCAATGAGTTCTGCCTGACTGCAAAAGATGGCGTGTGCATAGATAAATTCATGGAGCTTGCCGGAGCAGAAGGAATACTTGCCGGTGTGAAGCTCGATGACAAGCATCTGCTTGTGGCTGTGACAGAAACAGCGGAGAGAGAGAGCCTTGAAAAGCTCGTGGAAATAGCTAATAACCTTTGAACGAAGATCATTTATGAACCGCGATTTTTACAGCAATCTCATTTTTGAGGTATCGCGTCCCGGACGCAAGGGTTATCATCTTCCCAAGAACGGATTTGAGAATGTAGCTCTCCCCTCCCAGCTTATGCGTGAAACGGCGCCGGAGCTTCCGGAAGTGGATGAGCCGTCGGTGGTACGTCACTATAACAACCTGAGCACAAATAATTTCGGTGTAGATACGGGCTTCTATCCTCTCGGATCGTGCACAATGAAGTACAATCCGAAAATCAATGAGGAAATCGCCTCGCATCCTTCAATCACACATCTGCATCCGATGCAGCCTGCGTCGACCGTACAGGGTGCGCTTGAGCTCTATCATACGCTTCAGACCTATCTGGCTGAGATCGGCGGAATGAAGGAGTTTACGCTCAACCCGTTTGCTGGTGCTCACGGTGAGCTCACCGGCCTGATGGTGATAAGAGCCTACCATAGCTCGCGCGGCGACAACAAGCGTGTGAAGGTGATCGTGCCTGACAGCGCACACGGAACAAACCCAGCTTCGGCTGCTGTGGCAGGACTGGAGATCGTGGAGGTAAAGAGCCGCGAGGATGGCACTGTGGATGTGGATGATCTGCGTCCGCTGCTCGACGATACCGTAGCTGCCGTGATGATGACCAATCCCAACACTCTGGGAATATTTGAGAAGAACATTCCGGAAATCGCCAGCCTCGTACATGACGCCGGCGCACTTCTCTATTACGACGGTGCTAATCTCAACCCTATGCTCGGCATGGCACGTCCGGGTGACATGGGATTTGACGTGATGCACATAAATCTCCACAAGACATTCTCGACACCTCACGGCGGAGGTGGCCCGGGTTCGGGCCCTGTGGGTGTGAGAGAGGGACTGGAGCAGTTCCTGCCCAATCCCCGCGTGATAAAGAACGAGGACGGCAGTTTCTCGCTCACAACCACCGATACCGCACTCGGCAGCATCTCGGCCACACTCGGCAACTTCGGTGTTCAGGCCCGTGCCCTCGCATATATACTCTCGCTCGGTAACGAGGGGCTTGCAGAAGCCGGCAAACTGGCCACGCTGAACGCCAACTATGTGAAGGAGAAACTGCGTGACAGCTATCTGCTTCCGATCGACGGACTGTGCAAGCATGAATTTGTGTTTGACGGACTGAATGACAAGTCGACCGGCGTAACGACACTTAATGTGGCAAAGCGCCTGCTTGACCGTGGCTATCACGCTCCGACAATCTACTTCCCGCTTCTATTCCATGAGGCGCTGATGATCGAGCCGACCGAGACAGAGAGCAAGGACACACTTGACCAGTTTATCGAAGTCATGCATGATATCGCCCGTGAAGCAGCCGAAGATCCTGAAACGGTGAAAACGGCTCCGCATCTCACTCCGGTGACACGCCCGGATGACACTGAGGCTGCGCTGCATCCTATCGTAACATGGTCGGAGCTCAACAGCAAGTCATGACAGAAGCTGACATTATCATCATAGGTGCAGGGCCCGGCGGCATGGATACTGCCGCCGCGGCCTGTGCCATGGGTAAAAACGTAGTCCTGATCGAGAAAGGTTCGATCGGAGGCACGTGCCTAAACCGCGGGTGCATCCCGACAAAAGCTCTTGCACGCACCGCTCAGATTGCACTGGACGCCAAGGATGCTGAATCGTTTGGTATCGGCATTGCTGAAATGAAGGTGGATTTCGGCCGCGTGATGGAGCGAAAGAACGAGGTGGTGACCGCATTGCGCGAGGGCGCAGTCATGGGGCTGAAAGGTGTCAGGATCGTGGAGGGAACGGCAGAGTTTACAGCTCCTCACACAGTGGCAGCCGCCGGTGAAGAGTTTACAGCTCCCACGATAATAATTGCAACCGGATCGGCACCGTCACGACTTCCTATCCCCGGCGCTGAATATGCCATCGACAGCGATTCGGTGCTTGAAATCACGGAACTCCCCCACCGCGTGACGATAATCGGCGGAGGTGTGATAGGAATAGAGTTTGCCTCGATACTGAACGCTCTCGGCAGCGAGGTCACAGTGGTGGAATACTGCAAGGAAATTCTGCCTCCGTTTGATAAGGACATTGCCAAACGTCTGCGCATGGCTTTGAGCAAGCGTGGTGTGAAAATCCTTACCTCAGCCGGTGTCACCGAGATTAAAGCTGACGGTACAGTAGTGTATGAAAGCAAAGGGAAACCGGGTGAAGTCACCGGCGACATGGTGATCATGGCAGTAGGACGCCGGGCAGTCATGCCTGAAGGTCTTGATAAGGCCGGTATCAGCACAGGCAAGCGCGGAATCGAAGTCAATGACCAGTATGAAACCAGTGTGCCGGGTGTATATGCCATCGGCGATGTGAATGCACGCTGTATGCTTGCCCATGCCGCTGTAGCTCAAGGAAAGAAGGTGCTTGGCGAGGATGTGGACATGAACGTCGTGCCTGCAGCCGTGTTCTCTGTGCCCGAGTGCAGCATGGTTGGTCTGACCGAAGAACAGTGCAAGGAGCAGGGACTTGACTATAAGTCGGTAAAGGTGCCTTTCCGTGGTAATGGTAAAGCTGTGGCTATGGGAGAGGCTGATGGCCTGCTGAAACTTCTGACCGAATCGACAACGGGAAAAATACTGGGTGTGCATATCTGCGGCCCTCACGCTGCCGACCTGATCACAGAACCTGCGCTTGCAATGGCCAACGGACTGACAACGGAGGCAATCGCCCGCACAATACACGCTCATCCGACACTCGGTGAAGTATTAGCTTCGGCTGTAACAAGGTGAACTCTCTAAAGAGTACTCGGAGATATCGGAGGCCGCGGAGGCGTGAATGAGACATGTCGGACGAGTCGGAGGACGCACGAGCCGTGCGTCCCTACTCTGGAAGGGCGAATGCGCAAGAATCGGATGTGTTTCGCAGCTCCGCAGCTCAATAGGGATGCGCCGGGTACACCGGGTTCCCTTCGGTCACCCGGTGCTGACAGGTGTGTCGCCCGTTTCACGGGCTGGGTGGACGTGCTGTCGCAAATCCCTTACAGGAAGGTTATGCGAAACCTATGCCAATTAATGGTTGTATAACAAGGTAATAAGGTGAATAATTTTACATATTGCACTCCGACGAGATATGTTTTCGGGCGGAATGCGGAAGCAGAAACCGGCCGTCTGGCCAAAGAATATCTCGGCGATCCCAAGAAGGTGCTCGTTGTGTCGGGCGGCAGTTCGGCTAAGAAAAGCGGATTGCTTGACCGCGTGATGAAGGCACTGCACTCGGCTGGAATCGACACCGAGGAGATGGAGGGAATAAAGCCCAATCCGACGGATGACCGGGTCTACGAGGGGATAGCACTCTGCCGCGAGCGGGGCGTGGATGCCGTGATCGGGGTAGGTGGCGGTTCGGTCATCGATACTGCCAAAGCTATCGCTTTAGGAGTGCTTTATGAGGGTGATTTCTGGGATTTCTATGCCGGGAAACTCGCGCCTGAGAAGGCTTTGCCAATCGGTGTCGTTCTGACAATTCCGGCCGCCGGCAGCGAGGGGTCGGGCAACTCGGTGATTACGAAGCTCGACGGGCTGCACAAGATAAGCCTACGCAGCGATTTCGCACTGCGCCCGAAATTCGCAGTGATGAACCCGGAACTGACTTACACGCTTCCTGCCTATCAGACAGCGTGCGGCATAGCAGACATGATAGCTCACATAATGGAGCGGTATTTCACTCCCACGAAAAACGTGGAGGTGACCGATGGAATTTCTGAGGGGCTTCTACGGTCGATCATCGCCGTTGCTCCGCGGGTTTTCGCCAATCCGAGGGACTATGACGCACGAGCAAATATCATGTGGGCCGGAACTATGGCTCATAACGGTATTTGTGGGTGCGGACGCACCGAGGACTGGGTTTCACACTTCATGGAGCATGAAATCAGTGCTGTGTATGGTGTGGCACATGGTGCCGGACTGGCTGTTGTGTTCCCTGCTTGGATGACGTATATGACCGAGGTCGCTCCCGAGCGTCCGGCTCGCTTCGCACGTGAAGTGATGGGTGTGCCTGCAACGTTTGACGACAAGAGTGACGCACTGGCTGGAATAGGACGCCTTAAAGCATTTTACCACTCGATCGGACTGCCTGTGACATTGGGTGAACTTGGCGTGGAGAATCCTGATTTTGACCTGCTTGTGAAGAAACTTCATGAGGATAAAGGTGAGATAATCGGTGGCTACCACAAACTCGATGCAGAGGCCACAGAGAAGATTTACAAACTGATGCTGTAATTATGGCTCTGATACTTAATATCGAGACATCGTGCGCGACATGCAGTGTCGCCCTATCATACGACGGGATGATCCTGCATCATCTCGAAGACTTCGAGGGGCGCAACCATGCCGCCATGCTCAGTGATATGGTCAAGAGCTGCATGGACTTTCTTGAGAACCACGACGGTATGAAACTTGATGCCGTCGCGGTCTCAATCGGTCCGGGCAGTTACACGGGACTCCGCATAGGATTGTCGGAGGCAAAGGGTATCGCCTACGGTCTTAAGATTCCACTGCTCGGAGTGCCGACGCTGGAGCTGATAGCGGCCATGGCGATGTTTGAGGTGGCTGATTTCAATCCTGACACCGATATATTCGCTCCGATGATTGACGCACGCCGAATGGAGGTGTTCACAGCGGTTTATGATGCGTCGCTTCAACCCTTGATGGACCCAGCCCCGCTGATACTGGCTGATAACGCTTATTCAAAGTGGCTTGCTCCCGGCCGAAGAATGCTATACATGGGTGACGGTGCAGCGAAGGCACGCGAGGTGCTTCGGTCGGTTTCGGCAGTTTATGTGCCGGATATTGTTCCGCTCGCAACGGGTATGACTCCTCTGTCAGAGAAACTGATGCGTGACAAGAATTTTCTTGACCTTGCATACTCAGTGCCACTGTACCTAAAAGACTTTCAGGCTACAACGCCCCGAAAGAATATATTTAAATAGGTTGTAGAGCAATAACAAATGCTGCATAAACTACAGTCTTTGAAAAAAACTTGTAGCATTAAATGAGATATTTGGACAGTTTTTTCTAACTTTACAAAAAATTTAGTGCTACGTCACCAAGGATAATAAAAATATGTCGGAGTTACAGGAATTGCATAAATCTATATCGGGAGAGCTTAAGGCTTTGAACGACAGGATAGACAGTGCCTTGAAGTCTCCGAATGAATTGCTGAATACGATTATAAGCAATTATCTGTCGGTGAGAGGGAAGCAGGTTCGCCCTATAGTGGTGATGCTTTCTGCCAAGATTGCAAGCGGATATGTGAATGACAAGGCTGTGGAGGGTGGCGCCGCAGTCGAGCTGCTGCATAATGCATCGCTGATTCATGATGATGTGGTCGATGACAGCATGGAACGTCGCGGCCGGCAGACTGTGAATGCAATATGGGACAATCATATAGCAGTGCTTGTCGGAGACTATTTCACGACTACGGCTCTGAACTGTGCAATCGGCACGGGTGAACTGAAGATAATCGAGTCGATATGCCGTCTGGGTAAGAAACTATCGGTGGGTGAGCTTGATCAGATTCAGAATGCGCGCAGCAATATGGTGAGCGAGGAGGCTTACATGCAGGTAATCGAGCGCAAAACGGCTTCGCTTTTTGTGGCTTGTGCAGAAATAGGCTGTCATGCAGTGGGTGCCTCGCAGGAAACACTGGAGAAGCTTTCGGAATTCGCTTTGCTTCTCGGCCTTTGCTTCCAGATAAGAGATGACATTTTCGATTACTTCACAGCCGATGGCGACACGGTGGGTAAGCCGACCGGTAATGATCTGCGTGAAGGGAAGGTGACCCTGCCGCTGCTCCATGTGCTGCTCGAGAGTAAGCATCCCGATAATGAAAAGATGCTTGCGCTTTGCAGTGCCGACCGCCTTGATGAGAATGAAATAGAAGTCCTTATAGCTTACGCCAAGGAAAACGGCGGAATAGAGTATGCCCGCGAAAAGATGCATGAGTTACAGCAGAAAGCGGAGGGTATACTCGACACTTTTGAAGAGAGCGATGCGAGAGAACAGATGAGGAAGCTTCTCTCTTATGTCGTTACACGCAATTACTGATCGCGTAAGTCTCTTATATTACTATTGACGCGCGAAACATTGAGTAGCGCAGGTGTGTTGTGATTACATGGATGTGTGTGCCTCGCATCCCTACATTGCCCCAGTCAGTTTTGAGCCGGGAGAATGCGAGGTCTCCCCTATTGTGGCAGCAATATAGATGAAAGGACACGTGACGTTGCCGACATATTCCATAACTTTTTATAAATTTGCTTTCAGACATTAATTCCCATCATCACATGAGTGACCAACTGAAAATATTTTGCAAGAATATACAGCGATATGAGGATATTGAGGCGGGTGAGACCCTGACGGAGATATTCAGCCGATTGGCTGACCAGATAGGATTCACGCCTATCTGCGCCATGGTAAACAATAAGGCAGAAAACATGAACTATAAGGTGTTTTCGCCTAAACAGGTGGAGTTTACCGCTCCGACGAGTGCTGTAGGGCGCGGAGTGTACACACGGTCACTTTGTATGCTGCTTTTCAGTGGTGTACGTAACACGATGCCGGGGGTAAATGTGATGATGGAACACTCGATTGCCGGAGGCCTGTACTGTCAGCTTTATTCAGACGGAAAGGTAGTTTTGCCCACACCTGATGATCTCGGTATGATCGAGGCCTCAATGAGGGAAACTGTGGAAAAGGACATGCCTTTCAACAACAAGGAGCGATTGACAAAAGATGTGAAGAAGCTCTTTGAGGATGAGGGGCTGACGGATAAGGTGCTTCTGCTTGATACGCTGCATGACATATATACTGTCTATACAAAACTCGGAGAAACGGCTGATTCATACTACGGGACATTAGCACCATCGACCGGCCACATCAAGGTGTTTGCGCTATCACCGTATAAGGACGGTTTCCTGCTTCTCGGACCGGACAAGGCGGATGCGTCGAAACCGGCAAAGCCAATAAAGCAGGAGAAAATGTATCTCGCGTTCAAAGAGTATCTTGCTTTCAATAACGTAATTGGGGTGAGAAATGTGGGAGAGCTCAACAGAGCAGTGCTCGACGGGAAAAGCTCGGATCTGATAAATGTAGCGGAGGCTCTGCATGACAAGAAGATATCGGCGATCGCCGATGATATTGCCGCACGTTACCGTGACGGTGGCGCACGTGTGGTGCTTGTGGCCGGGCCGTCGTCGTCGGGAAAGACTACAACAACCAAGCGGTTATCAACTTATCTGATGACCAATCTGCTCAAGCCTGTGATGATCTCGCTTGACAACTATTTTGTAGACCGCGACGCAACTCCGCTTGATGATAACGGCGAAAGGGATTACGAGCATCTTCACGCACTTGATCTCGATCTTTTCAACCAACATCTCACGGCTCTGCTGAACGGCGAAGAGGTGGAACTCCCCTATTACAGTTTCGAGCTTGGGAAACGGATCGCAAAGGGTGAGCGGGTGAGACTGAAAGATGGTGACGTGCTACTGATGGAGGGAATTCACGGACTGAATCCCGACCTGACTCCTTCGATAGCCGATGAACAGAAATACCGGGTGTATGTGTCGGCTCTGACGACGCTCTCAATTGACGCCCACAGCTGGATCTCAACATCGGACAACCGACTGCTCCGCAGAATAATCAGAGATTACAAGTATCGCGGTACATCGGCTGTTGACACGCTACGACGGTGGGCAAGCGTAAGACGCGGAGAGGAAAAATGGATTTTCCCGTTCCAAGAGAATGCGGACTCGACGTTTAATTCATCTCTAATATTTGAACTCGGTGTGATGAGGGATTTTGGTATTGAGATACTGCGGCGTGTTCCTAACGACTGTGAGGAGTATGGAGAGGCTTACCGTCTGCGCAAGATACTTGAGCTGTTCCAGCCCATCGGCGACAAACATATACCACCGACATCGCTTCTGAGGGAATTTCTCGGAGGTTCATCGTTTCACTATTGATAATGAAGTGATTTCTTAAATCAATCTTAAAATGTCATAAGTGAAGAAATCACTTCACCCCCTATCACTATATAAATGGAAAAACTGTTTCTACTTGACGCATACGCGCTGATATACAGGGCTTATTATGCCATGATACGTTCGCCGCGCATCACGACCAAAGGTGTAAACACGTCGGCAATATTCGGGTTCTGCAACACGCTTGACGAAGTGTTGAAAAAGGAGAATCCGACTCATATAGCTGTTGTCTTTGACCCGTCGGGCCCCACATTCAGGCATGAAGCCTACGCTGAATATAAGGCAAACCGCGACAAACAGCCGGAAGATATAACCGTGGCGGTGCCGTATATAAAAGAAATACTGAACGCGCGGCATATTCCGGTAATCGAGGTGCCGGGGTATGAGGCGGATGATGTGATAGGCACAGTATCGAGGCTTGCCGAACATGAGGGCTTCAAGACCTACATGATGACTCCCGACAAGGATTACGGGCAGCTTGTTACCGACAATGTGCTGATATATAAACCGGCAATGAGAGGTGGCGATGTTGAGATTCTCGGTGTGGAGCAGATTAAGGCGAAATATGATATCGAAAGTACGAAGCAGGTAATCGATATACTCGCTCTCGAAGGGGATGCAGTTGACAATATTCCGGGATGTCCGGGCGTCGGACAGAAAACGGCTCAGAAACTCGTGAAGGAATGGGGCTCGGTTGAGAATCTTCTTGCAAATACCGATAAAATCAAAGGGGCACTGCAAAAGAAGCTATCTGATAATCGCGAGCAGATTGCTTTTTCAAAGTTTCTCGCCACGATAAAGACAGATGTTCCTGTCGACATAAAAGCTGCCGATCTGCGGCGCGGGGAACTTGACCGCGGTGCTCTGAAAAAGGTGTATGAAGAGCTGGAATTCAGGTCGCTGATAAACCGCTTGGGGGATGATCCTAAAGAGGTTGTAGAGAAACAGCCTGATAAGCCGAAGGAAGATGTTTTCGGTGGCCCCGGTTCACTATTTGATCTCCCGGATGAAGAAGCAGATACCAAAGCTGCCGCCCCGAGCGTTAGGATCGCGGCGGCACCACTGCGGGGAGAGGATGAAATCAGGAAGGCTGTCGCACAGATATGCGCCGAAGCCCAAGAGGTGGGTGTGGTGATATATAGCGAGGGTGAACAGGCGGTAGGAGCAACGATACGTGGCGTGGCTCTGGCTGATGACAATGGTGGATGCGTTTATGTCGAGACGCCGAGGGATGCAGCGGAAAGACGCAAGATAATCGGGTTATTGGCTCCTGTTTTCAATTCTAATAAGCTGACGGTGGTTAGTCATGAGACCAAACGCGACCGCGTGCTGCTTGCCAATGAGGGGGTGACAGTTACTGCGAAGTGTTTTGACACTCAGCTGGCACATTACATTGTCGACACCGATGCCCGGCACACGTTGCCTGAAGTGGCTTTCAGCTATCTTGGGGTTGAGACATGGGATTACAATGTGGAGCCACGACTGAGGAAACCGTATGGCAACCATCTTTCTGTGGATGCCATGATGCACAGTTGCGAGTATGCCGGATTGATTCTAAGGCTGAGAAAGCCGTTGCAAAAGCAGATAGATGAGATGAACCTAACTCATCTATACTATGATATAGAGCTGCCGATGGCGGAAGTGCTCGCACGGATGGAACTTAATGGAATGAGGATTGACCTCACGGAGCTTAAACGCCTGTCGACGGAATATACGGCCAGAATGGAGGAGCTTGAGGAAAAGGTGTTTGAGATTGCGGGCATACGGTTCAATACCAGTTCTCCGTCGCAGGTGGGTGAAATACTGTTCGGTCAGATGAAGATTGACCAGAACGCCAAGCGCACAAAGAAAGGTGGTTACTCCACTACTGAGGAGATACTCGAGAAATTCAGAGCACAGTACCCGATTGTAGACTATATTCTGAAAATAAGGCAGCTAAAGAAACTGCTGTCGACTTATATCGATATGCTTCCGACGCTTATCGACAAGTCGACAGGTAAGATACACTCGACATTCAATCAGACGGTAACTGCTACAGGACGCCTATCGTCGACCAATCCCAATCTTCAGAATATACCTGTGAGGGGAAGTGATGGACGCGAGGTGCGCCGCGCTTTTGTGGCAGATGATGGCGATCTGCTCATGTCGGCCGATTACAGCCAGATCGAACTGCGACTCATGGCTGACATAAGCGGCGACAAAGAGATGATCGAAGCTTTCATGGAGGGGGAAGATATCCATCGTGCCACGGCTTCCAAGATATATCACACTCCTTTGGCAGAAGTGACGGAAGATCAACGCAGAAATGCCAAGACTGCAAATTTCGGCATTATATACGGTATATCGGCATTCGGTCTTTCGGAACGTCTCGGCATACCGCGTCAAGAGTCAAAAAAGCTTATCGAAGACTACATGCGCACTTATCCTCAGGTGCAGGAGTATATCACAAATATAATCGAGAAGGGACGTGAGGACGGCTTCGTAACGACGTTTACGGGGCGTCGAAGGATGCTTCCGGAGATTACGTCGCGCAACGCAGTGGTGAGAGGCTACGGCGAGCGTAATGCAGTGAACGCTCCCCTGCAAGGAAGTGCGGCGGATATAATAAAAATAGCCATGATTGCGATCGACAAGCGACTGCGTGAGGAGGGGTTCAGATCAACCATGATCTTGCAGGTGCATGATGAGTTGCTGTTCAATGTCAAGCCTGACGAGCTGGACCGGCTTCAGAAAATGGTAACTGAAGAGATGACGGCAGCCTATAGCGGAAAGGTGTCTATGACGGTATCGGTGGGTGTAGGCCATAACTGGCTTGAGGCTCATTGAGAGTGAAAAGTGGGAAAAAGGCGTGGTGTAACGTTTTTTTGTTGTATTTTTGCAGAAGGAACCAAGTATAATTCCAATTATGGGTCACGCAAAACTCCACGGTATGGGCATTGCGCTCATTACCCCCTTTAAGGCTGACAAAAGCATCGATTTCAAAGCACTTGCATCGCTTATCGACTACCAGATAATCAACGGAGCCGACTATCTTGTCGTTTTAGGCACGACAGCCGAGACTCCGACACTCAGTGCCGACGAGCGCCGCGAGGTGCGCGAGTTTGTCGCATCGAGAGTCAACGGGCGTGTGCCGCTGGTGCTTGGTCTCGGAGGCAACAGCACGACTGCACTTGTCGATGAAATAAACAAGACCGATCTTTCGGCTTTCAGCGCTATTCTCTCGGTAACACCTTACTATAACAAAC
>CAMWSY010000040.1 GCA_947176995.1 uncultured Porphyromonadaceae bacterium | reverse complement strand
CCCCCGACTCGTCGCGCTACTTCTATGCCGACGGCTACGAGGAGCGTTTCGCCAAGGGAGAGCCGCAGCGTCAGCTTTCCAAGGAGTTCGTGCGCCAGTGGCTTATCGACCACAATTTCATGGGTAAGGCCGGTCAGACAGTGCCCGAGATGACTCCCGAGTTCGTCAAGTCAGTTTCCGACCGCTACATCGAGCTCTACGAGAACATCACCGGCCACAAGTTTGAGAAAGCCGACACCGACAACCTTGAGGAGCGCATCGGCAAAAACGTGCTCGACTGCCTCACCAACATAGGCAAGTGAACCGCCCCGCAGTAGAACAGATCAACCCCTACGACGGCGACACCCGCGGCAAGACCTCGCAGGTGCGCGACATGTTTGACTCCATCGCGCCCGCCTACGACTTCATGAACCGCGCCATGACGCTCGGCGTCGACCGCGCGTGGCGCCGCAAGGCCGTCGATGTGGCGGCACAGGACTCCCCTGTCCGCATCCTCGACCTCGCCACCGGCACAGCCGATCTGGCCATAGCGCTTGCCAAGCGTATGCCCTCCGCCGAAATCACGGGTGCCGATCTGTCGGAACGCATGATCGAAGCCGGACGCGTCAAAGTGGCGCGTGCCGGCCTCGACGACCGCGTCACGCTACAGGTTGCCGACGGGTTGCACCTGCCCATGCCCGACGCGACATTTGACTGCATCACGATCGCCTACGGCATACGCAACTTCGCGTCGATGCTCGACGGCTACCGCGAGATGTGGCGTGTGCTCCGTCCCGGCGGCCGCGTGGTGGTGCTCGAGCTGTCGACTCCCACCAATCCCGTCGCGCTCGGTCTCTATCACATCTACACCCGCACTCTCATTCCCGCCGTGGGGCGGCTGCTCTCCCACGACCGCCGCGCCTACAGCTATCTCCCCGAAAGCGTCAGAGCCGTGGCACAGGGCGAAGCCATGACCGCGCTCATGACCGAAGCCGGATTCACTGACGCCACATTCCGTAGGCTCACTTTCGGCTCCTGCACAATTTACACAGCAACAAAACCTGCATAAGAAACTTCACTATGGCCCTTCAATGCGGAATAGTCGGACTGCCCAATGTGGGCAAATCCACACTTTTCAACTGTCTTTCCAACGCCAAAGCGCAGTCGGCGAATTTCCCCTTCTGCACGATCGAACCCAACGTGGGAGTAATCACCGTCCCCGATGACCGGCTCACGCGTCTCGTGGAGATGTGTCAGCCACGCAGCGTTGTGCCCGCAACGGTCGAGATAGTCGATATCGCCGGACTCGTCAAGGGGGCGAGCAAAGGCGAAGGGCTCGGCAACAAGTTTCTTGCCAACATACGCGAGACCGACGCCATCCTGCACGTGCTCCGCTGCTTCGACGATGACAACATAACCCATGTCGACGGCACTGTCGACCCTGTGCGCGACAAGGAGATCATCGATTTCGAGCTTCAGCTCAAGGATCTCGAGACTGTGGATGCGCGACTCGCCAAGGTTATCAAGCAGGCTCAGACCGGCGGCGACAAGACCGCAAAAATGCAGGCCGGAGTGCTCCAGCAGATCAAGGACGCGCTTGAAGCCGGCAAGCCCGCCCGCTCGGTGACTCTCGAGACCCCCGATGAGCAGAAATTTGCACGTGAGCTGTTCCTGCTCACTTCCAAGCCGGTGCTCTATGTGTGCAACGTCGATGATGCCGCGGCTGTCGAAGGCAACAAATATGTCGATGCTGTGCGCAAGGCCGTTGAAGGTGAAGGCGCCGACATTCTCATTGTGGCCGCGCAGACCGAGAGCGAGATAGCCGAATTCGACACATGGGAGGAGCGCAAGGAATTTCTCGCAGAAATCGGCCTTGAGGAGAGCGGCGTTGCGCGCCTTATCCGTGCCGCCTACCATCTGCTCGACCTTCAGACATATTTCACTGCCGGGCCCGACGAGGTGAGAGCATGGACATTCCGCCGCGGCTACAAGGCACCGCAATGCGCCGGAATCATCCACACCGACTTCGAGAAAGGCTTTATCCGTGCCGAGGTAATCAAATATGACGACTATGTGAATCTCGGCGGAGAGACTGCGGTGAAAGATGCCGGCAAACTCTCGGTCGAAGGTAAGGAATACGTCGTGCAGGACGGCGACATAATGCACTTCCGCTTCAATGTGTGATCCGCAGCAGCAGCCCTTCGACGGACTGACCGACACCGCCCCCGGCGCCCCCTACCAGTTCGGTCTCTATCTTCAGGTGCGCGACTACGAGACCGACGCCCAAGGCATCGTGAACAACGCCAACTATCTGCACTATCTCGAGCACACGCGCCACATGTTCTGCAAGTGGCGCGGCATGACGTTCGGCGATATGCTTCAGGAGGGCATCATCGCCGTGCTCAAGCGTCTGGAAATCGAGTACCGCTCATCGCTCTGTGGGGGTGATCTCGCCAAAAGCTGCCTGTGGGTGGAGCGCAAAGGCCCGCGCTTTATCTTCCATCAGGACATCTTTCGCTGGCCCGACATGACCGCCCCCGTCACCTCGGCGATAGCTACCGTAGTTGCCACGCGCGACGGCAAAGTGCTTCGTGGCGACGAGCTTGCCACGATACTGCTCTGACACGCCATTTCATCCAGCTTTTCAAGGTCATGCCCGACGATCACCTTCATCCCGCTGCCTGTGACCCGACCACCGTCGGCCGCATCGCATTTGCATCGCTCAAAGGGATGAAGCTCGCTCTGGCACGCCAGTTGCTCGCACGCATTCCCGACGAATCCACTTTTTTCAACGCGTCGGCCACCCAGCTTTCCGCCCTTCTCGGCTTCAGCACGAAGCTGCTCGACAGCGACCTGCGTGCATCGGCACTCAGCCGTGCCAAGGAGGAACTTCGCTTCACTACCTCATCGGGAATACGCCCGATTTATTTCACTGATCCGGCATTTCCTCACCGGCTGGATTCATGCGACGATGCACCGGTACTACTCTACGCCCTCGGCAACTGCGACATCAACTGTCAGCGGTCGATAGCCATAGTGGGCACACGCCATGCCACACCCTACGGAATAGGGTTCGTCGACCGCCTTGTGGCCGACATAGCTGACATTCTCCCCGGCACACTGATTGTGAGCGGACTCGCCTATGGCATCGACATCGCCGCCCACAAAGCGGCACTCCGCCACGGGCTTCCCACAGCCGCCGTGCTCGCCCATGGCCTCTCTACAATTTATCCGTCGAGTCACCGCTCTGTCGCCGCCGAGATCGCCCACACCGGCGGCGTGCTCCTCACCGACTATCCCCACGACGCCCCTGTGCATCGAGGCAACTTTCTGGCACGCAACCGCATCATAGCCGCCCTTGCCGACTGTACGATAGTTGTCGAGTCGGCCGAAAAAGGTGGCGCGCTCGTCACCGCCGGCATAGCACAGAGCTACGACCGCGACGTTTTCGCACTGCCCGGACGCACCTCCGACCCCTATAGCAAAGGATGCAACCGGCTTATCGCCACAAACGGAGCAGCGTTAATCCAAAGCGCCGACGATCTCATCAGCGCAATGCGATGGGCTCAGGAAAAATCGTCATCCGGAATCCAAAAAGAGCTTTTCAACGTTTATACTGAAAAAGAGCAGAAGGTAATAGACTACCTTACCGCAAACGGCGAAGCATGGATCAACAACCTTGCCGTAGCACTCAACACCCCCATGCACAAGCTCATGGCACTGCTTGTCGACATGGAGTTCAAGGGCTACATCGCCAACTATCCCGGTGGACGCTACCGCCTTGCATAAACCCCGAAATACTTTTAGCACCATGAAGAAAATCATCCCGCCATCAGAGCTCATCATCAACCCCGACGGCACCTGCTTTCATCTGCACCTGCATCCGTCGCAACTCACTGACCGCATCATTCTCGTCGGCGACCCGGGACGCGTCGACATGGTGGCCGACTTTTTCGACACACGCGATTTCGAGGTATCCTCAAGAGAATTTCACACCATAGGCGGCACCTACCACGGCAAGCCCGTCATGTGTTTAAGCCACGGCATTGGCCCTGACAACATCGACATCGTCATCAATGAGCTTGACGCACTCGCCAATATCGACTTCGCCACACGCGAGGTGCGCGACACACTGCGCAGCCTCACCATGGTGCGCATCGGCACCTCCGGCTCGCTGCAGCCCGATCTGAAGATCGGCACACCCGTCATAGCCGAGCGCTCCATAGGGTTCGACGGCGTGCTCAACTACTATGCAGGCCGCAACGAAGTCGCCGATCTCGATTTCGAGGAGAAATTCTGCAACCACGTCGGCTGGAACCCCACATGGGCACGTCCCTACGTCGTAGAAGCCGATAAAACGCTCGTAGATCAAATAGGACGCGACGACATGGTGCGTGGCTGCACAATATCGGCAGTCGGCTTCTACGGGCCTCAGGGACGTGAATTACGGCTTCCCCTCTCCAACCCCGACCTCAACTCACGCATCGAGACCTTCCGTTACCACGGACGTCCCGTCACCAACTACGAGATGGAGAGCGCACCCCTTCAGGGTCTCGGCCGGCTCATGGGACACCGCGCCATGACCGTGTGCAGCATCATCGCCAACCGCATGTGCCACGAAGCCGCCCCAAACTACAAAACCGCCCTGCCCGACCTCATCCACACCGTCCTCGACCGCCTCTAAACCTACAGCACAGAAATACTTTTGTTTTATTATCTTTGCTGCCAATGGATCAAAAGAAAAGCCGGAAGAAGCAAGAAATTAAACGTGAACTCCTTGAAAAACTCAGGGAGGAACACGCCTTTTGGTCTTACTCTGCTGAGGCAATCAATGGTGACAGTATCACAGATGACCAGTTGATCGCACTGACCATGCGCCATCTCGATCTCCCGGAAATCAATATGTTATTCCAAATCTACTCCTTGCCGAAGATCAAGAATGCGTGGAAAAAAATCCTTGTTCCAGAGGGAGCTTACCTCTACACCCTGAACAGATTTTTTGCATGGTATTACTTTAAGGCAAAACGCCCTGACACCTACCTGAAATCTCTCGAGACACGCCAACTTAACCGTAGCCTATCATTGTAGATATGAATGGTATCGCCCCACATACCTCAGCGATATTTGAGGCCGTATCACGCCTTGAGTGCATAAAGCCATACACACTGGTAGGCGGAACGGCTTTGTCTATTCAGTTGGGTACCCGGCAAAGCGAGGATCTTGACTTCATGTCATGGAGGAAATCAAGAAACGAGAAAAGGGAAGTAAACTGGCCCGAAATAAAAAAAGAGCTTGAAACCATTGGCAACATAGAAAAAATCGACATACTTGACCTTGACCATGTGGAATTTATTGTCAATGGCGTAAAGATTTCATTCTATGCAAATCCCAACCCTTCTCCAGTCAAAGAGGAGAAGATCTTACTCAACGACATAAGACTTGCCGATCCGGTTTCTATCGGAGCGATGAAAATGGAAGTGATGATGCGTCGCAGCAAATTCCGCGACTATTACGACATTTATTCATTGATTGAAGCAGGTGTGGATCTCACTGAGATGATTGACCTTGCATTGAAATACTCAGGTCACCGTTTGAAATCCAAAAACCTTATCGCACTGCTTACACGGTCCGACCGATTTGTAAAGGACACGGCCTTTTCACTCCTTTGCCCTGTCTATGATGTTTCACCTAAAGATATCGAAGCACGTATTATCTCTAAACTTACTAACACCTGAATCAAAAATTTGGGGCGCATCAGTGTGGTGCGCCCCAGTTATTTTGTCTTTAGATGCCCTTGTCAGGCATTGTTGTCGTACATTTCGTCGATTTCTTTTTTGTAGTGGTCGTTGATGACGGGCCGACGGAGCTTGAGGGTGTTGGTGAGTTCGCCGGAGTCCATGGAGAACTGGCGGGAAAGAAGGGTGATGCGCTTGACCCACTCATAGCGCGCCAGACGCTGCTGAAGGCGGGTGATGCGCTTCATAATGTACTCTTTCACCCACGGGAGATTTAGCAACGCTTCGTTGGACATCTCGTCGGCCTGACGCAAGTCACGGCGCGTGCGGGCATAGCGTCGTATGGCATCGATGGAGGGTACAATCAGGGCGGTGACAAATTTGCGTCCCTCGCCTATGACGGCTGCCTGTTCGATGAAACGGTCCTCGGTGAGAAGGCTCTCAAGTGCCTGCGGAGCGATGTATTTGCCGTTGGAGGTCTTGATGAGATCTTTGATGCGGTCGGTGATCCAGAGGTTACCATCGGTGTCGAGGCGTCCGGCGTCGCCGGTGCGGAACCAGCCGTCGGCGGTGAAAGCGGCTTGGGTCTCTTCGGGTTTGTTCCAGTAACCGCGCATCACGGTGGGGGCTTTCACCTGCACCTCGTCGGTCTCGGGATCGATGCGCACGTTCACGCCGTCGAGCGCGACGCCTACCGAACCTATGCAGTAGCCGGTGTCGGGGTAGCACGCCACTGTGGCTGTGGTCTCAGAGAGACCGTAGCCGACAAGCACGTTCACACCTATGGAGTGGAAAAATTCATTGACGGTATCGCCTATCGGGGCTCCTGCGGTTGGGAACATCTTGCCATCGTCGACCCCCATGGCGCGACGGATGGGACGGAAGATGTTGCGGTCGACAATGCGGTAACGCCACTCAAGGAAGCGTGGCACAGGAAGCCCCTGACGCACATAATTGAGGTTGCGTGACCGCCCGACGGCGAGCGCGGCGCGGAACGCCATGCGGCGTACAGCCGACGAGGAGTCGACTTTCTCACGGATTACATCGTAGGCTTTCTCCCAGAAGCGGGGGACGGAGCACATATAGACAGGGCGAACCTGCCTGACTGCTTCGGCGACTTCCTTGGGGTCACGGTTGATGTAGACGCGCACGTCGCGGTGCAGACAGTAGCATGTCCACGCTTTCTCGAATATGTGACTGAGCGGCAGGAAGCAGAGCGATGTATCGGTAGGGGCGATTGCGGCGAAACGCTTGTCGTGGAAGCGGATCGCCTCGTCGAAACAGCTGTGGGGAAGTATCGCTCCCTTGGGCTCGCCGGTGGTGCCGGAGGTGTAGATGAGCGTAGCCACATCTTCGGGAGTGGCCGAAGCGGTGACGGCGTCGATAGCCGCACGGTTGGCACCGAGCGAAGCCAATCCCTCGTCTATGAGCGAGGAGAGCGTGAGCGTGGCAGTGTCGGCGGGATCGAGCGTAATGCCGTCCATCGCCACAATGCCCATAAATCCGGAGTGGAAAGTGCGCACAGAGCGCGCGTTGTCATACTGCTCCTGCCCGCCGCAAAACAGGAGTGCGGCATGGCTGTCGTTGACGATATAAGCAACCTGATCGGGGCTCGATGTGGAATAAATCGAGACCGGTACCGCCCTCAGACGATAGGCGGCGAAATCCACAAAAAGCGCTCCGGCGCGATTGGGTGAGTACACGGCCACACACTGGCCGGGTGCAATGCCGCGGGCAAGGAGAGCCGATGCAAGCGCATCGGTCTTTTCTGCAAATTCGCGCCACGTGAAATCGCGCCACACGGCGGTGACCGACGCGCGGTCGGAGAATGCCACTGCATCTCCCTTGCCTTCAGCCGTCTTGCGCGCGAGCAGTCGCGTCAATATATTCTTATATTCCATCTATTTCAGAAAATATTGTGCAAAGATAGTAAATAAGTAGATGACAGGAATTATTTATCCATGCTCGTGTACCCTACCTGTGAATATAACAATGCCGGGAGCCGTTTTAGCTGTAGGCCGACCAATATTCACACCCGCATTGTCAAGTAAGCCCTGAATATTGGAAGTAATATCAAAAACTTATTTATCTTTGCAACAAACAAACGACTGAAATGGCACAATATTATTTTCTTGACAGCAGCAACACGCAGCACGGCCCGGTCGACGAGTCGCAACTCACCGCCAACGGTGTGACCGCCGCTACTATGGTGTGGTGCGCGGGTATGAACGACTGGAAACCGGCGGGAGAGGTCGCCGATCTGGCATATATTTTCCGTCCGATGGCTCAGGGAGGCTACAATCCCAACGCCAACGCCGGATATTACTCAGCCCCCCAGCAGCCGGGAGGCAACGTGCCGGTTTATCCGCCGTCGAGCAATCTCGTCTGGGCAATCCTGTCGACAATATTGTGCTGTCTTCCGCTCGGCATAGTGTCGATAGTCTATGCGGCTCAGGTCGACTCGGAGTGGGCACGCGGCAATTATCAGGAAGCCTACCGCAAATCGCGTCTGGCACGCAACTGGGCGATAGCTTCGGCTTGCTCGGGTCTTGTCGTCAGCATAATCTACATGGCTTGCGTCTTTCTGGGAGCATTTGCAGGAGCAATAGGGCTCTGATAGCGGCGGCGATTGCCGTTGCTGTGATCGTCATTGCCACGGTGTGGTGCGTCGACCCCGACGGGGCGGTGTGGATGCCGAAATGCGCTCTGAAACTGCTGACGGGGTATGACTGCCCCGGCTGTGGAGCCACACGCGCCATGCACGCAGCTCTTCACGGCAACTTCGCCGAAGCCCTCCGCTACAACTTTTTCCTGATAGCGGGAATTGGTTATGCGCTGCTCGTCGCCGCAGTCACGTGGATTCCGCACCTGAGAGTGCATAAGCGTGTGCGCAGTGCTGTGCTCGGCCGGACGGCGGCGTGGATCTACATCACATTGTTTTTCGTGTGGTGGGTAGTAAGGAATATCTTAGGGATCTAAGAAACTCCAATCGCTATTGTCTGTAACCATCAGCTGTTAGCAACAACCAATAAAACACTGAGTCTTAGAATTATATTTCTAAGGCTCAAGTAGCTCGGAGTAGGGGGGAATGTGAGTCTGAAAGCGGTAGCCGGTCGGCTCCGTGGGATCGGCTTTGCAGCAATAGTGATCCACGCCGTTGCTGACGATGATCCAACGCGTGCCGAGAACCATATTATAACGCAGAATCTGATCGAATGCCCTGCCGGTGATTGAAACCGACGGGGCTTTGTATTCGACAATCGCCACGGGACGGGCAGCGGAGTCGTAGACCACTGTGTCGCAGCGGCGCAGACGTCCGTTGTGGTTCAATGCCACTTCGTTGGCCATGCGTCCGGCCGGATAGCCAAGCACTCCGGCAAGAAACGCCACGAAATGCTGACGCACACGCTCCTCGGGAGTGAAAGCCACCCAACGGCGTCGCAGAGGATCAAACACGCGCACCGTGCCGTCGGCGCAGCGGCGCAACTGCAACGGGATCGGTGGAAGTGTGAGCGGGTGGTTCAAAACGGCTTGCGGTATTTGTCGGCCGCTCCCGCCGAAGCGTCCTCGAGAATCGAGAGATAGGAGGCGTAGCGGCTCTGGGCGATGCGGGCATCCTCGAGCGCCTCCTTCACAGCACATCCCGGCTCGCCGGTGTGGGTGCAGTCGCCGAACCGGCAATCGCGCGCCGTGGCAAAAATCTCAGGGAAATAGTGGCTTACTTCGCGCGGATCCATGTCGATCGTGCCGAATCCCTTTACGCCGGGAGTGTCGATGACATAACCGTCGTCGCCGGGAAGCGGAAACATCTCTGAAAAAGTGGTGGTGTGCATCCCCGTGCCATGGATGTCGGAGATATGCCCCGTGCGCAAGCCGAGTCCCGGTATAAGCTCATTGATAAGCGTGCTTTTTCCCACGCCCGAGTTGCCTGAAATGAGGGTTATTTTGCCGCGGAGCAGGTCGCGCAGGGCAGGCACGCCAGCCCCGGTGCGTGCCGAGAGATCGATCACCTCATAGCCTATCGAGCGGTAGAGATAACCGAAAGCCTCAAGATACTCCTGCTCGTCGGTGTCAGGCTCTATAAGGTCGGTCTTGTTCACGGCTATCACGGCGCGCACGCCATAGGCCTCGGCAGTGGCGAGAAAGCGGTCGATGAAGGTAGTGGATGTGACGGGATGAAACAGAGTGACCACCAGCAACGCCTGATCGATATTGGCGGCAAGGATGTGCGACTCCTTGGAGAGATTGCTCGCGCGGCGTATGATGTAGTTTGCGCGGGGATGGATATTCGTTATAAAAGCCTCGCCGGGAGTGTTGCCGAGCTTTATATCCACGTGATCCCCCACGGCCACGGGGTTGGTCGTGCGGAGGCCGCGTATGCGGAAATTGCCCTTTGCGGCACATGAGATCTCGCGCCCGTCGGGGGTGAGCACCACGTAGCGGCTGCCTGTGTTGCGTATGACTAAATTGTAATCCACTATGTGCGATACTATGTGGGTATCTACATCAAAGGCACCGCCTCAGGGCTTACATTGCATGAATGCACCCTCGGCCGATGCCTTTTTGATAACTCTTTGAATGTAGTCGCGGGGAATCAGAAGGGAAGGTCGTCGGAACCCGAAGCCGAGGGCTCGCCTACCGGTGCCGGCGGGAAGTCGACGGGAGGATAGTTGGCGTCCATAGGCTGCTGGGCGGGAGCGGCACCGTCGAGATGCTCGGCCTTCCATCCGCGTATGCTGGTGTACCAGCGGCCATTGTACTCGCGGCTCTCGATGTCGAAGCTCAGCTTGATGGTCTGGCCACCCTCGAGAGGGTACTGGTCGGCACGGTCACCGAAGAAGTCAAAGAAAACCTTTTTGGGATAGGTTTCCTGAGTCTCGAGCACATATTCACGTTTTTTCCATGTGTTTCCGGCCTTGCTTGTGCCCGAAACAGGAGGCAGCACCTGTATGATTTTGCCTGTAATTTCCATATATAGTTGGTTTATAAAAATTTGCTTACCCTCACAGCAACATGCGCCCGACCGGGGCGGCCGACTGCTGTAAATGCAAATATACACAAAAAGGCGCGAATATTGCGATTAAAGGGGATAAATACGTTAAATTTGTGAGACAATTATCAACACGCCACACTCACTCATGGATTTCAGGCTACAGGCAACAGCACCCGGCTCGCAGGCAAGAGCGGGAGAGATAACCACCGACCACGGCAAGATACTCACACCGGTCTTCATGCCGGTGGGCACTGTCGGATCGGTGAAAGGTGTGCACATGAGCGAGCTCCGCGACGACATAAAGGCGCAGATCATCCTCGGCAACACCTATCACCTATACCTGCGTCCGGGACTCGACATACTGCGCGGTGCCGGCGGACTGCACTGTTTCAACAGCTGGGAAAAGCCGATACTCACCGACAGCGGCGGCTTTCAGGTCTTTTCGCTCGCATCCACCCGCAAGCTCCGCGAGGAGGGTGTGGAGTTCCGCAGTCATCTCGACGGCTCGAAACATCTCTTCACCCCCGAGGGCACGGTGGACATACAGCGCGTCATAGGCGCCGACATCATGATGGCTCTCGACGAGTGCACGCCCGGCACCGCCGACAGGAGCTATGCAAAGAAGTCGCTCGACATGACCATGCGATGGCTTCACCGCGGATGGGATCGCTACCGGTCCACCGAGGGACTCTACGGCTACCGCCAGACATTCTTCCCCATCGTGCAGGGATGCACCTACCCCGACCTGCGCCGGCAGGCCGCCGAGGAAGTGGCCGCCCTCGGTGCCGACGGAAACGCGATAGGCGGTCTCGCCGTGGGCGAGCCTGCCGAAGTGATGTATGAGATGATCGAGGTGGTCAACGACATCCTCCCCGCCGACCGCCCACGCTACCTGATGGGAGTGGGGACGCCGGTCAACATCCTCGAGGCGATCGACCGCGGCATCGACATGATGGACTGCGT
>CAMWSY010000039.1 GCA_947176995.1 uncultured Porphyromonadaceae bacterium | reverse complement strand
TTGATTTTCACGCCGAGAGACACGTCGTGGATAGCGTATCCTATGTTTGTCTTCTCGTGTACGTCGGGAGCTGCTGTGGTGACACGCTTGCCATCGCGCTCAACCCAGTAGAGTGCGCGTCCGGTCTCGGAGTCGACACCTGCGTAGTCGTAGCCGTAGTAGTGCCATACTTTCTCACCTACCTCGAAGCGGGTAACGACGATGTTGGAGAACGATGTACCGTTGATGATGGGGACTGTGGGGTGAAGCTTGGTCACCTTGTTGCGGAGAGTGGAGACGTTGGTGCTGATGCCGTAGGAGAAGTCGCCTGCGCGGTCGCGCCATCCGAGTTCAAACTCAAGACCTTCGTTGAGCACACCACCGGCGTTGATGGGAGAGGTGACACCACCGAGCGAGAGGGTGGGAACGACACCGCTCACGAGGAGGCCGTCGGTGACTTTGTGGAAGTAGTCGAAGCTGAAGCTGAGTCGGCTGTTGAAGAAGCGGGAGTCGAAACCGAGGTCCCACTGAGTCATGGTCTCCCAAGAGAGCTCGTTGTTACCCATCGTTGTGGGGCCGTTGCCGTTCACCCAGTTGTAGTTGCCTGACTGGTTGGTGTCCCATGTCCAGACTGCATTGCCCCACTGACCCCAGCCATAGTTGCTGGCAGCAAACGGGCCGATAACCGAAGCATAGGAGTAGTTGCCGAGAGGAGCAACCGAACCGTTCTTACCCCAAGAGTAGCGGAGCTTGAGGAAGTCGAGAGCGGGACGGCTCCAACCCATGAAATCTTCCTGAGAGATTGTCCAACCGGCGCTGATCGAGGGGAAGTAACCCCAGCGGTTGGTGACGGGGAGCTTGGAGTTGTCGTAGGCATCACCGCGAACCGAAGCCTGAATCATGTACTTGTTGTCGTAGGTGTAGCCTGCGCGTGCAAACCATGAATACTGTGTATCGACACTCTCGTTGCCACCGATACCCTTGTCGGCTCCGGCGTTAGCGTAGTTCAGGAAGCCCCAAAGTTCGGGATTGGGAACGGGAATAGCAGGGACACCGTCCTTCTGGTTGGCAGAACCGTTGGTGTAGGAGTAGATATTCTTCTGGAAAGAGATACCGGCCATGCCAGTCACAGCGTGAACCTCATTGAAGGTCTGGTTGTAGTTGGCGAAGTTTTCCCACTGGTAGTAAGTGCCGGTAGTGTTCTGGGCGCTGATGTTCAGATTAGGGGAGTTGGCCTGTACCGAAGCATAATAGGGCTGCTCGTAGGTGGAGCTGTGCTGCGATGAGAGGCGGTAGCCGAATCTCGAAGTAAGAGTAAGCGGTTTCCACGGGGTGAAGAGTGCATAAGCCGATCCGGTAACGTTGAAACCGGCATTCTTGCTGATGCTGCGGTCGCGCATGATCATGGGATGCACGTTTTCACCGGTATAGAAGGGTGAAAGACCGTAGTACATGCCGTCGGCATTGGAGAGAAGCTCACTCTTGTGAGCGTTCATGAGAGAGTAGGATCCCAGCTCGTTGGGAGAAACAAGATTTGGTGTAAGAGGGTCAAGCGCGTAAAGCGATGTGAGCATTGCGCCCCACTGGTTGGACGCAGACACGCTGCGCGTCTGCCAGCGCTCTGCGATCGCTGTTGTTCCGATTTTGAACCATGACTTGATCTGGTAATCGGCGTTGATGTTGCCTGAAAGACGCTTGTAGGTATCGGCGTCGCCACGGACGGGACCGTTGTTGGTGAGGTAGGCAACCGAAGCGAGGAGTGAGCCCTTGTCGCTGCCACCTTCGAATGTAACGGTGTGCTTGTACTGCTCACCCTTGCCGAATGCAACGTCGTACCAGTCGGTGTCGGTCGTTCCGTTCCATCCGAGGGCACGGAATGCGTCGGCAGCGTAAACACCTGCGTCAACCATGTAGTCCATGTACTCCTGTGCATTGAGCAATGTGGGACGACGGCCAACAGACTCGTTGACGTACTGGAAGTCGTAGCGGATGGAGCCGTCTTTGTTTTTGGCACTCTTGGTTGTGATGAGCACAACGCCGTTACCGGCCTGAGCACCGTAGATGGCTGCGGAAGCACCGTCCTTGAGGATCTCCATCGACTCGATCTGGCTGGGGTCGATACCGGAGATGTCGGTGAGACGGATACCGTCGACTACATAAAGGGGAGCCATGTCGGAGTTGGAGGAGTAACCACGCACGCGGATTGTGGGGCTTGAACCGGGGGCGCCCGATGTGCTCACTACCTGCACGCCCGAGGTCTTACCTGCAAGCGCGGCTGTGGGGTTGTTGATGGTGAGGTTCTCAAGTGAGTTTCCTTCGACCTTGGAGATTGCACCAGTCACATCGCTCTTGCGCTGCACGCCGTAGCCGACAACCACGATCTCATCGAGAGATGTATCGGCAGATGCGAGGGTGACGTTGAGTGTTCCGTTGACGGCGGGAAGAGTCTGCGACTTCATGCCGACGTAGGAGAAGATAAGTTTAGTGCCGGGTTTCACCGAAATGGTGTATTCACCGTTGAAATCAGTGGTTGTGCCCTGAGTAGTGCCTTCGGCCTGAATTGACACACCGATCAGCGGCTCGCCTTCCTCGTCGGACACCGTTCCCGTGGTTGTGATGTTTTGTGCGTTTACACATAGACCTACAAACAGGAACAGAGCTATGATGGCAAATTGCCGCCACAATGTCTGATGCTTGAATTTGTTCATGTGATTTATTAGATGAATTAAATTATGATTTCTTTGCGAGCGGTTGCGATGCGCCACCGGTAGGTGGTGGATTGCAACCGCTCGCAAAACTAACATGATATGCAAGTGATAATGAGGGTCGGTAATTGTAAAGTAAATGTTGCAAAATGCAAAATATTGTAAAACAGTGGTGTGGTCGTAGAAAATAGGTAAAAAATCGTCGCTTGGGTGAGTTGGAGACGGTGGTTTTGTGTGGGATTGGAGGACTCGGGGACGGCTTGGAACGTAATGAGATACGGGGGGGGAGAAATCAGAGGAGTCAGAGGAATCAGAGAACCCAGAGAACCCAGAGCAAATCAGTAGGGCGTTTTCCAAGGGTAGGGGGATAAAAAGGGTGCGGGAGATCGGCACTCTCGTGTGGATCTCCCGCAATCACTACTTATTGCTTATTGCATCACCTATTGAATTACAATAATGGTTTTTAAACCAATCATAATATATATCAACATTAAATTTTGGCTATCTGAGGGTGAGCGTTGTCGCTGCACCTGTATAGTGTCAGATTTATGTCGAAGTCTTGGCCGCAGATGGCAGACTTGATTCTGTCTTTATTGTCGATGGCAGAAACTCACCTCTCCAAAACCGGCGGGTGAGCCCCGTTTCCGGCTACAAAGCTAATATTAAAAACAAGCGGTAGTGCCGGCAGGTAATCACTAAGTAAACATTTTAGACAAGATATGTCAGTAATACAAAATAATAGCCAAGCGGAATAGGTAAAAATCCATCGCTTGGCTGTGTGAAAAAATGTGATTACCGGGTGCTCCCGGTGGCTTCAGATCATGCTGAGACGTGTGGTTTGGGGTCGGTTGAACGGTTGTTGTAGACGGTGCGGATCGAGACATTGAGCATCTGGGCGATGTCGGCGCTCTTCTCGATTCCGAGCCGGCGGAGGGCGTAGATGCGCAATCGCATGTTCAGGACGCCCGATTTCTCGATGGCGGCTTTATCGACTCTCACATCGGGGGAGGATGCTTCGTTGTAGTCGTCGATAAAGTTGGGGAAAATGGAAAGGACGGTTTTGTCGAAGCTGTTGTAGAACACAGCATACTGATCTTTGACAATGTCGCTGTCGGAGAGTATGACGCCCACGTCCTCGAGCTGTTTGAGACGGAATTTGCGCAGAAGCTTTTTGCGGAAGTTGTCCATCTCGTTGATAAAGTGAGAAGTGAGGCGGAATGTCAGGGCTATGACGCCGCGGTTGACGTTGTCGGACTCACTTAACTCGTGGATGGCTCTCTCGAGTGTGGTTATAGCTGTGTCGCGCTGTTCAAGGGCATTGTTAAGATCCTGATTGGATTGAAGCAGCTCTAACCTTGTGCGCCTTAGCTCTCTATTGCGCATAATGATATAGACAACACCTGCAAGCAGAACAGCCACAAGGAGGAAAAGAATCGCGACGTAGCGGTGCATACGGTTGTCGCGCCGCTCCAGCTGCTCCTGATATGCATCGCGCACGTTGCCGAGCACTTTGGATAGATGGAGGATGCGGTTGCGATTTTTGTAGGCGTTGAGCTGATTGTAGCTGTAGATGATGTAGTTGTTGGCGCGGTTTATGTCGCCGTACTCGTAGAGGTATTGTGCGAGTTCGGGCATCGTGGCCATTTCGCGGCGCTGCGATGCGACTGCTCCGAGTGCTCCTTTGATGAAATAGTGAATCATGAGCTCCTCGTTGCCTATTTGCTTATAGTACTGTGCAAGCCAATAGGCGTTGGACTGCTCGATTTTGGCTATGTCGGTGACGGTGTCAACTGCAAGATGAAGGTTGTTGAGGTCTCTGGGGTCAATGTGGGCTGTGTTTTTATCGAGCTGAGTAGCAACCGGAATCCATATCAGCTCGTGAGGGAACCGTCCTGTGTCCTTGCATATCGCGCAGAGTGTGTCGCGGCAAAGGACGAGATCTCTGTAGAGGCGTTCTCCTTTTTTCTTGTCGGCAATGCCATAAGTGAGCTTCATGGCATCGACGTACTCGCGTGTGCGGAAATATTTTATCAGATTGGTACGTCGAAGTTTATCAGGGTTGATGTCGCCGATAATCTGCGTGGCTTCGTCGTTGTAGCCCTGAATCGAGAGCATATATGCCTGATCGAGCCGGGAGGATACTATGAGGGAATCGCTTGCGGGCTCAATCTGCTGCGCGAGTGTGCAGATGAGGTCGGCATAATGAAGTGCTGAATCGGAATCGTAGTATTTATATTCCTCAAATATCTGACTTGCAAGTGGGAGCATTGCTGTCGGATTGTCGGTGCGTGCTATGGCGGCACGCAATGCGCCGATGCGCATCTCCTTGCGGTTGGTAAGCTCGAACTGCACAAGCAGAAGTGCATCAAGTTGCTCGAGGTCTTCTGTGTTCTGCTTTATAGCCGGATGATTTTCACCCCATTGCGCATAGGCGATGAATGGCAATGACAGCAGAAGACAAAGAACTGCGACAAAAGCGGTAGGTTTCAGCATTATAGGCGTGAGTAGTGAAAGGTAGTGAAGGGTGGCATTAGAAATCTTTGGCAAAGAAAATATAAAAATAGGAACTTGCCAAATAATAAGCAGTTAAAATTTTATGGAGAAAAATGTACAGATGTGTGACAGTTTTGTGTCGGCAGATAGTGGCGCACTTGATATTTACCTGCTGAGGAATGAAGGCGTAAAATCTAAATGTTGAAAATAAGGCTTTTAATTGAAAATAGCGCGTTAAAAAATTTACTTCTTTGGGTCTTCCGCGGCGAGCACGAAAAGTGATACTGTAATTTTGGACACAAAAGTTAAAAACAACACAAATCGTCAATCATGTTAAAGAATACTTTTATAGCATCGCTTGTGTTGCTTGCCACCGCCTGCGGGAGTAAGTCGACATGGAGCAATGTCAGTCCGGCAATAGCCAATGATGGAGATTTAGAGTCGCGTGTGAAAGACATCGTATCGAAAATGTCGCTTGATGACAAGATCGGACAGATGTGTGAGGTTACAATCGACGCCGTTCAGTGCGACTCGCTTGTAAACGGCCAAGTTGAACTTGACCCAGCCAAGCTGAAAACCGTGATCGGTGACTATCGTGTGGGCTCGATCCTGAATGTGCCTATGAGCTTCGCACAGACACCTGAGGCATGGAACCGCATAATCGGCGGTATTCAGGATGCTTCGCTTGAATATATAGGCATTCCCGATGTGTATGGCGTGGATCAGAACCACGGTTCGACCTACACTCAGGGGGGCACGCTTCTCCCGCAGGAGATAAACATGGCGGCTACGTTCAACCGCGAACTCGTGCGTCAGGGTGCAGAGATCACGGCTTACGAGGCGCGTGCCTGTGCTATACCATGGGTCTACAACCCGGTGATGGACCTCGGCCGTAATCCGGCATGGAGCCGCATGTGGGAGAGCTTCGGCGAAGACCCGTATATCAACGGCGCTATGGCTGTAGAGGTTGTCAAAGGGTATCAGGGTGACGATAACAATCACCTCGGTACAAAGAATGTGGGTGCGTGCCTGAAGCACTTTATGGCTTACGGCAATCCGGTTTCGGGCAAGGACCGCACTCCGTCGTCGGTGAACCCGATCGATCTGCGTGAAAAATATTTCGCTCCCTATAAGGCTGCTATCCGTGCCGGTGCTCTCTCGGTGATGGTGAACTCGGGTCTCAACAACGGTCTGCCTTTCCACGCTAATCACGAGATGCTGACCGTCTGGCTCAAGGAGCAACTTAACTGGGACGGTATGATCGTGACCGACTGGGCCGATATCCACAACATCTGGCGCCGCGACAAGGTGGCTGCCGACTATAAGGAGGCTATCAAGCTGTCGGTGAACGCCGGTATAGATATGTCGATGACTCCGTATGACGTGGAGTTCTGCACTCTACTCAAGGAGCTTGTGGAGGAGGGTGAAGTGCCCATGAGCCGCATCGACGACGCCGCAAGCCGCATCATCCGCTTCAAGCTGCGTCTTGGTCTTTTTGAGACGCCTATGACCTACGCCAAGGATTATCCTCTCTTCGGCTCGGAAGAGTTTGCTGCAAAGGCACTCGAAAGCGCCGTGCAGAGTGAGGTTCTTCTGAAGAATGAAAACGGCACTCTGCCTCTTGCCGCAGGGAAGCGCATACTTGTGACCGGCCCGAACGCCAACTCGATGCGCAGCCTGAACGGTGGCTGGTCTTACACATGGCAGGGTACTAACAATCCGATGTTCCATGAGCAGTACAACACCATCTACGAGGCTCTTTGCAACGAATATGGCGCACAGAACGTGATACTTGAAGAGGGTATGGACTATGTGGAGGATTACGGCCAGTGGGAGCGTGAGACCAACGTGCGCATCGAGAGCGCAGTGGCAGCCGCAAGCCGTGCAGACGTGATCGTGGCCTGTGTGGGTGAAAATTCCTACTGCGAGACCGTGGGTAACCTCAATGAGCTGACTATCTCGGAGAACCAGCGCAATCTTGTGAAGGCTCTCGCCAAGACCGGTAAGCCGATCGTGATGGTGATCAATGCCGGCCGCCCGCGCATCGTGCGTGAGATCGAGCCTCTTGCATCGGCAGTTGTCAACGTGATGCTTCCGGGCAACTACGGCGGTGACGCGCTCGCACTGCTCCTCTCGGGCAAGCGCAACTTCAGCGCGAAACTTCCTTACACTTATCCGAAGTGGACAAACGGTCTGGCTACATACGACCACAAGCCGAGCGAGACGGTGCCGATGATGTCGGGCGCTTACGGTTACACGGCTGATATCGACATTCAGTGGCCGTTTGGTTTCGGACTGAGCTACACAACCTACCAGTACTCTGATCTCACCGTGGATAAGAGCGAATTTGCTCCGGGCGATGACATTACAGTGACCGTGACGGTGAAGAACACCGGCAACACAGAGGGTATGGAGCCTGTGATACTGTTCAGCAGCGATCTGGTCGCTTCGATTACCCCAGATACCTACCGCGTGCGCGGCTTCGACAAAATCTCGCTCAAACCGGGTGAAAGCAAGAAGGTTTCCTTCACGATTCCGGCAAGCGATCTCGCCTTTGTGAACTACGACAACAAGTGGACCATAGAGAAGGGTGAGTTTGAATTTACCATCGGCACAGAGAAGGTGAAGGCAACCTGCACAGCCACCAAGGTGTGGGACACTCCCAATATCCTTTGATAATCAAAGATCAATAAACATAACCAAAAATGAGAAAGACTATACTTCTGCTGCTTGCGTGCGTTATGGCGGTTACCGCCAACGCACAGCAGGCGCTGTGGGGCGCTCCCTCGATCGTATCGCCCGAGGTTCATCCCGACAATACAGTGACATTCCGCATGAACGCACCTGAGGCCACGAAAGTGCAGGTGACCGGCGATTTCCTTCCGCCGCAACAGATCGATACCCCCTACGGTAAGTTTGACGCTCCCGGAACAGCCGATCTCGTTAAGAATGCCGACGGTCTGTGGGAATTCACGACCACGGCACTCTCTCCCGAGCTCTACAGCTATACATTCATCGTTGACGGCCAGAGAATGCCTGACCCGTCAAACGTATTCCAGATACGCGACACTGCCTCAATAACCAATGTATTCCTTGTCGGTGGTGACTATGCCGACTACTACAAAATCAACGACGTGCCCCACGGCACGGTGTCGAAGGTGTGGTATGAGAGCCCGACTCTGGGCATGAACCGCCGAATGACAGTTTATACTCCTGCCGGATATGAAAAGAGCGACAAACGCTATCCGGTGTTCTATCTGCTGCACGGCATGGGTGGCGATGAAAACGCTTGGACCGAGCTCGGCCGTGCCTCCCAGATCCTCGACAACATGATCGCCCAAGGGAAGGTTGAGCCGATGATCGTGGTGATGACCAACGGTAATGTGGCCATGGAAGCCGCTCCGGGTGAGTCGAGCCTCGGTTTCAAAGCTCCCACAACGCAGCTCCCCCACACGATGGACGGCACATTTGAGCAGCATTTCCCTGATGTGGTGAAGTATATCGACAGCAACTACCGCACTATCGCCGACAAGAAGCACCGTGCTATCGGTGGCCTGTCGATGGGCGGTTTCCACTCGATGCACATCTCGAAGCAGTATCCCGACATGTTTGACTACGTGGGTCTGTTCTCGGCAGCCATCCTTCCGCACGACGGCACAACCTCGCCCGTCTATGACGACCTCGAGGGTAAGCTGGCAAAGCAGTTCTCCAATCCGCCGGCTCTCTACTGGATCGCCATCGGTGACAAGGATTTCCTCTATGAAGCAAACAAGGATTATCGCAAGATGCTCGACGATAAGGGTTACAAGTACATCTACAGAGAAAGCCCCGACGGACATATCTGGAAGAACTGGCGCATCTATCTGACCGAGTTCCTCCCTCAGCTATTCAAGTAAAATTCTCTCTCACTCTCTCTCTCAATTCTCTCCCATAGAAACAATAATGAAAAAAGTAACTTCTGCTGTGATTGCAGCCGTGGCTTTAAGCGCATGTGGACCAAAAGACCCGCAACTGAGTCCTGACAATATCGATGAAGTGGTGGCTGCCATGACTCCCGAGGAGAAGGCTCACCTTGTGATCGGCATGGGTATGGCCGGTTTCAGCGGCGAGAACGCCGTTGTGGGTGAGACTCAGGACAAGGTGCCCGGAGCAGCCGGAACAACATACGCTATCCCGCGTCTCGGTATTCCGTCGGTCGTACTGGCCGACGGCCCTGCCGGACTCCGAATCAACCCTACCCGCGAGGGTGACTCCGACACCTACTACTGCACTCATTTCCCTATCGGCACGCTGCTTGCGTGCACATGGGACACGACTCTGGTTGCAAATGTGGGTCGCGCTATCGGTAATGAGGTGCTTGAATATGGCGCGGACGTGCTTCTCGCCCCGGCTCTCAACACTCACCGCAACCCGCTGTGCGGACGTAATTTCGAATACTACTCGGAAGATCCGGTCGTGAGCGGCAACATCGCGGCGGCATACGTCAAGGGTATTCAGGACAACAACGTGGGCACGAGCATCAAGCATTTTGCCGCCAACAGTCAGGAAACCAACCGCATGGGTAACGATGCACAGATGAGTGAACGTGCTCTCAGAGAGCTGTATCTCAAGGGGTTTGAGATCGCAGTGAAAGAGGCTGAGCCGTGGACCGTCATGTCATCGTACAACCGCCTTAACGGTGACTACACATCGGAATCGGAAGAGCTGCTGACTACGATCCTTCGTGACGAGTGGGGATTTGACGGCATGGTTATGACAGACTGGTTCGGCGGTAAGGATGCCGTGGCTCAGATGAAGGCCGGAAACGACATGCTTCAGCCGGGTACCGACAAGCAGTTTGAAATGATCATGTCAGGGCTTAACGATGGAACACTTGACGAGAGTGTGCTCGACCGCAATGTGAAGCGTGTGCTCGAGATGATCGTGAAGACTCCGACTTTCAAAGGCTATGACTACTCAGATGCTCCCGACCTGAAAGGTCATGCCGACGTGACACGCCGCAGTGCAACGGAGGGTATGGTTCTGCTTAAGAACGATAAGGATGCACTTCCTTTTGCTGACGATGTGAAGAAAATCGCTGTCTACGGCAATACGTCGTATGACTTCATTGCCGGTGGCACGGGCTCGGGTAATGTGAACCGCGCCTACACGGTGTCGCTTCTCGACGGACTGCACAATGCCGGTTTCACGACTGACGACGCACTGGAGAGCGCCTACCGCAAGCATATCGAGGACTTCCGCAACTCCCAGAAGAATGACGGCAACCCGATGGCCGCGTTCATGCCTTCGCCGCTTCCCGAAGAGATGGTGATCGCAACGGAGGATCTGAACAAACAGGCGGAGGATGCCGACATCGCGCTTATCACGATAGGACGTATCTCGGGTGAGTTTGTAGACCGCACTTCATCGGACTTCTCCCTCTCTCCCGAAAACCGCAAACTTATCGAGGATGTGACCAAGGCATTCCACGCCAAAGGTAAGAAAGTTGTGGCAGTGCTCAATGTGGGCGGTGTGATCGAGACCGCATCGTGGAAGGGATTTCCAGACGCTATCCTGTGTGCATGGCAGGGAGGTCAGGAGGGTGGCAACAGTGTCGCCGACATCCTGACAGGCAAGGAGAATCCGAGCGGCAAGCTCACAATGACTTTCCCGGTTGATTTCCGTGACCACGCCTCATCGTCGAACTTCCCGATCGACATGACAGCCAGCATCGACTTCACAGGTAAGAAGCAGGATAACGCCGAGCCGGTTAAATTCCACGACTATACTCCATACGAGGAGGATATCTATGTGGGCTACCGCTATTTCGACACGTTCGGCAAAGAGGTTTCCTACCCGTTTGGCTACGGACTGAGCTACACCACATTTGACTACAGTGATCCTGTTGTGGAACAGGCTGACGGAAAATACATGGCAAAGGTGAAGGTGACCAACAGCGGCAAGCGTGCCGGTAAGGAGGTTGTTCAGCTTTATGTCACCGCTCCCGACGCCAAGACCGCCAACAAGCCAGAAAAAGAACTCAAGGCGTTTGCCAAGACCGGTCTGCTTCAGCCGGGCGAAAGCGAAACCTTGATAATGACCGTCGATCCGCTGGATCTTGCCTCATTTGACGCTGATGCGTCGAAATGGGTAGTGACTCCGGGTGACTACAGCTTCCTCTTCGGCGCTTCATCGCGTGACATAAGAGGCAAGGCCCAAGCAAGTGTGGCCGGAACAGAAAGAGAAACACACAAGGTACTTTCACCTAAGGTAAAAATAGCGACTCTTTCGCGGAATTAGAATCAGAAACACACACACTGATAATTCCTTTATCGGCACACGAGTCAGCCATCCGGTTTTTGCCCGGGTGGCTGACTGATTTTGTTAAAAGCAGGTATGCGTTGGTCAATTTCGCAACTTTTCGGGGGCACGAAATGTTATTTTTGTGAAAAACACTACGAAGCCGACAATCGCCTGACGACCCCGCCGTGTTGATGAAAAAGGACTATGAAGAGGGTTACTCTAATACTATCAGCAATAATATGGATC
>CAMWSY010000038.1 GCA_947176995.1 uncultured Porphyromonadaceae bacterium | reverse complement strand
GCTGTCCACGGGCGTAAACGCCCGCGGTTAACCAAATGTCCGGCCTCCGGCCGGAGAGTACTCGGAGATCTCGGAGAACGCAGAGGGGACAGGTCGGACGAGTCGGACAATTCTGACGAGTCGGAGGCGTGGAGGAGAAATGTGGGTTGCACGCTCAGGACGCACGGGCCGTACGTCCCTACTCTGTTAAAAGAAGCATTTTAAGGTCTTAGGATGTCATAAGTAAAAATACGTCTAACAACATAATCAGATCATTCATTCACATGAAACACAGTTTCTTTGTAGCCGGGGTGATTGCGGCTACAGCTTTTTTAGCTCCGGGATGCAACGGAAGCAAGGAGCAGGCGAGAGAGACCGCAACGGTGAGTAATCCGGTTCCGGTGAAGTTCGGTGACCCGTTTGTCCTCGCTGCCTCGGATGGAAAATATTACATGTACGGCACGTCGCTCAGCGATGGCTTTGAGGCATACGTGTCGGAGGACATGGCTTCTTGGGAACCGCTCGGGCAGGTATATAAAGGCGGGGGTGAGGATCAGTGGAACGTTGACTGCTTCTGGGCTCCGGAAGTGTATGAACGCGATGGCAAATACTATATGTTCTATAGTTCCAACGCCAAGGATAATCCCGGTAATGAGGGGGAGAATTTCAAGATCGGTGTGGCTGTGGCTGAGAGTCCTGCCGGGCCGTTCGCTGATTATCTCGACCGCCCTGTGTTTAATCCGCCTTATCCGATCATCGATGCCAATGTGCTCTTTGAGGATGACGGCCGCTGCTATCTCTATTTCTCACGCTGCTGCTACAAGCACGCTGTGGATAGCGAGATTGCCGACAAGGCGCGTGAAGACGGCTTCTGCGATGAAGTGGAGGAAAGCTGGGTCTACGGCGTGGAGATGAAGCCTGATTTCAGCGGTGTGATAGGTGAGCCGCAGCTGCTGCTCGCTCCTCCGACCAAGCTCGATGACGTGCAGGCCGAGTGGGAAAGCCGTTCGGTGACCAACAAGGAGGTGAACCGCCGCTGGACGGAGGGGTCATATATTTTCAAAGATGGTGACACGTACTATATCATGTATTCTGCCAACCACTACGGGGGCAAGTATTATGCCGTGGGTTACGCAACATCGGATTCTCCGCTCGGACCGTTCGTGAAATCGTCGTCAAATCCTGTGCTTGAGGAGAACGTGAGCAAAGGTGGCACGGTGATGGGAACGGGTCACAACATGGTCGTGACAATGCCCGACTCGTCGCGCTATTGCGTGTATCACGGACGCATGTCGTCGAATCCCGGCGAAAGAGTGGTGTTTTTTGACCGTCTGGAGGTAGACAGTGCGGGTGTGCTTCGTGTGGAAGGACCAACAACCACCCCGCAGGAGATTGTCGTGAAGTAGCGAACAGACAGCTGTGGATATTGTCTCTCCTTTTTCATATCCGCTCTATGTGATGGCAAAGCCGGCGGGGGCGTCGTGTAATCTCGCCTGCGAATACTGCTATTACAGTGAGAAAACGGGGAGACATAACGGAGGGGATAAAAGCGCCCTGATGAGTGACGAGACTCTGGAGCTCTATATAAAGCAATATATGGAGAGCCAGAGTCTCGATTGCGTTCAGTTTGTGTGGCACGGTGGCGAACCGACGCTGAGAGAGATTGATTTCTACAGGAGGGCAATGTCGCTTCAGCGGAAATATGCCCGCGGGAGATCGGTGCAGAACTGCCTACAGACGAACGGGACTCTGCTCACAGACGAGTGGTGTGGGTTTCTGAAGGAGAACTCATGGCTTGTGGGGTTGTCGATCGACGGGGCGGAAAAATATCACGACGAGTACAGGCGTGACAAACAAGACCGCCCGACATGGAGCCGCGTAATGGAGGGGATAAGGCTTCTGCAACGTCATGGTGTGGAATGGAACGCTATGGCTGTGGTGAATGAATATAATGCCGATTATCCACGGGAATTCTACCGTTTCTTCAAAGATATCGGCTGCCAGTATATCCAGTTCACTCCTGTGGTGGAGCGGATAAAGGCTACGGGAGTGCTTGCCGACGGATATGACCCGGAAGGGAAGGTGATGTCGTTCACGGTGTCGCCCCGGCAATGGGGTGACTTTCTCATCGGAGTGTTTGATGAATGGATAAGGGAGGATGTAGGGAGTATGTTCATTCAGATATTTGAGGCCACTCTTGCCAACTGGATGGGTGTGGAGGCGGGTATCTGCACTCTTGCAGCACGTTGCGGCCATGCGGCCGTGATGGAGCATAACGGGGATGTGTACTGCTGCGATCACTTTGTGTTCCCGGCCTACCGGCTCGGTAATATCCATGAGAGGACTATCATAGAGATGATGGCGAGCGAGCGGCAGCAGAGGTTCGGAATGATGAAGGAAACAGCGTTGCCACGGCAGTGCCGGGAATGTGAGTATGTGTTTGCCTGTCACGGGGAGTGCCCACGCAACCGGTTCGCTATTTCTTCTGACGGTGAAAAGGGGCTTAATTTTCTGTGTGAGGGGTACAGGCGATTCTTTGCCCACGTAACACCCTACATGGATTATATGAAAAAAGAACTTGACGCAGGACGTGCACCTGCCAATGTGATGCACGCGTGGAGAACAGATCAATCATTATCTAAATCATGAAACAGGTATATGTGTTTGCCACGGCTATCGTGGTTGTGCCTGCGGGAGCGGTTCTGCAGGGATGCCGGACGACTGGCGCCGGTGGATCGGAAGGGAAAAAGCCATACAATATCGTGTATATAATGACCGATGACCACACGGCGCAGATGCTGAGTGCATACGATACACGCTATGCCCACACACCCAACCTTGACAGAATCGCCGAGGATGGTGTGAAGTTCAACAGGTCGTTTGTGGCGAACTCGTTGTCGGGGCCTTCGCGTGCGTGCATAATAACCGGCAAGCATTCCCATGCCAACGGGTTTACGGATAACGAGAGCGGTAAACCGTTCGACGGGTCGCAGCCGACCTTCCCGAAGTATCTGCAAGGAGCCGGATATGAAACGGCTCTGATAGGTAAATGGCATCTGATAAGCGAGCCGACGGGATTTGATTTCTGGCGTATCGTGCCGGGACAGGGTGACTACTATAATCCGCGTTTCATCAATATGGATGGCAAGGAGGAGGTGGTGCACGGGTATCTGACCAACCTCATCACCGATATGAGTCTGGACTGGCTTGAAAACCGCGAGGATAAGGAGAAGCCATTTCTGCTGATGATCCACCACAAGGCTCAGCACCGCAACTGGATGGCCGACACGTGCAATCTGCGCCTTTATGAGGACAAGACTTTCCCGTTGCCCGAAAATTTCTTTGACAACTATGAGGGGAGAGAGGCTGCGGCCGCGGCTGAAATGCGCATTGACAATCCGGTGCACATGGATATCCAGTATGACCTGAAAATGCTTAATCCTGAGCAGACAACGCGGCTGAGGGCTACTTATGAGGCTTTTTTAGGGCGCATGGACGAGGAGCAGCGCGCGGCGTGGGACGCATTCTACAACCCGATTATCGAGGAGTATTATAAGTCGGATCTGAAGGGTGAGGAACTTGCCGAGTGGCGCTTCCAGCGCTATATGCGCGATTATCTGAAAACGTTGAAAAGTCTTGATGATAATGTGGGACGCGTGCTTGACTATCTCGATGAGCATGGACTGAGCGACAACACGCTTGTGGTCTACACTTCGGATCAGGGCTTCTACATGGGTGAGCACGGATGGTTTGACAAGCGATTCATGTATGAGGAGTCGCTGAATACGCCGCTTCTGATGCGTCTGCCCAAGGGGCTGAATGCTTCGGGTGAAATAAATGAGATGGTGCAGAATATCGACTATGCCCCGACTTTCCTTGAACTGGCCGGTGTGGATATTCCGGAGGATATGCAAGGTGTGTCGCTAGTTCCGCTTCTGCGCGGGGAGAAGCCCGAGGAGTGGCGCGATGCCGTGTACTATCATTTCTATGAGTATCCGGCCGAACATGCCGTGAAGCGTCACTATGGGGTGAGAACCGACCGGTATAAACTCATTCATTTCTATAACGACATTGACCGCTGGGAACTCTATGATCTGAAAGAAGACCCCTCGGAGATGAAAAACATATACGGCGAACCGGGAACAGAGGAGATTACAGCGAAGCTAAAGCAGCGACTTAAGGAGCTTCAGGTGGAGTATAATGATCCTATCAGGGAGGTTTACCCGCTGTGAGGACGCAGAGAAGTCGGACTGGTTGGAAAAAGGGAGAGCGCATTCCGGGGTGGGGATGCGCTCTCTGCATTATGGGATGCTTTGTAGCTTAAAAGTCAGTCTTTGCTCAGTCAATTACGATGTCGAACTGGTCGTAAGGGGCTGTGCGGTGGGCGAGGTGTTTGGTCGACGGGGATATGCCGAAGAGGGGGGAGTAGGTTTTTACGGAGATCGTTTTTCCGTCGGGTTTGAACTCGAGGATGCGAAGCCACCCATCGCCGCCGTTTCCATGCCAGCCGCCGCCGATCATCTGTGTGTTGAACATCATCTGCCTGACGTCGTCACCGTTGGTATTTTTGTCGACGCGATAGGCAACCGTGTCCTGAAAGTCATCGGATGCTTTGCCAGTGTGTCCGCAGATTGCAAGCACGATGTTGGATGACGGATAGAGGAGCTTGTCCCAAACCTGTTGCCCCCAATTGGCGGGGGAGATGGTGTAGGGTTCGTTATCAGTGCGCTCGCCCTGACGCTCGTGTATGAGCGAGTGGGTCATATAGATGACTTTATGATTTTTATATTTGTCGGCGGAAATGAATTTCTTGGTCCACTCAAGAACCTCATCGCGTGGAGCAAATTCGTTGCAGACAACGAGTATTTTGCCCCAGTTGGGGTCTTTAAATTCAAAGATGGCGTTTTCGAGTGACTCGATGCCCGAGCGGTTGGGGAATACTTCAAGGCAGCATTTCTGCCAGAGCGGGTTGCGCTCGATCGGGAAGTAGTCGGGGAAGTGTGTGTTGCCGTTCTCGGCTTTACGGTAGCCGTAGTCGTGGTTGCCGGTTGATATGATGTAAGGGACGAGATTGTCGAATGTGGAGAATGCTTCAGATGCTGCTTCCCACATCTGCCGTGACGTCTGGCGCACCCGGTTGCGGGTGACGAGGTTCTGGTTCTGGTCTACAACGTCGCCCGTGCAAAGGACGGCCTTGACTTTTAGGTTGTCGACGTTGTCGGCTACCCAATTGGTCATCAGGTCGAAAATGGGTTGGTTGATTTTGTATTTAAGATAGGTCTGTGGGTCGCCTAACAGGATCATGGAAAATGAATTAGGGTCGTCGAGCGAGAGCCATTCGGCTCGGTTCTGTGCGAAGCCTGTCGTGGTCGCAACGAGTGTGATCAGGGCAGAAATAATACTTTTTTTCATGCAAATGTGTTTAGGTTGGTTTGAAAATTTGCGGTAAAGATAGAGAATTTATGAAATGCACGGATGAAAAAAACGTAGAAAAAACAAGAGTGTTGATAAGTATTTGCTGAAAAACTTGCTATTTTTTTTTTTTTTGTATAGGTTCGCAAGCGGAAACTTTAAAATCGGAGAAAATACCGATTCATTATCTGAAAACAATAAATATCACTTAAAATTTAATCAATTACT
The DNA here is from genome assembly GCA_947176995.1 of uncultured Porphyromonadaceae bacterium. GTDB lineage: Bacteria > Bacteroidota > Bacteroidia > Bacteroidales > Muribaculaceae > JAFLTL01. The sequence continues at coordinate 6,364 of CAMWSY010000038.1, read as the reverse complement.
TCACTAATCATTATCAAATGGGCAATTATCTAAAGAAAGTCCTGCAAAGCAGCCGGCTGGTGTGCATAGCAATTGCGTGCTGGGTTGCGGCAGGATTCACGGCATTGGCCGATGTGAAAGGTGTGGTTGTCGACAAGGAGGGAGAACCTATTGTCGGAGCAACCGTGCTCGTGAAAGGTACAAGTAAAGGGGCGGCAGCCGACATTGACGGTAAGTTCTCGCTTGCGGGCGTTGATGCCCAAAAGGCTACACTTATTGTTTCGGCTGTAGGCTACACGACGCAGGAGATTGCGCTTGGTGGCCGCACAGACGTGACTGTGACTCTTAAAGAGGACAGCAAGGTGCTTGACGATGTGGTAGTCGTGGGCTACGGCACGATGCAGAAAAAGCAGGTGACATCGTCGATTACTTCTATCAAGGGTGACGATCTCCTTGTGGGTATGGGTGGCTCTGATATAGGTGCTGCCCTTCAGGGTAAGATTTCCGGCCTGACAATTGATGGAGCAAATAGTTCGCCAAATGCCACTTCGACCTATCAGTTGCGTGGTGCTGCCTCGATCAGTGCCGGAAAGTCGCCGCTTATTGTTATTGACGGTGTGCCGGGTGGTGATCTCCGTGCAATCAATCAGGAGGATATCGAGAGTATCGATGTGCTTAAAGATGCTTCGGCCGGTGCTATCTACGGTACAAAGGCTGCAGCCGGTGTGATATTGATTACGACAAAGAAGGCCAAGGACGGCACAATGCGCCTGACTTACACCGGTGAATTCACTACTGAATTTTTGCGCAAGAAGCCGGAAGTCATGACGGCACGCGAGTATGTGGATGCCGGTATAGGTACGGATTTCGGCTATGAGACCGATTGGTATGATGCTGTGACAGTGGATCATCCTTTCTCGATGAAACATGCTGTGACAATGCAGGAGGCCGGCAAGACACACGATATCTACGCATCGCTGATTTATAAGGATGACGAGGGTATTGTGATCGGCGACAAGCGCCGTGACCTGTCGGGCCGCATGAATGCCAACTTCAAGTTTTTTGACGGTATCCTTGAGTTGGGTATGCGTCTTCAGGCCCGTGAAGCAAAGAGTGACCAGCGAGGTACTGCCGCTACTGTGAAATCGGCTATCACTCTGAATCCGACCGCTCCACTCATGGATCCCGATGATCCGACAAAGTATAATGTTACCATCAATTTCGACAAGAATGGCCGCAACCCGGTGTCGGATGTGTATGAGAGCATATCGGACTACAGAGATCAATGGTTGCTCGGAACGGTGACTATGAAGCTGAAGATATGGGATGGTCTGTCGCTGCACGGATCGGCCAATGTGAACCGTTATCAGCAGAATTTCCAGCGCATGGAATCGCCGGAGCATGGGGCATCGTACTGGAATAAGGTGAACGGCTATGTAAAGCATGAGTTCACTCTTGACCACACCCAGTCGTATGATGCTTATTTCAGCTATCTGAAGGAGTTTGGAGCTTCACGCGAGCACCGCGTAGATGCTACTCTCGGATGGACTTACTGGGAGAATGTTGGTAAGGAAACGTTTAATGCTGAGAATACCGATTTTGCTGCAATCGATGCAGTGGGAATCTGGGATCTGGGCAGCGGTTCTTATCTGAAGAGCGGCAAGGCGAAGATGAAGTCAAGCAAGGGTGTGCGTGAGCGCTCGCTATCGTTTTTCGGTCGTGCAAGCTACAGCTACAACGATACTTATATGGCAACCGCATCGGTGCGCCGCGAGTCGTCCTCAAAGTTCGGAGCTTACAATGGCTGGGGTACATTCTGGTCGACAAGCCTTGGCTGGCGCATAAGCAAGGAGGAGTTTATGGAGAGCACGCGTGACTGGCTCAATGACCTGAAACTGCGTGTGGCCTACGGTGTGACAGGAAACAACGGTTTCTCATCGGGTAACACAGTCACACGACTGAAACAGAAGGACTACTGGTTTATGTATGACACACAGACATGGATCAATGCCTATGGTGCCAAAAACAGCGGTAATCCTGACCTGAAGTGGGAGGAGAACCACGAGCTGAATATCGGTCTTGACTATGCGCTTTTCAACAACCGCCTCTGGGGTAAGTTTGATTACTTCAACCGCAACATCCAAGACATGATCTTCCTCGTCAAGGCTCCGCAGCCTCCCTATGTCGACGGTAACATCTACCGCAACATCGGTACGCTCAGCAACAAGGGATGGGAGCTTGAGATCGCAGGTATACCTGTTCAGACCAAAGACTTTGACTGGACAACTTCAATGAATTTCTCTCACAACAGCAGCAAAATCACCAAGATCAATGTTGAGAGCGCACGCTGGGAAGCATATCAGTTCCCCGGCCCCGGCTCGCCCGGTATCGGTATCCAGTATATCGAGGGCTCCAAGGTGGGTCAGTGGTATGGTTACAAGGCTGTGGGTATCGACGAAAACGGGCAGTTGCTGATTGACTGCGGTAAGGATGGTATTCTTCCTCAGACCCAAGTCAAGGCAGACCATAAGGTTTACTTTGGTGACGCTATGCCCAAGCTGATCATAAGCTGGAACAACCAGCTGCGTTACCGCAACTTTGACTTCTCGATGCAGATGCGCTCGTGGATCGGCCATGATGTCTACAACCAGTTCAGCATGTACAACGGCATCATCAACAGCGGCGGCCAGAATCTCATCAAACCTCTCTATGAGATGCACAAGGATTTCAAGGGCAACAAGCTGATAACAGATTATTTCATAGAGAACGGCACATTTGTGAAGATCGATGCGATCACTCTGGGTTACACCCTCAACACACGCCAGTGGAACAGATTTCTGGACAAGGCACGCTTCTATATCGCCCTGCGCGATGTGGCAACGTTCACCAAATACAAGGGTATGAACCCCGAGGTGACAATCAATGGTCTGACACCGGGTATGGATCTTCAGAGCGGATCGAGCATGTATCCACAGACGATACGTTGCACTGCCGGTGTGCAACTGACATTCTAAGCAAATGCCACAATCAGCAAAAACAAAGATAGATATGAAAATAAAAAATATACTCATGTCGGCCGCGCTGCTTGGTTCGCTTGCATCGTGTGACATGAACGAGGTGTACTACTCCGACGTTCTTCCCGACAATCTCGTGCATAATGAGCAGGGTGTTTTCATGCTGCTCGGACGAGCTTTCAACTATATGGAGACTACCCGCGCCTATATAGTTTATGAAGCAAATGAGCAGATGGCCGATGTGTTTATCTGCCCGACGCGTGTGACTGGTGCATGGTTTGAAGGCGGCATACACTACAATGCCCATTACCATACGATTACTCCCGACCATCAGTACTCTCTGAACTGGTGGGACAATGTGACGACCGGCATTGCCAACTGTGTGAACTGCATTGACCAGATCAAGGCTCTCGATTATAAGGCTCTCGGGATCGATGAGAGTCATCGCCCAATGCATATCGCACAGGCCGAGGCACTGATGGCCTACTACTATCTCAGAGGTATGGACTGGTTTGGCGGTCTTCCCATTTATGAGTCACAGAATGATCCGTTGCAGCCCCGCGCTACCATGAAGGCGACGTTTGAGAAGACCGAGTCTCTTATCAAGAGTGCGATTGCAAATCTTGAGACCCGAAAGACGGTTGACCAGTTCATGGACGGATATTTCCGCAAGGGAGCAGCCGCCATGCTTCTGGCACAGCTTTATCTCAACGCAGAGACCTATATAGGAGTGCCTATGTACAATGAGGCCGCCAAAGTGTGCGAAGATATAATTAACGGTGTGTACGGTCCATACGAGCTTGATGCCGAGTGGCAGACACCTTTTGGATTTGACAACCATCTGTCGCATGAGAACATGTGGTCGGTTGTGCTTGACGGCATCCATCTTCTCAACAACCGCTATACCAACTTCTTCCCGAGCAAAATTGCCAATTATTTCGGAATCAAGACCGGTTACGGCGGTGGTGCCAACCAGTGGTGTCTCGCTCCTTCGCGCAACCCGGAAGGGAAGCTCTACAAGGAGGTGAACCCTGAAATCAAGCTCGGATCACCTTACGAGAAGTTTGACGATGGTGACCTGCGCAAGCAGCTTTACCACTACAACGGCAACAGAAAGTATGAGGGTATGTTCCTCGTTGGTGAGTTAAGCGATCCCCGTTATCCGGACCGCGTGTGCGTGGGTACTTTCCCTCTTACAATGGGTAAGCCTCTTGTAATAAATGACTGGATTGCTCCTTACTCCAAGCTGGTGGAGAATGGTGGCACGATCGCTACCAAAGCAGAGCTTCCATCGACGATGGAGAACTGTGCGGAGGAGGGTGACGGTGTACGTATCATCAAATACGCTGTGCCCGACGAGTCGGATAATGGGCTTTATATGACTCAGGATCATCCTGTGCTACGTCTTGCCGAAGCTTACTACACACTTGCGGAATGCAAGATGCGCTTAGGTGACAAGAAGGGCGCTGCCGAGCTTATAAACACGGTGAGGAAACGTAACTTTGAGAATGGCAACGACCCGAATCCCGTGACTGAGGCCAATCTTGACAAGTGGCGTATGCTTGATGAGTGGCTTATTGAGTTCCTCGGCGAAGGACGCCGCCGCATCGACTTGGTGCGTTGGGGAGTTTACCACACAGAGAAGTGGTGGGATCATGAGCCGACCAATGATGCGAATATGATACGTCTGCCTATCCCGACATCGGCTTTTGGCGCTAATGCTCTTCTGAAGCAGAATCCGGGCTATGGCGGCAATGAGCTTACACCTGAAGAAATGTAAATGATCGGTTTATAATGTTACTGTCCGCTATTGTGGACAGGGAATGAGCCCAATTTCTTGAGAAAAGAAGTTGGGCTTATTTTGTGACGAGGAGTTGGAGGGTTCAGAGGACCCGGAGGACTCTGAGGGGGACTTGTCGGACAAGTCAGACAATTCTGACGAGTCGGAGATGGAATGAGAGATGTGCTTTGTGGGCTGAGAATCAGGAGGACGCACGGGCCGTGCGTCCCTACTCTCGATAAAGAAGACTTTATGACAGATTCGATAAAGAGAGGGTATGATGAGGGGTGATGCAAAAAGGGAGAGCGCATTCCGGGGTGGGATGCGCTCTCTCGGTTATGGGGTTGACGGCAGGGGTTATGCCTGCTTGTAGAGTTCGATCTGGTCGGGTGTGAAGTTTGCGATGAATTCGGCGTGCTTCTCAATCTCGGCCTGTGCGATCTTGCTGTAGACTTTGGCACTCTTTGTCATCGACTCGGAGGCGTAGCGGGTGGCATCGGTGACGAGAAGCCAGCTCATTACGAGGTTGCCGGCCATCTCGACAAGGCGACGTGCCATGAAGTCGGTGTAGGTTGTGTCGCCCACGGCATTGACTTTCTCAATGGCTTCGTTGTACTTGGCTGCAAGACCAACGAGCATATCGGCTACGGGCTTGAGCTCGTCGGAAACGGGCTGGGTTGCGTAGTCGGCGATCATGGAGCTGTAGGTGCCGGTGGTGACGTGGCGGATTGCTGCCACTACCTGAAGCTGGGTCGTGCCCTCGTAGATGGAGGTGATGCGTGCGTCGCGGTAAACGCGCTCGCAGGCGTAGTCCTTCATGAAGCCTGAACCGCCGTGGATCTGTATGCAGTCGTAGGCGTTCTGGTTGCAGTATTCGCTGGCGAGTCCCTTGACAAGCGGGGTGCATGCGTCGGCAAGACGGCGGTATTTCTTGAGGTCGTCTTTCTGCTCTTTGTCGAACTTGGTGCCTTCGCGCTCGATGTCCTCGTAGGCTTTGTAAACGTCGACAAAACGCGATGTCTCGTAGAGGAGGGCGCGCGATGCGTCGAGCTTGGCTTTCATTACCGACAGGATCTCATAGACTGCCGGGAAGTTGATGATTGCCTTGCCGAACTGCTGACGCTCGTTGGCATAGGCGAGTGCCTCGCGATAGGCGATCTCGCTGACGCCGACGCTCTGTGCGGCGATGCCGAGGCGTGCGCCGTTCATGAGTGCCATGACGTATTTGATAAGACCCATACGGCGTGAGCCGCAGAGTTCTGCTTTTGCGTTCTTGTAGGTGAGCTCGCAGGTGGGCGATCCCTTGATGCCCATCTTGTTCTCGATGCGGCGTACGTCAACACCACCGTCGCGCTTGTCGTAGATGAACATGGAGAGGCCGCGGCCGTCGCGTGTGCCTTCTTCGGAGCGGGCGAGCACAAGGTGGATATCGCTGTCACCGTTGGTGATAAAGCGCTTCACACCGTTGAGACGCCATGTGCCGTCGGGTGCCTGAGTTGCCTTGAGCATGACGGACTGAAGGTCGGAACCGGCGTCGGGCTCGGTGAGGTCCATCGACATGGTCTCTCCCTCGCAGACACGGGGAATGTAT
>CAMWSY010000037.1 GCA_947176995.1 uncultured Porphyromonadaceae bacterium | reverse complement strand
TCTGCAAATAACGACCATCTACCACAAAAGCAGAAAACAATATACCACAAAAATTAAAAACAAAATACCGCAATTTATAAAACCACACCTTATATTCATCTAATTATTATTATATTTGCAGAAACATACTACTGCATGGAATATTTAAAGAGAACAGCCGACTCCTTATTATCTGATTTATTAGATGCTTTTGGGGCAATTCTTATCGAAGGGCCCAAATGGTGTGGAAAAACGACAACGGCCGAGCAAAAAGCAAAAAGTGTTTTAACGCTTCAGGATACTGATATGCGCGAAGAGTATCTCTTTACTGCCCAATCAAAGCCATCATTACTTTTACAAGGACCGACTCCCCGCCTACTCGATGAATGGCAGGATGCACCTATGCTTTGGGACGCTGTTAGAACAATGGTAGACAAACGCAGAGAACCGGGACAATTCATTCTGACTGGCTCTAACAAAGTAGATCGATCTAAAACTCACCATTCTGGAACTGGACGTATTGCAAGGATGAAAATGCTGCCAATGAGTCTGTGGGAGTCAAGAGAATCATCTGGAGAAATTTCAACTTTGGAATTATTCAATAATCCCAACTATGACATCGATGGTAAAACTTCAGATATGACTGTCGAAGATCTAATTTTTGCAGCATGTCGTGGAGGTTGGCCTGCGTCTCTTTTTTCTCGTACAACAAAAGGGCAATTAATGATTGCCATGAATTATCTAAATAGCGTTTGTTCGGAAGACATTTCCAGAATAGATAATACCCAACGTAACGAGAAACTGGCCCATAGAATCCTTCGTGCCTATGCCCGTAATATTTCAACTTTAGCTAAATCAACATCACTCCTGAAAGATATTACAGAAAATGAGAATATTGTATGTTCGCGCCCAACCTTTGATGACTATGTTTTCGCACTTGAAAAGTTATTTGTAATCCAAGACATTGACGCATGGTGTCCGGCTATCCGAAGTAAAACTGCCATCCGTAGTACTCCCAAACGTGGTTTTTGTGATCCGTCAATAGCCGTAGCCGCACTTGGGCTAACACCTGAGGCTCTTAAAGTTCAGCTAAAAACGTTCGGTTTCATTTTTGAACAGATGTGTATTCGCGACTTGAAAGCCTATACCATAGACTTGAATAGCCATATTTCATATTATCATGACCGATACGGACTGGAAGCTGACATGGTTCTACATCTGCCGGATGGACGTTATGCCCTAATAGAGTGCAAACTTGGAAGTATAGAAATAGATAGAGGTGCAGAACATTTATTAAAAATAAAACATCTCATTCGTGAAAAAAATCAGACAGAGAAACAGATGCCTATACGGGAACCCGATTTAATGATAATTTTAACTGGAGGTAAAATGGCCTACACACGCAACGACGGAGTAAAAATAATCCCATTGGCGACTCTTAAGCCTTAAGCTCTTAGTGCATATATAAACCTCCTAAGTCGTCTTTAATAAATCCCAGACTTACATTCGTAACTTCTTAGCAATTAATTGTTAATTTTGCACATCCGCATCCCCCTCAACAGCGATGCAGCAACTCCATCACATGACACGCAAGAAAATCTACAACATAGTCTACGGGCAGGGCAACAGCCGTCACATAAGCGCCAGCCGCATCTACAACTGGTATATGCTCGTCATGATCATCGCAAGCATCATTCCGTTGATGTTTGTAAAAGACTATCCTATGTTCAGAACCATCGAGATTGTCACGGTCACAGCCTTTATAATTGACTACATCTTGCGTTGGGGCACAGCCGACATGAAACTGAAACGGCACTGGGCATCATTTCTCATCTACCCCTTCACCCCTGCGGCAATCATCGACCTGCTCTCCATCCTGCCGGGGTTGAACCTCATAAGCCCAGAGTTCAAGATCTTCCGGCTTTCACGCGTTCTGCGCATAGTCAATGTGCTGAAATTTCTCCGCTATTCATCCAAGATATCTATGTTCATGCGCGTCCTCTCCAAGGAGAAGCACGTTCTGCTCACCGTGCTCATGCTTGCGCTTTTCTATATATTCCTCACGGCTCTGATCATGTTCAACGCCGAGCCTCACATCAATCCCGCCACAGGCAAAGAGACATTCCATTCATTCTTCGACGCCATCTATTGGGCCGCTGTCACCCTCACAACCGTCGGCTACGGCGACATCTGCCCCGTCACCGATCTTGGCAGGATTGTGGCAATGCTCTCATCCCTCTTCGGCGTAGCGATTATAGCTCTCCCATCCGGTGTTATCACGGCAAGCTATCTCGAGGAACTTAAAAACGAGCAGGATAAACGCGCGGCCGAAGCAGAGTGAAACGCACCTCCTTATCTTGCAAGCGACAGATTGAAAAGCAACCCGTAAGAAGTGTTGACCGTCGGATAGGCGTATGCGGTCACGATAGGCGTGTTCACCTGATGATCCACGTATGCCCCGATCGTAAACCGCTTTGACAGCACATAGTTTGCCGAGAAATTTAGCACCATGGTTCGTGTGCCCGATGTAGCCTGCGTGTAAGCTCCCTCAATCCGCCTTATCAGTGCCTGAGTGTTCTGTATCGAGAAATCGGCATTGAGCGACAAGTCATTCGATACTCCGCTCTGCCGCCCCTTCATTTTTAGGAAAGTATTGAAACCTACGATCTTGTAGCCCGCACCTATTACCAGCCCACGTGTAGTCGCTTCCACAACCTGTGCCGCCGAAGTGTTCAGTGTGAGTGTACGTTGATCACGGTATTCCGCACTTAGTGTTATATCATTTTTCAGCGTGACCGATGCTCCGATCAGCGGTGCGAATCGCTCAGCTATCGCGACCGATGTGATGTTGAACGGCGACGACGGGACTGGACGTCCCGTCTGTTCCTGCATCCTGAAACCGATGTTGGCATCCGTGGCGTCTGCACCCATCCATCCGGGATACGACGAATATGATCCTATCGTGTAGGCACACTGGTAGGCATGGTTGAACACGATCGACTTGAAGCGGTCACGCAGACCGAAGTAGTTTATCAGACCGTCATAGCTCACACGCCAGTTGGGCAGCATCGCCCCCACCGATGGGAAAGGAGCAAGCGGAACCCCTCCGGCATCCCTCCCCGTATAAGCCGCGATAAAAGCCGGAATCAGCACATCCCCGCTGGTCTGCTGCACATCCCCTACATCCTCGCTGAAACTCTGTCCCGCATACACCGTCCCCTCCAAGAACCCTCCCGTCGGGTACGTCACGCCACGGTATCGCGATCTGACGCGCTCCGCCACAACCTCCACGTTATCCGTAAACCGCTCGAATGCACTGCTGTAGTAACCATTGTCAGCCGATGATGTGCGCAATGCCGACGACAATGCCACAGTCGTCATCGTGAACGATCCGCCGCGCATCACCGGCATATCGGCATACATGAATTGCACCTGCTTCGTCCTGTTATCGGTTCTGTTGCCCGTCAGCGTTATCTTCAGCCCCTTCACAGGCTCAAGCTGTATTTCCGTATGCACCTCATTGCCTATCGAGAACATAGCCGGAATAGTCTGGCCGTTGTCGGTTATCAGCCATCCGCGTTCCTTCGAGCGTGCGATGAAATCCTCCCCTGCAAAGCCGAAAGCGAAATCAAGTCCCGGCGACAGCGGCCCGTACTTTCCGCTCTGACCGAAAAAGTTTCCGATCTCGTTATTGAACAGCGGCATCGACAGAGTATTATTGCGTTTGTATTGCAGCGATATATTCCGCACGCTCATCAATGCGCGCACCGAGTAATCCGCAATCTTCCGCAACACAGTCCGCTCGTCATCCCGAACCTCGGTAACCGTGACCGTAACTATACGTCTGGCTGTATCAGTCACACCGCTGCCGCGCAATGCTATCTCCATATTGTTGCGGTCAGTCGGCCGGATGCGCAACTGCACAGCTTTACCCGATGCATCTATAGCGTTTACTTTCACCCGTTTGCTCCGCAACCCGTGTTTGAGAAGCACCACTGAGTCCGGCACAAGCGTCACGCTCCGCTCCATCCTCCTTAGTTGTCTGCGGCTGCTTCCCCTTCTCGCATTACCCCAGTACCGCTGATTCAACTCCCTGAGATACCCCGATTTATTATACATTCCTTCAAGATTCAGGCGTCCTTCACCCGTCCATACGCCACGGCTTGCTATCGAGTGCCCCGTTTCCACCTCCCCTATCTTGGTACCACGGTCCCATGTATACGTTGAACTGTAAGAGCCCGTGGCCGACACAAAATCAAGAACAGGTATGCGTGCCAGCGGCAGGCGGTAACTTGCGCTGAAACTCTGGTTGTACCCCCACGGAGTGCCGAGCCTCAGTATCGACGACCACACAGTGTCTTTCCACTCCTTGTAGCGGTCAGGAAAAAGCTTCTTGTTTACTGCACCTACAGTTTCTTCTATTCTTGCAGAAGTATTCGACGAGAAGTTCACCGAAAGGCTCTGAGTCAGATTCCACGTCAGCGACAGCCTACGGTCCCAAAGGAAATTCTTTGACACCGAAACCGGAAGCTGGAAGAAATCGTCATTAGCCGACCGCGCCTGCTGCTCATAGTAATAGCGCGACATGGCCGTCTGCATAGTTATGTTGGCGGGGAGGTAATTCACCTCCCACTCACGCAGAAAATTCCATCCTCCCCCCCGACGCGATATGCGTCCGAACGGCCTGACGCTCCTCCGCAGCGGTGTATAGCTGTATTGAAGCGAACCACGGTAATCTGCCGTATTCTCATACTCCGTTGTCGGATTAACCTGACTCTGCCGGTTCATCGAGAAATTCACCGTGAAATTGCCCGGATCCCATGGCTTGGGAGTCTGCGACACCACATTCGATTTCAACCCCGAGATGCTGAAACTCGTCACCTTTCCTCGGTCAACCGCATACGCCTTAATCGAGTCGCGCTCGGCACGTGTCGTCACATCATCAAGAGCGTCACGGAGCGTCACATCCTGATCGAGCGGATTATACTTAGGAGTTATACGCTCCTCCGAGACAGAATAATACACAGGCGCACTGATTTTGGCCGCTGCAGGAAGAAAACGTCCTAAATCCGTCTGCACCGTCACCCCATACTCTGTATAGTTGTCCATGCGCCGCTCATTCAGGGCTTGATCGACGTTTCCAAACCCTGCCGTTTCCCTGTGCCCCGAGAAATTCAGCGTCGCCACATCCGACACTGCAAGATTGGCATTTACCTTAGCACCCCAGCCCCCGCTTTCATTGAAATCAGTTACTTTAAGCTCGTTCACCCACACCGTGCCGCTTTTAGGCATACGGGCATTGTTTTTCACCCCTATCACCATCACCCTCACGTCACTGAGCGACGGATTGCCCTTCACACTCATCAGTCGCCCTTCCGCATCCCCGTCAGGCTTGCTGTAGATAGTCCTGTAGCTCACATCACTTCCATTGTCGTTACGTGCGCGGTTACGCTCACGTTTCAGATCCACGAGCGACTGCAATTTGAGATCAAGATAATTTTCACGTGGCCACACCTCCTCCCTGTCACCCGGCACGCTGTTGTTATACTTTCCCGGCCGTGTCAGTGTGAGAGGTATCTCATATTCGTAGTAATTGTTTTTCACATCGCTGCCAAGTCTTAGCACGAGAGCGAGTTCACCATTACCGAGATTGGTTGCGTCATCTATAAGTGCCTCGGCGTGTACCCACATTTGCAAGCGGTTGTAGTTGCGCAGATCAAGCTGTGTGCTGCGGTACACGGCACGCGCTTCACTGCTGTCGAGCCCGACTACCTTCATCGACATCGACTGCTCGTTTAGCTGGGTGATCTGCGCCTGACCGGGATCGACTATACGCGACACCTCTGGCGGAAGCACATAGTTCACCGGCTCACGTCCGGCATTCTCCTCGATATTCACCACCGACACATCCAGTTCCCCCTGTGCCGGAGCATCAGCATTTCCCCCAAGACTGTAATCATAATCCCGCCATTCCCCTCTCACAAGTTCAAGAGTAGCGAAACGCAGATGTGTCGGATTCTTGAAACCTGTCATAAACATCCTCATGAACCTGATTGTGGTAAAGTCCGATATTCCACCCACAACCTTCTCATAGTCACCGAGAGGTATCTTGAACTGATACCACACAGCCTCAGCCGTAGAACCGTCACGCAGCAGCACGAGCGATGTCTGCTTGTCTGTTATGTAGTTCTTCCCCACCACAAAATCCTCAGGCCTGATAGACACGCGATACTGGAAATAGCGTTCATACTCGTTCAGCGTGTTGTCCTGATTGATGTCCTCCACATCGGGAGTGTTGCGGGCCGACTGATACATCGGCTCACCCGAGAGTCTGGCGTCAAGCGAGTTACCTTCCACACCGTTGTAGCGTTTATAACGTTCAAGTATCGAAAGACGCTGTTGGTCATAGTCCTCACCCAAAAAGAAATGATAATTGTCTCCTGCCGGATCATTGAAAGGCGATGCTTTATCCTCCTCCAGTCGGGCCACAGTAGCAGCCGGCAGTTTCATCCTCAGTTCCGAGAGGTAATCCGAATATGTGGCGAAACTGAACTCATCGGCGTTCTTCAATCCGTCGAGCCCCACATCCTGCACCTCCCGCGACGTCGTTGCGTTGTCAAACGAGTATGTCAGCGAAGGCTGCGTCGACACTCGACCCCACACGGTTTCCGTCATATACTCATCGTTGCCGTCGGCCGCTATACCGTTTTCATAACTCTTCATCCCGTCCTTGAGTATATCTTCGCTTATCTCTCCGAAATTGATATACAGATCTCCCCCCTCGGTGTTCGGGTTCTCATCGTCGAGAAACGGCGACATTACCCAGAATTGCAGATAACCTATATTGGCCTGCTCGAAATTGGTATTTTCCAGTCGACGCATTATTCCGCCCCATCTCCTTTCCGGATACAGTAGATTGAAATCGCCGTCAATATCCGTCGCATCCACATTGTATGGGCCGCGCTCTGTCGGATAGAAAGAAATATTCATCGTTTGCACCGTCGATGACTCACCGTAATCCAGCTCTCTCCCAGGAAATATCTCACGCGAAGTCACCTCCCTCACGTATGGGTTCGACAGTTGAGCAAGATCGCTCTTGATGTACGATGGGCAAAGCGTTGAGTTTCGCGAAGTGAATATCCTGTCTATGTGGTTCCAGCATATAAGTGCGCGGTTTTTTCCGTAGGCAGTGTTATTGCTCAGAGTGCCCTCCTTGAAAAGAGCGTTACCTCCCTGTTCGCTCGGCGTCGAGGCAAGCACCCATGCGTAGGGCGAGCGCAGGTCTATACCAGTCTGACTCTCCTCGAAATCGTCTATATATGAGCTTCCATCCATCGATCCCCGCTTCTGCGAGTGAGGGAGCAGCTTCGCAAACTCAGCATTTACACTCAGTTGCGATGGGGCCGTGGCATTTACTGTCGGTATCTTGTTCAGCCAGTTGGTTAGCCACATGAACTGAGTTTTCCAGTTCACGTTCAGCCCCGCCATAGTGTTGTTTACAATTTCATCACCTATGGCCACCTTTTCTGTCAGAGCCTTTTCCGAGAAATGCAGCAAAGTTCCGCCCACTGTCAGGTTGCGGCTGATCTCATATTGCATGTCAAGGCCGAGCAGAGTCTTACGCTGCGTCGAGAACATCGCCTGATTTTCAAGTGACACGTCGATCTTCTGCCCCGAGTCTATTATGCTTTGGTTTATGATCGTCACCACTCCCATCATGTAGTCAACCGTGTAGTCCACGTTCTCCACAAGCTCGGTTCCCCCCGCAGTCACTACCACCGACCCCTGCGGCACATTCACAGCGTCAAGCCTTATCTCCGCGCCACTGCTGGCCTGATACTCACCGGTCAGATAGAACTTGTTTCGTTCGGCATTCTGCGCGGCCACAACCTGTGTCGAGTCATAGAGTGCGTCATATAGATATGGAGCAGAAAGAGCATCGTCGCCTATAGCCTTAGCAAGATGACTCCCAAACGGCTCTGCAACCGGAAAAATCACACGACCCGAAGCCGGTTGCACCGTGTACCCATCGATGAAATCAAACATACCGTCGGGATTACCCATCCCGTTTGTGTCGATACGGTCAAGTCCCATCACTTGAAGCAGCGTCTTGTCGGCAATACTCCCCACCGGCAGATAATTTATCAGAATACCCGTCGTGTCGCTCAGATACTTCACCTGTAGTTTGAAATTGCTGCATTCCATCTGATAGCCACCCAGCGAATACACGTTTTTCATCATAAGCCGCCACATCGGAAAACGTGTGGAGATCGTTGTTGCCCTCAGCATCTTCACATACAGAGCCTCCGCGCTGTCGGTCACATCACCCGAGAACTCCCCCACCTGATACACCTTACCCTGATAAGTGTACTCAAACGCCACTCCAAGAACCTCATCGCTTCTCAGAGCCGTGTTGAGTGAGATATATCCGAGAGTAGTGTTCACCGTATAGTCATGTCCTTCGGTCAGTAGCCGCGCGCTTTCCACCTTCTCATAGTCGCTCCCACCTGTTATACCGTACTCCGCAAGACCTGCAAGCACCTGGGTAGTCTGACAGATATACCTTGCGCCACTATACTCTTCCTGCATCACGGAGAGAAGATTGTTTGCACTGTTACGTGGCACAGCGTCGCTCATGTCAGGCTTCCAGTAGTCATTGGCGAGCACGCTGTTTTCACCCATATCCTGAAACGCCACCACATTGCGCGACTGACCGTAATTACCGCTTTTATTGGTCACCCACACCTCAATGCGTGTGATCTGCACGCCACTCCCCACGACAGGCAGATTGGCAGCAAATTTGTCGTAATTCTCCCTGAAATACTGTGCAAGAAAGAAATGTCGGTTTTGATCATAATTATCCGCCCTGATCGAGAACTCCGTTGTCTGCACACCACGTTTCGACGACACGCTCCTTGTCGACGAGTTCTGTTGCGACGCAATAGCTGTTGCAGTCAGTCGTCCGAACTGTAGCTTGGTTTTCACTCCAAACAGTGCCGTGCTCCCCCTTATGAGCGACGAACCTGTTGTCAGCGACACATTTCCCGCCTCGATACTTCTCACTATATCATCCTCATCACCTTCATAATTGAGTTTCAGATTCTTCGTATCGAAATCAAATGTCGCGTTTGTATTATAATTCAGGTTAAACGACAATCGCTCGCCCAGTCGCGCCCCCACACTCGCCTGAATCCTTTGATCAAAATCAAAATAAGTCTTTCGCCGTGACTGAAGCGACAGTGAAGGATTATCGGTTTTAGTGCTCTTTATTCCCGTCCTTATCTGCACCGTCCCGCGTGTGGTCAGTTGTAGCCCGCCGGGACCGAAAAGACGGTCTATTGCACTGTGTCGGTATAATATTCCGCTCGGATTAAGCGGATCTTTAGCTACATCCCCATCAATCAGTCCGCGGTTACGGTTCTGCCAATAGGCATCCATCATTTTCTTCGCCTGCCAGCGGTTATATTCCTCCCGACTCAGGATCATCGGTAGAGCTATATCCCGTCCCCCTATCCGGGTATGTATCACATACACATCCCTTTCATGATCATATTCCGTCACCACCTCCACATTATCAGGATTTCGCAGGTCTATCGCCGGCGTCTTACCCGTCAGCTCTTGATAGTTGCGTGGTGAAGTACCTTTCACTGCGGGTATTACTCTCGTCGCGCTGTCATTATCCTCCACCACCTCCTGCGCCGGTATATGCGTGCCGGCAGTCGCCGCAATGCACATAAGCATCACAGCCACAACCCGCTTCATAAAACAATCATATATCTCTTGCAAGAAACTTCGCTTCTGTATTGATCTCCCCACCTTTATCCAACGCATCCCCCTCCCCTTTTATTGTATTCTTGACATTTTTCAATAGCAGGTTGTTTTTCACAACTTTTATATCTTCACGCGCTTAACTCTTTTGTTCGCTAAGCTTTAATTGAGTATCTTTGCGCGGTTACGCTCGCGCCGGAAGCGCATCAAGCCGCCTGACAAATTATAATTTCCTGAGATTCATCACCTATTCATAGTCGCAAGTCATCTTGGCGAAATGAACAAATATCGTAAATCCACGGTTCTGCCTGAAAGCGGTAAAAATTTCCCGCTCTTCCCAAAGTTGCTTGCAACTTCATTCGGTGCCGGATTTCTTCCCGTTGCCCCCGGAACATGGGGAGCTATTGTAGCCATTATCCTTTGGCTTCCACTTTATTTGTGGTGCACACCCGCCACGACTCTGATTGTTACATCGGCAGCAATTGTACTCTACACCATCGCCGGTACGTGGGCAAGCTCTGAAGCCGAAAAGTATTGGGGACACGACCCCGTGGTTGCGTGTGCCGATGAGACAGTCGGTCAATGGATCTCACTTCTTCCCGTTATGGCCGGCACAAGCCCGTGGTGGGAAATTCTGCTTTCACTGGCATTGTTCCGTTTCTTCGACATATTCAAGCCGCTGGGCATCCGCGCCACCGAGCGTCTCCCGCGTGGCTACGGCATGATGGCCGATGATATTCTTGCCGGTATTTATAGTGCCGTTCTGATCATGCTGTTAAATCACTTTATTATTGACTGATGGGAGCTCTGAAAAACATCAAGGACAAGCTCCTGAAAAGTGACTCTCTCATTTTCACTTATCTCCGTTCTATAGTTGCCAGTCAGTCTGCATCATGGCTCGATCTCGGCCTCGGCTTCGCCTTGTTTGCATGGACAGGCATGACTCCGTGGTTGGCTACTGCTATAGGGGCGATTGCAGGAGGCATTCTCAACTGCGTCATAAACTACCACTTCACTTTCCATGCCAAGGGAGTCGACTGGCGCGCTGTTGTGGTGAAATACACCATCGTCTGGATTGGCAGTCTTCTGCTAAACTCATTCGGGACACAAGCTATATATTACCTCCTTCAGAAGTGGACATGGCTTGAAACCATAGGATTCCGCCCCGATGGATACTTTGCTGCCGCCCGACTCTTTGTGTCTCTCATTGTTTCGTGGTTCTGGAACTTTGCCCTACAACGCTACTTCGTCTACAGGACACATTCATTCGACCGTTACGCCACAAAGATGTTTGACGTAATCGGGATTAAAAACTCTCCTAACGACAATGAATAAGACTTCCCGTTTTCCATCACAGAAAGAAGCGCTTTGGTGTGCCGGAGCTTTGGCTCTTTGGCTTCTCGTCACCGCCCTGTTCATCGGTTTCCGCCCCGAGCACATCTTCATGGCGCTACTCATTTTCTGCCTGTTTTTCTTCTTTGGTGCTACACGCCGTTTGGTCGTTGCCCTCGTCCCGTTTCTGATATTCGCCATATCCTACGACTGGATGAACATAGTCCCCAATTATACCGTCAATCCTGTCGACGTGCGCGGGCTCTATGAAACCGAGAAATCCCTCTTTGGCATAACCGACAGTGGCGCGCTCCTCACCCCCAACGAGTTTTTCGCACTGCACCATTGTGCCTTCATGGATTTCATGGCCGGTATTTTCTACCTATGCTGGGTACCACTCCCGGTTATCTTCGGCCTATGGCTCTACTTCACAGGCAAAAGAAATGCCTATCTGCACTTTGCCATGGTCTTTCTACTTGTCAACCTCATCGGCTTCACATTCTATTACATCCACCCTGCCGCACCGCCATGGTATGTTGCAGGTTATGGTTTTGAGGCTATCACAGGCACACCCGGTTCTGTGGCTGGACTTGGAGCATTCGACGACATGACCGGCCTTGGCATCTTCAATGCCCTCTACGCCCGCAACAGCAACGTCTTCGCCGCATTACCATCTCTCCATTCCGCCTACACTCTTGTTGCCTTCATCTACGCCTGTCGCTCACGCTCCTCACTGTTTTGGCGTCTGCTGCTTGCAGTAGTCACCCTCGGCATCTGGTTCACAGCCGTCTACACCTCTCACCACTACATTATTGATGTTACGGGCGGCATAGCTTGTGCGATAGCCGGATTCCTCCTGTTTGAGTACGTCCTGATGAAGATACCCTCATTCAGCCGCTTCGTCAGCCGCTACACCACATTCATCTCATGATACCGACTATATGAACGAAAACCACGATATCCGTCCCGACGTCATCAACTACGACGACATACGCGCCCTCGTCCCCGCGCTCGACGGTCACCCCCGCTTTGTCAACTGGCTTCTGCATTTCCTCTCTGTCGATAAAGTCAACGCGGTTCATGCCAAATGCTGTGACACCCCGGGACCCGAATTTGTAAAGCGTTTGCTCCTCGATGAGTTCAAGATAAAACTTCGCATCGACAACAGCGAGAT
>CAMWSY010000036.1 GCA_947176995.1 uncultured Porphyromonadaceae bacterium | reverse complement strand
AACCCGGAGGTCCCGAGTTCAATTCTCGGTCCCGCTACAGAAAAAGAGGCGGCATCCGCCGACTCTTTTTTGTATCCCCTCTCTTTTTTAGAATGATATGCTTCCGAGTTTGCTTGCGAAACTCTCTATGTCAGTGAAACCAGATATAGTGTCGATAAGCTGATGGTTACTGTCAAACAGCAGATATACTGGTAATTCTGTCACACCGTATTCTGCAGTAAGTTTTGAGAACTCCCGGTCCGACAATCTTACATGAGTACCTGCCTGACGATTGGCATATTTTGTCCAGCGGTCATTGGGCGACGATGATGTATCGGCGACGTACAGGAAATTGATATTGCGTTTCGAGAAATTTTCCTTTGATGTTTCGATCGCACGCATCGCAATATGGCACGGTACCGACATCGGACTCCATAATGCAACTATTACAGGTTCATTGTCCATTTCTGTAAGTTGCTGTTCAAGACTCCATTCCTCTGCTGAATCGGAAAGATCTGTGAGATTGTGACCCAATTTGGCGACCTGTTTTGCGATAACCTCATTGCGCCCGAGAATTATCTTCCCGAGGTCATCCTGATAAAATTTGTTTATGTTGTCTATTTGCGTTTCGGTCAACGGGATGCGACGCTCCTGTATCTGTATGAGATAAGACGTTGTCGCAAGCAGGGTCATCAGGAGTGGTGTGGGCGTTTCGAAAACCTTGCCTACCTCATATTTTGTTCTTTTTATCCATGTCGGTATGTCGGTTTCACCGATAGGCTGTATTTCGAGAGGCGAATAACGCAGCAGATACACCAGAAATGGTATTGTGGTCGGATACCAGCAATCGTCAAGTAGTCCTTCATCGCTGAAATTTAAGTCCTTCAGGTAAGCGGCATGATACTTCACCGGTGGCTCCGGTATTCTTTTTTCCCCGGAAGATTCAGCCTTTTCCTTGAAAAAAATAATGTGGTCGATGTAATAGAGCCGCTTAAGTTGCTCGGTTATTATGGAAGCTTTATCTTGTGGGATATTATTGTCGCACAGCGTGCTGTCGAAAATAGCAGGTATTATTGATTCAAGTTGGTGGTTGATAAACTTGTTCCATGACCTGCTTCTGTATATTTCATCAGGAGTACTGCTTTTCCAGCACCGGTTATGATACTTTCTTGTCGTCAGTGTCTTGACATCGGTTATGCCACCCGATTCTTCTTTAATAGCTCCGATGTAGCCGGTTCCACCTGAGGAGGAAACTGAGAAGTCGCTTTTGCCGTTGCGGGTGACTGAGATATTTAGAGGCTTGTCCTGATCAGCTCCGGCGAAAAAGTATATATCAATTCCCTCCTTTGCATTTTTTATCCAAATACATGCATTGTCAGAGTGCGAAAGCTCCATTGGAATTTCTCCGCGCCATGTGTTCCCATCTCTTGTCAGTGCGGTAGGCTTCCTGAATTTTTGATAACTGTTCAATACAGTGACTCCTGTAGCGGCCACATACACTGAATCAGGCCACTGGTTCGCTCCGTCGATGAGTTGTATAGAAACCTGTGCCGTACCTATCCTGACATACCTGTCATCCGACTTCCCGCACGAGAAAGTCGTTATCACAAGTATGATAATAGCCAATGTGTTTATAATCTTGTTTATCATGGTTTATTTATATTGACATGGGTGTGTGCAAGCATTACTTGCATGACCTTTACTTTATGGCTTTGATGTCGGTGCCGGCGGGTGACTGGAACATTGAGAGGCCAAACTCTTTTACAACGGCATAAACGTGATTGAAAATCTCTGACTGGATGTGCTCAAACTGCTTCCATGCTGTGTTGTTGACGAAGAAGTACAGCTCGAGCGGAAGGCCGTGGGTGGTAGGTTCTTGCTGGCGGACCATATAGATCATGTCGGTTTTGACGTGACGGCTTGTAGCGAGATAACGCTCAAGATATCTTCTGAGTAACTCGATATTCACCGTATGTGCGGCTTCTTTTGTATCGGTTTCTTCAATCCACCCCTTTTCCAGAAGATACTCTATCTGCTGCGGTGAGCAGAACCCTATTGTGTTGATGTCGATATAGATAGGGCGCATCACTCGGCGACCTCCCGACTCCTGCATCGGTTTGAAGTTCTGGAACGACTCACTCACAAGAGAATAAGGCGGAACGGTGGTGACCGAATTATCCCAGTTTCTGACTTTTACGGTTGTGAGCGACACATCGATAACCTCACCGTTTGCACCCGATTTCGGCACGACTATCCAGTCACCTTTTTTCAGCATATCGTTGGCAGTAAGCTGCACTCCGGCAACTAATCCGAGAATGGTATCTTTGAAAACCAACATGAGCACGGCTGCTGATGCACCGAAAGCCGTAAGCACCGAGATTGGGCTACGATCAAAAAGAATGCTGATGCCAACAATCACGCCGATGCAGACAAAAAGCAGCTTAAGAATCTGAAAGACACCGCGCAGTGTGTGTATCTTATATTTCGGACGCTTGTCAAACGCGTCGTAGATGTTCTGAAGTAACCGGTTTACGAGGTTTACAAACGCCCAAACGATATAGAAAGACGTCAGTTTCGTGAGCCACACAAACATGTTGCTCTTCTCGTCGAATGTCCCCGGCAACAGATAGGCGACAACAAGAGCCGGAGCCAGTTGTGAGAAGGCTTTGAGGAAGTGGTCGTTAAGTATGTCGTCGTCCCAGTCGCTTTTGGTGCGTCGGGTCACAGCTTTGACGATGACCGAGAGCACGCTGTGGCAGAACAGATAAGCGAGCACCGCCATGAGTGCGATAGCTGCTAAGGTAACCGGGCGCAGAGCTATAGCGACACTGTCGGCCGATAGAAACGAGGAGAGAATGTCTTGTATTATCTTTTCCATGTGTGATGATTATCAGAGGTCGAGGTCCGAGGGGCGACGTCCGCGGCCGGTGCGGCGGCGGTAACGTGATATCACTGCATTCCACCACTGGAGTATCTTGACCCAAATTGAAGAAGAGCCAACGGCGAAGTCCACCGCAAGGGGATCGGCAAAGGTCTGCACCCTCATTCCGTCGGCGCTGATCTCTGGATAAATGACAATAAGATTATTGCGTGAGAAATAGCGTGATATGAAGGCAGGTAGTTCTGTTGTGTCGGTCGACCATGACACAGACCCCGGGCGTGATGAAATCCATATAAACAAATCATCGTCATGCAGTTTTCCTGCCATGATAAGGAAATCATCGCGATCTGAGACATTGCGGAAATGGGCGCGTATAGTGTATTTCTCACGGCGCAGAACACTGCGTATGGCGGGGTGCATGTCGGGCGGACAGCAGAACATGATGCGACAGCCAAGTTCCTGAGCGAGATTACCTACGGTCATTACCCATTGGCGGAAACCGGCCTCAAACTGTGAATTCGGCTGTGCATAGACAATTATGCGGGCCACTGTGTTGACCGGAGTGTAGCAACGCGCGATCACGAGCATACGGCGTGTGAGCGACAGCAACTGCTCTATCTTCGGGCCAAGGAATGAATCGACAACAGTCGATTTGCGGTGCATACCCATGACGATCGCGTTGATGTCGCGCTCCTCGGTCACATTCACAACGCCGGTGACGGTGTTGAGGTCAAAGCGTTCGATGGGGGTTACAGGCAGATCGGCCGCCGATGCCACCTGACGGGCAAGATCAAGCGATACACGGCCGACCGCACGGCTTTTTGAGGTGTTGTCGTTGCGCACGTGAAGTGTGTAGACCGAAAGGTCTGTGCGTGGCCGGTGGAATCCGCTGAGCATTATTGCCAGTTCCATCAGTCCCGGTGCTGTTACAGGATTTGAAACCGGAATAAGCATATTCACGGCGTTGCGGTGGTTTGACGAAGTATCAGTATCGTCACCGGCCTCTTCCTCCTCCAGCATCTGAAGTTTTATCGCTGCCGCAGCCCGTGCAGTGACTATAGGGGCTATGGCGCAGGTTATGAGTATTACAAGTACGGTGCTGTTCAGTATCGTCTCATCCATCATTCGGCTGCCGTCGGGTAGGAAAGTATTGTAACCAATGGTGACGACAGCAAGTGCAACTGCCGTATGCGCGGTTGTCAGACCGAAAAACATACGGCGGTCAGATGCTTTCATGTGGTAGTATAGCTGTGCCACCCATGCCGCGATCCACTTTGAGGCAAGCGCCACGGCAAGCATTATACCCGAAACGGTAAGTGTGGCCCAGTTGGCTACCAGTCCGAGGTTTATCATCATTCCTACTCCGATAAGGAAGTAGGGGATAAAAATAGCGTTACCGACAAATTCGATGCGTGACATCAGTGGGGAAGCCGGTGGCACATAGCGGTTTAGTACGAGACCGGCAAGGAATGCTCCCAGTACGCCTTCGAGACCTATGGCTTTGGCTATCCATGCCGACAGGAATACAAGTGCGAGAACAAACACATACTGCGTGACACGATCACTGAACCGCTTGAAAAAGAAACGTGTAAGACGTGGGTAAAGCCATGCGATCACAATGCAGTAAATGGTCATTTCCCCGAGTAGCAACAGGGTGGCAGCGGGGTTGAAAGTCCCTTCATTATTGATGTTTACAACTGTGGCGAGGGCGATAAGAGCGCCTACGACAGCAAAGATTGTGCCGACGACCGAAATGAGTACCGACGGTGCTTTGGTCACACCGTAACGTGCTGCCACAGGATAAGATATGAGTGTGTGGGAGGCAAACATCGATGCGAGCAACACCGATGTGGGAAGATTAAGATGCAGTGCGTAATAGCTTACCACAGTACCCATTGCCATCGGTATGGCAAAAGTGAGCAGTCCGAAGAAAATACCTTTGCGGAAATTCAGTTTCAGATGGTACATGTCTATCTCAAGTCCGGCAAGAAACATGAGATACAGGATGCCTACTTCTCCAAAAATCTGAAAACTGCTGTCGCGGTCAAGTATGTGGAACCCATAAGGCCCGACGACCACACCGGCAACTATCATACCCACAATGTGAGGAATCCTGAGCCTGTTCAGCAGTATCGGAGCAAGCAGGATTATCGCAAGAACGATAAAGAAAATCGTTATTGGGGATGATGCGAGCGGTGCGGTCGTCAATGCGCGTTATGGAATGTGTGATGAATGGAGAAGAGTCTATTTTGAGTGCTTTATCATGTACTGGGCAATCTGCACGGCATTGAGTGCTGCCCCTTTCTTGATCTGATCGCCTACGACCCAGAATGAGAGTCCGTTGGGATTTGCGAGATCCTGACGGATGCGCCCCACATAAACCGGATCCTTGTGGGCTATGTCGAGAGGCATGGGATATACTTTCTCAGCCGGATTGTCGAGTACGACAAGCCCCTCGGCCTTTGAGAATGCCTCGCGTGCTTCAGCCGGAGTTATGGGCGATGCAGTCTCTACCCAGATTGCTTCGCTGTGGGCACGCATTACCGGGACGCGTACACACATGGCACTCACACTGATACCGGGAGCGTGCATGATCTTGCGGGTCTCGTTAAACATCTTCATCTCCTCCTTGGTGTAGTCGTTGTCCTGAAATACATCGATGTGGGGAATGACGTTGTAGGCAAGCTGATATGCGAATTTCTCTACGGTGGGTTTGTCGCCGCGGGCTATCTGTGAATACTGCTCCACGAGTTCATCCATAGCTGCCGCTCCGGCACCGCTGGCTGCCTGATATGTAGCGACGTGTACACGTGAGATAGGTGAAATGTCGTTGATAGGCTTGAGTGCCACAACCATCTGTATTGTTGTGCAGTTGGGATTGGCTATGATGTGGCGGGGAGCGTTGAAAGCATCTTCGCCGTTTACCTCGGGAACAACCAGAGGCACATCCTCGTCCATGCGGAATGCGCTGGAATTGTCAATCATTATAGCTTTGCCGGAGGTGATTACGTTGGCAAACTCTTTTGACGTGCCTGCGCCGGCCGAAGTGAAGGCGAAATCCACATCTTCGAAATCTTTGGCACATTGGCGGGTGAGTTCCTTGACAACATATTCCTTGCCACGGAATGTATATGATCGGCCGGCACTGCGGCTTGAGCCGAAGAGAAGAAGCTCGTCGATGGGGAAGTTCTGCTCGTCGAGAACACGAAGGAACTCCTGTCCGACGGCTCCGCTTGCACCTACAATTGCTACTTTCATTTTCTTGTTACTTAATAGATTGCTTAATTGGAAACCGGTTATGGTGATGCGTTGATTGGTTTGTGGCTCGGGTTATACGATTGTCGTGCCTGCGCCGGGCGTGGAGATGCGGCTGTAGTGTATGATCTTGACCTGACGCACTCCGCGGTCTATTGCTGCGAACGCGTTTTCAAGTTTTGGGATCATACCGCCCTCAACAACCTTTTCCTCACGGAGTGATGCAAACAGGTTGCGGTCGATCAGTGGAATCACGCTGTCGTCGTTGTCGGGATCAGAAAGGACGCCGTTTTTCTCAAAGCAGAAGGTGAGCGTCACATCAAAAATTCCGGCAAGGCCCGAAGCTATCTCTCCTGCCATGGTGTCGGCGTTGGTGTTGAGGAGATGCCCTGCTTTATCGTGAGTTAGCGGAGCTATTACAGGTATGGCACCGATTGACAGGAGATCTTTGAAACCTGAGGCATTGACCGACACAACATCGCCCACATTGCCGTAGTCGATACCATTGACAGGCGGACGGCGGCGGGATGTGACAAGATTCATATCGGCTCCTGTGAGACCGATGGCATTACATCCGAGTGCCTGCAACGAGGCGACGAGTTTGCGGTTCACGTCCCCGCCATAGACCATCGTGACAACTTCGAGCATGGCATCATCGGTGATGCGGCGCCCGTTTACCATTGTGGTCTCTATACCGAGGCGAGTGGCGAATTTTGTGGCAGAGCGTCCTCCGCCATGTATGAGCAATTTTGCACCTTCGATACCGGCAAAGGCATCGATAAAAGCGCGGAGCGAGACAGGGTCTTCAAGAATCGCTCCACCGACCTTCACTATATTGAGCGGTTGTTTCATCAGTCTTCTTTTTCAGCAAATTCCATGAGATATGCCTTGATGAATCCGTCGAGGTCTCCATCCATCACACTACCCACATCCGAAGTCTGATAGCCTGTGCGATGGTCTTTTACGCGACGGTCGTCAAACACATAGCTGCGTATCTGCGAACCCCATTCGATCTTCATTTTACCGGCCTCGATTTTCGCCTGTTCCTCAAGGCGGTGCTTCATCTCCTTCTCATAGAGGATCGAACGGAGGTGACGCATCGCATTTTCCTTGTTCTTGGGCTGGTCACGGGTCTCTGTATTCTCAATGAGGATTTCCTCTTTTTCGCCGGTGTAGGGGTCGGTGTACTGATAGCGGAGACGCACTCCCGATTCTACCTTGTTGACGTTCTGTCCGCCGGCACCGCCGGAGCGGAAAGTGTCCCACGACAGAAGTGCGGGCTCAACTTTCACTTCGATGGTGTCATCGACAAGAGGTGTGACAAATACTGAGGCGAAAGAGGTCATGCGCTTGCCTTGGGCGTTGTAAGGCGACACGCGCACCAGACGGTGGACACCGTTCTCGCTCTTGAGATAGCCGTAGGCAAAATCGCCCTCCACCTCGATAGTGCATGATTTTATTCCGGCCTCATCACCTTCAAGAAGGTTGGCTATAGATGTCTTGAATCCGTTTTTCTCACACCATCTCAGGTACATGCGCATCAGCATCTGAGCCCAGTCCTGACTCTCGGTGCCTCCTGCTCCGGAATTTATCTTAAGTACCACTCCGAGTTTATCTTCCTCGCGGCGAAGCATGTTGCGGAATTCCAGATTTTCGATCTTGGCGATGGCATCGGCATAGAGTGTCTCGATTTCCGATTCTTCCATCAGACCTTCCTTGACAAAATCCCATGCGATGGTAAGTTCTTCGGCAGCCTTGCTCACTTCCTCGTAGCCGGCGATCCATTGCTGAAGATCCTTGATCTTTTTCATTTGCACCTGTGCTTCTTTGGGATGTTCCCAAAAGTCGGGCACATGAGTGCGTAACTCTTCTTCCTCAACTTGGATTTTCTTTCCGTCAATGTCGAGATATTTTTTCAGCGAAGCCGAACGCTCCTGCACTTCTTTAAGCTGGTCGGGAGTAATCATGAGATTTCAGATAGCTATTGTGGGTGCAAAGATACTTATTAATATCGTATTGGGAGGCATTGACCGTGCTTTAAGGTGATTTTTTTGCTCAAAACACTGAAATGTTTGTATCTTTGTGTGCATACATTAAGCTGAACCAACAGCTCAAACCAGATCAATAAGCCATAATTTTTTAATGAAAAAGTTTCTGATGTGCGCAGCGATGGTTGCCATGCTGTCACCTGTGCAGATTTCGGGTAAGGCTCCGAAGCTAAACGCCAACAATATCGATGATGTCATCAAGGCCATGACCATCGAGGAAAAAGCCGATCTCATAGTGGGATCACGCATGTACTACAAGGATGAGACTGCGCCGCAGCACATCAAGGATTCATGGAAGATCGTGCCCGGAGCTGCCGGACGTATCAATCCTGTGCCGCGTGTAGGTATTCCGGCTGTTGTTCTTTCCGATGGCCCGGCAGGATGCGGTATTATGCCTATTGACGGTCAGGACAGTCTTTTCTGCACCCATTTCCCTATTGAGAGCCTTCTCTCGTCGACATGGGATGTCGATCTCGTGCGCAGTGTGGGTGAGGTTATCGGCAACGAGGCCAAAGAGTACGGAACTGACGTGCTTCTCGCTCCCGCTATAAATATCCACCGTCATCCGCTTTGCGGCCGCTGCTTCGAGTATTTCTCGGAAGATCCCGTGCTTGCCGGAAAAATGGCTGTCGCTTATGTAAACGGTGTGCAGAGTAACGATATAGGTACATCGGTCAAGCACTTTGCCGCCAACAATCAGGAGACAAACCGCATGAACAACAATGCGATTGTGTCGCCGCGTGCTTTGCGCGAGATCTATCTCAAAGCTTTTGAGATCGTTGTGCGTGAGAGCCAGCCTTGGACAATCATGAGTTCCTACAACCGCATCAACGACGTCTATACCTCGGAGAATCCCGAGCTCCTCAACACTATTCTGCGTGACGAGTGGGGATATAAGGGAACTGTTATGACTGACTGGTGGGGCGGATCGGACGGTGCTGCCCAGATGATCGCCGGCAATGACATGCTGGAACCCGGCACAAAAGAGCAGGCACAGCACATCATCGACGGAGTGAAGAACGGTACTCTTGACGAGAATATTGTTGACCGCAACGTTAAGCGCATTCTTGAACTGATCGTAAAGACTCCGACATTCAAAGGCTACAAGTACAGCAACAATCCCGACATGGAGGCTCACGCAGCAGTGACACGCCAGTCGGCAACCGAGGGTATGGTGCTTCTGAAGAATGATGATAACACACTCCCGTTAAAGAACAGCGACAAGAAGGTTGCTCTCTTCGGTAATGTCTCTTATGATTTCTTCTCGGGCGGTACAGGCTCGGGCGACATCAATCGTCCTTATGTGGTTTCGCTTCTCGATGGTCTGAAGAATCAGAACGTGATTGTGGATGACAACCTCAAAGCTATTTACTCGGCCTACAGCAAGCCTCAGGAGCAGGGTGAGCAGGTACGCATCAGCGAGATGCCTATGGATACAGCTATTATCAAATACGCTGCCCAGAACAACGATATGGCTATCGTGACAATCGGTCGTATTTCAGGTGAGTATATTGACCGTGTAGCTTCTGATTTCTTCCTCTCAGATACTGAATATCAGCTTATGAAGGATGTAACACGCATCTTCCACGAAGCCGGTAAGAAAGTTGCCGTTGTGCTTAACGTGGGCGGTGTGATCGAGACAAAGAGCTGGAAGGATATGCCCGACGCCATTCTGCTTTCATGGCAGGCCGGTCAGGAAGGTGGTAACTCGGTTGCCGATATTCTTGTGGGTAATGCCAATCCTTCAGGCAAACTTCCCAATACATGGCCTGTGACTCTCAGCGATCACAAGAGCTCGCTGAACTTCCCGATCGATCAGAAGATTGACCGCCGCTGGTCGGTTAAGACAGGTCTGAAACACGATGTCAAGAACGTTGACTACACCGTGTATGACGAAGGTATCTATGTAGGTTACCGCTGGTTTGACACTGAGGATATCGATGTCAGCTTCCCGTTTGGTTACGGCCTGAGCTACACGACATTTGAGTACGGAAAGCCGACCGTTAAGCGTGACGGTGAAAATGTTGTTGTGGAAGTGAATGTGAAGAATACCGGTAAGGTTGCCGGAAAGGAGTCGGTTCAGCTTTATGTTGAGGCTCCCAAGGGAAAACTTGACAAGCCTGTGCATGAGCTCAAGGCTTTTGCCAAGACCGGTCTTCTGCAGCCCGGAGAATCACAGACTCTGACAATGACAGTGAATCCTGCCGATCTTGCTTCGTATGATGAGGAGGAAGTGGCTTGGGTAACCGATGGCGGTGCTTACAAATTTGTTGT
The DNA here is from genome assembly GCA_947176995.1 of uncultured Porphyromonadaceae bacterium. Lineage (GTDB taxonomy): Bacteria > Bacteroidota > Bacteroidia > Bacteroidales > Muribaculaceae > JAFLTL01. The sequence goes on along the minus strand of CAMWSY010000036.1, from coordinate 2,317 downwards.
CGCAGCCTCGTCACGTGATCCGCGTGGAGAAGTGATCGTCAATATCGATCCTCTTGTGCGCAAGACCAATGACGTGCTGAAGAGAAAGACTGTGGCAAAGAAGTAAAATCGCACATACAGAACGGACATGAATACCTCTCCCATGCTGAAATGGTCAAAGCGCTATCTTAAATGGCCGTTTATCACGGCTATAGGCGTAATGGTGTTTCTGACGTGTTTTAATGACAACAACGCGGCGAAATACTATGAATATGATCTTGAGATCGAGCGTCTGCGTGCCGAGATCACTATGCATGAGGATACATTGTCGCACTACCGCAGTCTGAATGACCGGCTTGGCTCAGATCCGGCCACAATGGAGAGAATCGTGCGGGAAAAATATCACATGCAGCGGCCTAATGAGGATGTGTATGTGTTTACCAGACGATAAAATGATTTCGGTATGTCGAAGAATATGAGTGAAAACAGCAAGATCAGTGCAGATCAGATTATAGGCCGTCAGCCGGGCCGCATCGCTTTGGCAGGGATGACGATAGGGATGCTTCTTGTCGTAGCGGGCACACTTTCTCCTCTGTTGGGAGGCCACGTGTCGCTCTACCGGTGGATATACGGAGCCGGAGCCCTGTTGCTTCTTGTCATGAGAATCCTTACGCCGTATACCGGCAAGTCACTGCGGCTAAAACGCCTCTACAGGATTGAGTCATGGGCTGCGCTTTTCTTCTGTGTCGCTACATTTTTCATGTTCTATCAGCCGGGTATCATGCGTGACTGGCTTGTATTCACTCTTGCGGGTGGTGCAATTCAGATATATACATCGATAATGATACCCCTTGTAGTCAAAAAAGAGACGGCAAAACATTGATATCTCAAGAAACATTCCAAACGCTTACAGCCAAGTATGTCACGCTTGGCTGTAAGCTTAATTTTGCCGAGACGTCGACGATTGCGGCAGAGCTTGAACGCCGCGGTGTGAGACGTGCAAATGCTGACGAGACCCCCGACGTGATTGTGGTGAACACCTGTAGTGTGACTGCTGTCGCTGACAAGAAGGGGCGCCAGATGATAAGGTCACTCGCGCGGCGTTGGCCTGATGCCGTGATCGTGGCCACCGGATGTTATGCCCAGTTGAAGCCTGAAGAGGTTGCGGCGATTGAGGGGGTGCATATCGTTGTCGGTAATGATCATAAGGGGGAACTACCGCAGATGCTTGCCGACTGGATCGATGACAGGAAAGACCGGTTGTGTGTGACACCGGCCAAGGACATAAGGAGATTTGTCCCGTCATGCTCGCGAGGCGACCGAACGCGCTGGATGCTGAAGGTGCAGGACGGTTGCAACTGCTTTTGCAGTTATTGCACAATCCCTATGGCGAGAGGGCGGAGCCGTTCGGGGTCAATAGAGTCGCTCGTGGAGCAGGCACGTGGGGCAGCCGCAGCCGGAGCGAAAGAGATTGTGCTTACAGGGGTAAACATAGGGGATTTCGGTTGGCAGACCGATAAGAAATTTATTGATCTGATAAGAGCTCTCGATGAAGTGGAAGGTATAGAGAGATACCGCATTTCGTCGATAGAGCCTGATCTGCTTACCGATGAAATAATTGAATTTACGTCAGTCTCAAAGCGGTTTATGCCGCATTTCCACATTCCTCTACAGTGTGGCGACGATGAGATGCTCCAATTGATGCGTCGGCGCTACGACAGAGACTTGTTTGCTGACCGTGTGAAGCATATAAAACGGGTTATGCCTGATGCTTTCATCGGCGTTGATCTTATCGTGGGAATGCGTGGCGAGACTGATGAGAGGTATGAAAGTTCAAAGGAATTTGTGTCGTCGCTCGACATCACACGGCTTCATGTGTTTCCCTACAGTGAGCGTCCCGGTACGCGCGCTCTTGAAATCTTCCCGGTGATTGATGCCGATGTGCAACGGCAGCGCACTCATGAGATGATCGCACTGTCGGATAAACGGCACATTGCCTTTGCAAAGAAATTTGGGGGTGAAGTTCGCCCGGTTCTGCTCGAACGGCTCACTGACGACGGGAAAGCAATGGAGGGATATACCGACAATTATATCAGGGTGGAGGTGGAAGGAGCAGACGCTTCGATGGCTAACCGAATTGTGAAAGTGCGTCTCGGCGATGCAAAATGGGTGGATGACGGCCCGGTGGTAAAAGGTATGATCGAGCGATGAATACCGATTGCGGAGTAATAATTCTCAACTGGAATGGCTTGAAGCTGTTGCAGCGTTTCTTGCCGAGAGTTGTGGCACACACTCCTCGTGAGTCGGCTGAGATAGTTGTTGCAGACAACGGCTCAAC
>CAMWSY010000035.1 GCA_947176995.1 uncultured Porphyromonadaceae bacterium | reverse complement strand
CGGGGTTTCATGGTATTAAAACCACATTATGACGACAATTGATATTGTAATCATGGGCCTTCTCATCGCCACTGCTGTCGCAGGCTACCGTCGCGGTTTTCTGAGGCAGCTCGGCACGGTTGTCGGTGTGGTCGCAGGCATAGCGGCGTGTCGGTTGCTGTCGGCTGATTTCGCGCACTGGCTTGAAATGCAAGGCTTCTTCAAGTCTATGATGTCAGGCGCGCCTGAATTGGTGACACGCCATGCTGCCGGTGTGGTGTCGTCCACTGCGATCTTTGTTGCGGTTTATATCGCGGTGCATATTGTTGTGGGCATGATGCGTGGCGTTGTGCATGGTGTGGCTCTCGGATTTGTTGACAACTGTCTGGGCATGATCACAAGCGTTTTTGTCGGCTTTCTTGTGCTGAGCATAATCCTGAATGTGTGTCAGGCGTTCAAGCAGGGCGGGTCAGTGATCGACAAGTCAACGCTTGCCGGCGGACGTGTGGCCGAAGTCGTGCTTGACCTTGCACCTCGCACATTCGGAGTGGCTACGGCTGTGTTGGAGCACTATTTCCCGCCGTCAGAACCATGAACGTCGTGTCCGCGTTATCAACTGTTGTGTAACTGAACTGAAAACTGATACTCATATCCACCTCCTGAAATGGATAATGAAATAATAGACAAAGTCGCCGGAGAGGGCGACGATTACAAGTACGGTTTTGTGACCGATATCGACACCGACATTATACCGGTCGGGTTGTCGGAGGATGTCGTAAGGCTTATATCAGCTAAAAAGCATGAGCCCGAATGGTTGCTTGAATTCAGGCTCAAGGCCTTCCGCTACTGGCAGACGCTTGAAATGCCGCATTGGGCGCATCTGTCGATACCTGAGATCGATTTTCAGGCGATAAGTTACTATGCGGCTCCACGCACACGCGATAAGGCAAAAACTGCCGACGAAGTAGATCCGGAACTGCTTGAAACCTTTGAAAAACTCGGCATACCGCTTGCCGAGCGCAATCAGCTTGCAGGAATGGCGGTGGATGCAGTAATGGACTCCGTGTCGGTGAAAACGACTCATCGCGAGAAACTGGCGTCGATGGGGGTTATATTCTGCTCGATCTCCGAAGCGGTGAAGGACTATCCCGATCTTGTCAAAAAGTATCTTGGCAGTGTGGTGAGTTACCGCGATAACTTCTTTGCCGCGCTTAACTCCGCGGTCTTTTCCGACGGATCGTTTGTCTATATCCCCAAGGGGGTGCGCTGCCCGATGGAGCTGTCGACCTATTTCCGCATCAATGCCATGGGTACCGGGCAGTTTGAGCGCACACTCATTGTGGCCGATGATGATGCCTACGTGAGTTATCTCGAGGGGTGCACCGCGCCGATGCGCGACGAGAACCAGCTTCATGCTGCGATTGTGGAGATTGTAGCCGAGGATCGCGCCGAAGTGAAATACTCAACAGTGCAGAACTGGTATGCCGGCGACCGCGAGGGGCGCGGCGGTGTCTATAACTTTGTGACCAAGCGCGGACTTTGCCGCGGTGTCTGCAGCAAGCTGTCGTGGACTCAGGTGGAAACCGGTTCGGCCATCACATGGAAATACCCCTCCTGTGTGCTTGCAGGCGATGGCAGTGTCGGTGAGTTCTACTCGGTAGCGGTAACGCGCAACCGTCAGCAGGCCGATACTGGCACTAAAATGATACATGTGGGATCTGACACACGCTCGACAATAGTGTCGAAGGGTATTTCGGCCGGATATAGTGAGAACTCCTATCGTGGTCTCGTAAAGGTAGCCCCCAATGCTACAGGGTGCCGCAATTACACACAATGTGACTCGCTTCTGCTTGGCTCACACTGTGGAGCCCACACCTTCCCTTATATCGACGTGATGAATGATACAGCGATAGTCGAGCATGAGGCAACCACATCGAAGATCTCAGAGGAACAGCTCTTCTACTGCAATCAGCGCGGTATTCCCACTGAAGAGGCTGTTGGACTGATTGTCAACGGCTATGCCAAGGAGGTGATGAACAAACTGCCGATGGAGTTTGCTGTCGAGGCGCAGAGGCTTCTGTCGGTTACGCTCGAAGGCTCGGTGGGCTGAGAATTGTCGTTAAGGCAGGATTTACAACAGGAAACAACGTAAGTGATGAAAGAAGATATATTGCTTGAGATAAAAGGACTGAAGGCTGAACTTGCCGACGGAGGAAAGGAAATACTGCACGGCGTCGATCTGACAGTCCGTCCGGGTGAGGTGCATGCGATAATGGGACCTAATGGATCGGGTAAAAGCACACTATCGGCGACTCTGGCCGGTGATCCGCGCTTTAACGTGACTGCCGGAACCGCTACCCTCCACGGTGTGAATCTGCTTGATCTTGCTCCGGAGGACCGCAGTCATGAGGGACTTTTCCTGTCGTTTCAGTATCCGGTGGAGATTCCCGGAGTGTCGATGGTCAACTTCATGCGTGCGGCTCTCAATGCAAAACGCAAATATTTCGGAGAAGAGCCGTTGTCGGCAAGTGAATTTCTGAAACTTATGCGCCGCAAGCGTGAGATTGTCGAACTCGACAACAAACTTGCGTCGCGCTCGGTAAACGAAGGTTTCTCGGGGGGCGAGAAAAAACGCAACGAGATATTCCAGATGGCTGTGCTTGAGCCGCGTCTTGCTATTCTCGACGAGACCGACAGCGGCCTTGACATTGACGCTCTGCGCGTGGTTGCAGGGGGTGTCAACAAGCTGCGCACTCCCGACAACGCCGCTATTGTCATAACTCACTACCAGCGTCTGCTCGATTATATCAAACCCGATGTGGTTCACGTGCTTTACAAGGGGCGCATCGTGCGCAGCGGAGGTCCCGAACTCGCGCTTGAACTTGAGGAGAAAGGCTACGATTGGATCAAGGAAGAGGTCGACAACCAAAAAGATTCAGCGATATGAACGCGCTCGACCAGTATATCGATCTCTATGAAGCTAATGCGGCCACGGTCAGCGCGCATTCGGCTGGAGCGCTCAATGCTGCCCGAGCCGATGCGTTGGAGCTGCTGAAGCGGGTAGGCCGGTTGCCACATAAAGGGGAAGAAGGCTATGAGAAAACATCGGTCGATGACATGTTTGCTCCCGATTACGGTGTCAACATCGGCCGTGTAGATATTCCGGTGGATCTTGCCGCTGTCTTTCATTGCGGCGTGCCCACTGCAAGCACATGGCTCGGTGCCGTGGCAAACGATAAGTTTGTCCCGACCGAATCTCTGTTGCGTAATATACCGGAGGGTGTGACCGTGATGTCGCTTGCCGCGGCTGCCGCTGAAATGCCCGATGTTGTTGAAAAGTATTATGGCCGCATCGCTTCGGAAGAGCGTGGTGGCACTCCACTCGCACTCAACACGCTGCTTGCACAGGACGGTGTATTCATTCACGTGTGCCGTGGTGTGAAAGCCGCGAAGCCCATGCAGATTGTCAATCTGTTGTCGTCGCCAGTGCCTCTTATGGCAGTGAGGCGCGTGCTTGTTGTGGCGGAGGAAGACAGTGATATAAGCATTCTTTTCTGTGATCATTCGCGCTGTGAGATAAAGTGTCTGGCATCGCAGGTGATAGAGATATATGCCGGGAAAGGGGCGCATGTGAATGTGTGCGACATGGAGGAGTCGTCATCCGGCACTTCGCGCTTCTCGCAGCTTTTTGCCGAACAACATGATGGCTCTGAATTGAAAATAAATGGTCTGACGCTTCTTAACGGTATCACGCGCAATGAGTATTATATCGTCCAGAAGGGATCGCGTGCGGTCACCACACTCGACGGCATGGCTATCGGCAACGGGGAGCAGCATATCGACAACTTCTCGGAACTTTCACACAGCGGTGATCATGGCCGGAGCAATCAGTTGTTCAAGTATGTGCTTGACGGCAGTTCGTCAGGCGCTTTTGCCGGAACTATAACCGTGGAGAGCGGCGCGCGCTTCAATGAGGCGTACCAGAGTAACCGCAATATCCTTGCATCGCGTGAGGCGCGTATGCACACCAAGCCGCAGCTTCTCATCTTCAACGATGATGTGAAATGCAGCCACGGTGCCACCACCGGGCAGCTCGATCAGAATGCGTTGTTCTATATGCGTCAGCGCGGTATTCCGTTGGCCGAGGCGCGCATGATGCTCATGCAGGCGTTCATGATGGATATAATCGACAATGTCGGTATCGATGGATTGTCGGAGCGTCTGCGCCATCTTGTGGAGCGGCGTTTCAGGGGAGAGGAAATGATGTGTGCCGACTGCAATGCGAAACATGGAGTATAACGTTGAAAAGATAAGGGCCGATTTTCCCGGTCTTGACCGTGAGTTCTACGGTCATCCGATGGTCTATCTCGACAACACGGCCACATCGCAGACTCCGCGCGTGGTTGTCGATGAGATCGACCGCATGTACTACAACCACAAGGCCAATGTGCATCGCGGCGTATCGTCGATCTCGCAGGAGGCCACCGATTGCCAAGAGGAGACGCGCCGCCGTGTTAAGGAGTGGATAGGTGCGGGGAGCATTGAAGAAGTGATTTTTACCCGCGGTACAACCGAGAGCATCAATCTTGTGGCCGCATCGTTCGGACAGCGTTTCAAGGCCGGTGACGAGGTGATTCTCACTGTCATGGAGCACCATTCCAACATTGTACCGTGGCAGTTGCTTGCTATGCGCACGGGCATCACGCTGCGTGTGGTTCCTCTTAATGCCGACAGGTCGACACTTGACCTTGACGCTTACAGGTCGCTGTTCAACGACCGCACGGTCATGGCATCCTTCTGTCATGTTTCCAATGTGCTCGGTACGGTCAATCCTGTGGCTGAAATGATTGCGATTGCCCATACCCACGGTGTACCGGTGCTCGTCGACGGGGCACAGGCAGTGCCACACATGCGGGTAGATGTCGGAGCACTCGATGCTGATTTCTATGCTTTCTCATCACATAAAGTGTATGGTCCCACGGGAATAGGTGTCCTTTATGGGAAACGCGCGTTGCTTGAATCCATGCCTCCTTATCAGGGGGGCGGTGAGATGATAGGCACTGTGTCGTTCGAAGGGTCGACGTGGGCCGATCTTCCGTTTAAGTTTGAGGCCGGTACTCCTGATTTTGTAGGTATATCGGCGTTTAAGAAAGCTATTGACTATGTTGATTCTATCGGATATGAATCGATAGAACGTCATGAGAATGAATTGCTCGCCTATACTACCGGCGAGATGATGAAAATCGAGGGTATGCGCATCTTCGGTACTGCGCCCGGCAAGAGTGCGGTTATCTCATTTCTCATCGGCGATGCTCATCACTATGATATCGGGATGTTGCTTGACAAACTCGGAATCGAAGTGCGCACCGGGCATCATTGTGCGGAGCCGCTTATGCACGCGCTTGGCATAGAAGGGACTGTGAGAGCTTCGATCGGGATGTATAACACCCGTGAGGAGATTGATCGGTTCATAGCTGCATTGAAGCGTATCGCGCCGATGCTCCTTTGATAAAAGCGTAAGCCTGAAAAAGAAACGAGGATGTCTCGCCTGTAGGCGAAACATCCTCAATCTGTTTTGCGGTAGTCTTTATCGTGCTGACCCGATGCTGCTTAACCCTTAACGCGGGCGATGTAGCTGCCGTCGCGGGTGTCAACCTCGATAAGCTCGTCCTGATTGATGAACAGAGGCACACGCACTGTTGCGCCGGTCTCAACTGTAGCGGGCTTGAGGGTGTTGGTAGCGGTGTCACCCTTGATTCCGGGCTCAGTGTAGGTGATGCGAAGAACTGTCTTTATGGGCATTTCGGCATAAAGCACGGTCTCGGTCGAAGCGTCGGTAACAACTTCCACGGTGTCACCTTCTTTCATGAAGGGAGCACCGGTAACGAGCTCCTTGTTGATGGGGATCTGCTCGAAAGTCTCGTTGTTCATGAAAATATCGTCGCCGCCCTCGCTGTAGAGGAACTGATAGGGGCGACGCTCTACGCGCACGTCCTCGAGTTTTTCACCGATGTTGAAACGACGCTCAAGCACACGTCCGTCGACAACGTCCTTGAGTTTTGTGCGCATGAATGTGTTTCCTTTACCGGGCTTCACGTGAAGGAACTCCACGCAGAAGTACAGACGGCCATCCATGCGGATGCAGGTGCCGTTCTTAATATCCTGAGCGTTAATCATATTGAATGAAATGATTTTGTGAATTCAGTTTAACTCGTATTTTAGGCACAAAAGTAGTAAAAAATCTCTAACCCTCAACAAACATGACTGAAAACTGCCTAAAAACTATTATCAGAAGCGATGGATGCGGCAATGACAGTGTGCCGAACGTTATTGTTAAAGATGTTAATGTGAGAATTTAACGGGGAAATGGGCTAGTGTACGCGATTTTTCGTATCTTTGGGGATATTTTGCCAATTTGGTCATTGTCACAACCATGAACGAGGAGTCACTAAGCCAATTGTATCTTAAAGATACAGCCTTTCAGGCTTTGATGCAGCGGCGCATAATCAATGTACTGCTCATCGCGTCGCCCTATGATGCCTTCATGATGGAGGAGGACGGGCGCGTGGAGGAGCAGCTCTACTTTGAGTATGTGTCACTGAATCTTAGCTCACCTCCCCGTGTGACACGTGTATCGCATATCTCTGACGCGGTAGAGGCGGTGGCTCAGAAGCATTTTGATCTGGTCATAGCCATGCCGGGCGGAGACCTGACGGAGACTTTTGAAGGAGCAAAGGAACTGAAGGCTCTAAGCCCTGATACGCCGATAGTGGTGCTCACTCCGTTCAGCCGCGAGGTGACGCGACGCATATCGCAGGAGGATCACAGTGGAGTCGACTATGTGTTCAGTTGGCTCGGAAACGTGGATCTTCTCCTCGCTATCATCAAGCTCCTCGAGGACAAGATGAACGCCGACAATGACGTGCTTGAAGTGGGTGTGCAGGCGATCATGCTTGTGGAGGACTCGGTAAGGTTCTATTCGTCGGTTCTCCCGCATATCTACAAATTCCTGCTGAAACAGTCGAGGGAGTTTTCTACCGAGGCTCTCAACGTGCATGAGCAGATGCTGCGTATGCGCGGACGTCCGAAAGTGATACTTGCCCGTGACTATGAGGAGGCTCTCGAGCTTTACGGACGGTACGGCAAGAATATGCTCGGCGTCATTACCGACGTAAGTTTCAAGCATGAAGGTGCTAAGGACAGAAAAGCCGGTCTGACGCTCGCAAACTATCTGCGTGGCAAAGATCCGACGCTTCCGATTATCGTGGAGTCTACGGAGTCGGATAACCGTGAGTTTGTCAAGGAATTCGGCGGTGTATTTATCGACAAGAACAGTAAGAAACTGTCGGTTGACCTTGAGAAAGAGATAAAAGACAATTTCGGTTTCGGTGAGTTTGTGCTGCGCAATCCCGAGACGGGTGAGCCTGTCGGTACAATCCGTTCGGTCAATGAGTTGCAGAAGCGCATTTTCTCGATTCCCGATGAGGTGCTCTATTATCACTGCCGGCGCAACGAGGTGTCGAGATGGCTTTATTCGCGAGCGATGTTCCCGATCGCTGAGGTGCTTAAAGCGCATCAGTTCACGTCGATAAGTGAGGCTCCGGCTGTGAAGCAACTTATATTTGACCTTGTGGTGAAATACCGCAAGATGAAGAACCGCGGAGTGGTGGCGGTGTTCCGCAAGGATCGTTTCGACCATTATTCCAATTTTGCGCGTATCGGTCAGGGGTCGCTTGGCGGCAAAGGACGTGGCCTCGCATTTGTGGACTCCATCATCAAGAAACATCCGGTGTTCGACAATTTCGACGGGGTTACGATTTCGATTCCGCGCACTGTTGTCATCTGCACAGATATATTCGATGAGTTCATGACTGCCAATGATCTTTATCCGTTGGCACTCAGTGATGCTCCCGATGCCGAGATACTTGAGCGCTTCCTCAAGGCACGTCTACCCGAGAGTCTGCGTGAAGATCTGATGGCACTCTTCGATGTGGTTGACCGTCCGTTGGCGGTGAGAAGTTCGAGCTTGCTTGAAGACTCGCATTATCAACCCTTTGCGGGTATATACTCCACTTATATGATTCCGCGGGTGAAGGATCGCAATGTGATGTTGCGTCTGCTCACCGACGCCATTAAAGGAGTGTATGCTTCGGTATTTTTTGCTGACAGCAAGGCTTACATGACGGCGACTTCCAATGTGATCGACCAAGAGAAGATGGCGGTGATCATTCAGGAAGTAGTGGGGCGTGAATGGCTCGGATATTATTTCCCGTCGTTCTCAGGTGTAGGACGCTCGCTGAACTATTATCCAATCAATAATGAAGAACCTGAGGACGGTGTGGTGGAAGTTGCCGCCGGTCTCGGAAAATATATAGTCGACGGTGGCCTGTCGCTGCGCTTCTCGCCGCGCCATGCACGCAAAGTGCTCCAGACCTCGACGCTTGACCTCGCTTTGCGCGACACTCAGCGCAAGCTGTATGCTCTGAATATGAGCGATGATGCGACTGGTGAGTTTAAGACCGACGACGGTTTCAATATCGTAAAACTGCCGGTGCAGGACTTTGCCGGCACGGGTGCGCTCAGATATATCGTGTCAACCTATGACTCGCGTGACCAGATGCTTCGTGACAGCGACGAAGGACGCGGACGACGCGTCGTGACATTTGCCAACATGCTGTCGCATGGAGCATTGCCGCTTGCTCCCGCGCTTGATCTCATGCTTCACACGGGACAGGATGCCATGCAGCGTCCTGTAGAGATTGAGTTTGCCGGTCTTGTCGCGCCTCCGGGCAGTCCGACAAAAGGACACATCTACTGGTTGCAGATACGCCCGATCATAGACCGCAAAGACCTTGTGGATGATTCTATTCTCGATATCCCTGACGATCAGTTGCTTCTGAAAAGCACTCTTGCACTTGGCCATGGAAACATCGAGAATGTCGACACGATAGTGTATGTGCGTCCTGAAAACTTTGATTCACTGCATAATCCAGACCTTGCTATAGAGATAGAGAAACTGAACCGCAGTTATCTCGAGCGGGGCGAAGGATATGTACTCATAGGGCCCGGCCGTTGGGGATCAAGTGATTCCGCTCTCGGTATTCCGGTCAAATGGCCCGATATTTCGGCTGCCCGACTCATCGTGGAGGCTTCGCTCAACAATTACCGCATAGAGCCGAGTCAGGGGACCCATTTCTTCCAGAATCTTACTTCGTTCGGCGTGGGATATTTCACGATTGATGCGTCGGAGAAGGGTGGAGGAATTTTTGACTACGCCTATCTTGACGCTTGTCCTGCGATCTATGAGTCGGAGCGACTGCGTGTGGTTAAGTTCTCACGCCCGCTTGTCATCGGCATAAACGGACGCAAGGGCGCCGGAATAGTGATGAAACCTGAACAACCTGTAACACCTGCCTCGATATGAGCATAATCAACGGTCTGCTTCGAGCCTTGGGATTTGGCGGAGGCAATGAGGATGATGAAGAACTTGACCTCACGACTGAAGTCGCGGCTCTGCCGGAGTCGGTCGAGAGTCAGGGGCAGTCGTCGCAGGGTGGCGATACAGAAACGGCTGTTGAAAATGCGTCGGCCGAGGCTGATGTATCGCCGTCGGCCGAGAGCAGCGGGATATTGCAGTCCGACAGACGTCAGGGTGCTGACAGCAATGTGAATACCAAGGCGATATTTGATGGCGTTGTGGAGGTGCTCAACAGCAACTTGCCTCCCTACCTCCGCCAGTGTCTTGACAGTGAGGAGCAATGCAAATTCATATATGAGCATCTTGACGAGAGTCTGCGCGGATTTATTGCCGGCGTAGCGAAGGCCGAGGCTGAAAAAGCCAACCGCCGCTGGGCTTCGGAAAAGAAAAGACTGTTCAAGCAGGTGAATGATGCCGCCGAGCAGATAGCACATGCAACCGAGCGTGCATCGAAAGCTGAGGAAAAAGCTTTGAGCGCCGACCGGCAGAAGCGCGCAATGACGCAGCGTACTGCCGATCTCGAAAGGCGCGTTGCCCGACTGCAGGCAGAGATCGAGCAATATGATCTTGAGAAAAACAGTCTGCTCAACAAGCTAAGGGTTGCCGAGGTACAGGGCGGGCACAGTGTGGTGGCTGCTGACACGCACGTGGCGAATCCCGAAACGGCTGCAAACGGTCAGCTTGCAAAAGACCTTGAGGCTGCTAAAGCTGAGATAGAGACATTGCGGGCTAAACTCGAGGAGGCAAACCGATCGCTTGAGGTTGTCAGTGAGATTCAGCGACAGATGCAGAGCATCGAGGAGATGAAGAAGCGCAAGAATGCGCGTATCAAAGAGCTTAAAGCTGAGAACACGCAATTGCGCACCGCTCTTGAGGCTATGAAATCGGCGGCTAATGCTGATGTTGCGCAGCCAGAGCCTGCGCAAGAAGATCTTGAGCCTGTTACTGAGGCAGAGAATGCTGCTCAGGAGTCTTCGGACAGTAAGGGGGAGGTCATAGACATGACTCAGGAACCCGCTCAGGCGTATGAGCCTGATGCGACAGGTGTGTCGGCTGTTATTGCCGATGATATGGACATGATTGCGGCTATTTCGGAGAGCGATGCTATGACCGGAATGGGTGAACCGGCTGTCATGGCGAAAAAGAAACGTAAGCCACGGGCCCGCAAACCCAAACTTGTTGCGATAGACCAGTCCATATCAGAAAGCGAGTGGCTCTTGTCCTCATCGCCTATGCCACAGGACACATCCATGTCGGGCTTCGGCTATCAGGAACCGCCGCGGCGAAACACACCTCCTGATAATCCCGCTCAGATGTCGCTCTGGTGATTAAGCTCCGGGTAATTCGTTGAATAAAACAATCAAACACGATAAAAACCGATGAAACTCAAACATCTTGCAGTAGCAGCAGCGCTTCTTGCCGCACCGTGTGCGGTTGCTCAGGCTCCGGGCATACTCCCCGGTATAGCCGATTATACTACAAATGTTCAGCGCCCCAAGGCTCCGGCGCATTTCACATATATGCCCGATGGCGAAAGTTATCTATTGCTTACTGAACGTGGCACGAAGATCGTGAAATATGATACCGCTACAGGCAAGGAACTGGAGACAATTCTCGATGTGTCGCACACCCGCGAATCATCGATTTCGGCTGTGAGAGGTTTCTCGCTGAGTCCCGACGGAAAGAAGATGCTGGTGTATGAGAAGGCAGATCCCGTGTGGCGCTATTCAATCAGAGCTCAGTATTATGTGTTTGAGATCGGCCGAAATATCCTGACTCCACTTTCGACCGAACACGCTTTGCAGGAAGCTCCTATGTTCTCGCCCGATGGTCGCATGGTGGCTTTTGTGTCGGAAAACAACATTTATCTTAAAAAGCTTGATTTCAATACTATCACTGCGGTTACAACCGACGGTAAGTTGAATGAGGTGATCAACGGTGTGCCTGACTGGGTTTATCAGGAGGAATTCAGCACCACAGTCTCAATGGCGTGGTCGCCTGACAACACCACTCTCGCTTACCTGAAATACAATGAGAGCAAGGTGCCTATGTTTACTTTCTCGCTTTATGAGGGAGTTTGTCCGCAGAAAACCGAATATGAGCTTTATCCCGGGATGTTCACCTACAAGTATCCTCTGCCCGGTGTGCAGAATTCGGTAGTGACACTTCACGCATTTGACGTCGACACCCGCAAGACAAAAGATATTGCTTTTGAGGATAAAACGATAGAATATATCCCGCGCATACGTTACGGAGGCAAGGATTCAGGACGCCTGATTGTGGCTACTCTCAACCGTGATCAGACACGCATGGAGCTTTACTCGGTTAATCCTAAATCAACTGTCATCAAGTCGATTCTGGTCGAGAAGAGCAACGCATGGATTATTCCTGAAACATACGAGAACCTGACACTCAATGATGAGTCGTTTGTGGTGTGGTCGACTCGCTCAGGTTTCACTCATCTCTATGAGTACAGCTACTCCGGTGCACTGACCCGTACGATCACTTCGGGTGACTGGGACGTGACGGCCTATTATGGCAGTGACGTGCTTGGAAATCATTATTATCAGTCGACCCAGTGCGGTGCTATCAACCGCGTCGTAGCCCGGGTTGATAAGAAAGATAAGGTCACACTTCTCTCGGCCGACAAGGGGAGCGCATCGGCTACATTCTCGCCTGCGCGCAACTATTTCGTGCTGAGTCAGAGTTCGGCAACACAGGCTCCGCTTTACACGCTCTACAACAATAAGCTGAAAGAGGTGCGTGTGCTTGTGGACAACAGCGACGTCACCAATTACTATGCCGCTATGCCTAAAAAGGAATTCATCACCGTGCCGGGTGCAAAGGGTGATCAGCTTAACGCTTACATCATCAAGCCTGCCAATTTCAACGCATCTAAGAAATATCCTCTTATCGTGACCCAGTACAGTGGTCCCGGCTCGTCGTCGGTCACCGACTCATGGGGTGTGGACTGGCAGCTGTATGCGGTTGTTGAGCAGGGCTATATCGTGGCTTGCGTGGATCCGCGCGGAACAACCGGCCGCGGCTATGACTTCATGACCTCGGTATACTGCCATCTCGGAGTAAACGAAACGGCTGACCAGTGTGCGGCAGCGCGCTATTTCGCAACGCTTCCCTATATCGATGGAACAAAGATGGGTATCACCGGCTGGAGCTACGGCGGTTATGAGACTCTGATGAGCGTATCGGCTCCCGACAGCCCGTTTGCCGCAGGTGTAGCAATCGCTCCCGTGACGTCATGGCGTTACTACGACTCGATCTACACCGAGCGTTATATGC
>CAMWSY010000034.1 GCA_947176995.1 uncultured Porphyromonadaceae bacterium | reverse complement strand
TGCGCGACACATGGCCCGACGATCTGGCACGCGAGAAAAACGAAGCAGCCGACCGGCGCAGCCGGGAAATCGCAGAAGGACGCGAGAAGATAGCCTCCACCGCCCCCGACCTTGCCGCGATAACCCGCGAGGAACACATGCTCATGGAGCGCGCCGATGAAAACTACAGCAACGCCATAGTCTCGTTCACGCGCAACTACGTCGAGCGGTCACTCACCTGCTCGAGCAACGACAGTGTGCGTCATCTTGCCACCTCACTTGCATTTGAGCGTCACCGTCTGAGCAAATACCACACACGCTTCACACAACTCCCCTCCGAACTCGACAAGCTCCCCCATCTGCTCAATCAGGCGATCTATGCGTGGAAGTCAGCGTTGCTCGCTTCAATGTCCGGCGAACTCTGCAACGAGATAGCCCGTGCGAGTGCCGAGGGCAACATAGAGAAAGTAATGCAGCTCATGCAGCGCAAAGCGCGCTACATCGAGTTGCAGAAAGAATACGCCCACATGCTCGGCGACCGCGTCATCACCTCCCGCTAAACCGTTGAAGGAACTCTTATGCGTTATCTTCGTTTGTGAAAGGAACCTCTATGATAGTGTCATATGAGGTTATCAAAAAGCTAATGCCAAAGTCAAGCGAAACAAATTTGTCATTGGATACGGAAGGTACCAGCTCCCAGTCAAAACGGTTATGACCAAAGATATGCTTACCTACACCGGCAATCAGATTATCGCCATTCTCATTAATTTCTGCGATATCAGCCCATATCGGTGAACCACATTCATCATATCCGCCACGGTAAGATGAGACTTGCTCGAGTACTCGATTGATTTCATCACCATTTTCTCCGACGCTTTTTAGAAGATTATTTAATTTTTCTACAACTTCTTTTGCATCATTAAAATATCCTACGCTCTCTGCCCATCCTTTAAGTATCGGAGCATGACTGAACAAATATGACTTTCCATTGATCTTACACATATAAGCAAGCGAAAAGAGATCGATATTATCAACAAATAGACGGTGTATCTCTGCAGCATTTTTTTCATCCCTATTTGCTCCACATACAATAGTTCTTCTTATGCCTCTGTCAAAAAACATATCACGCAAGATTTGAGAATTGTACCATGGCTTACGTATCTTAGACGTATCTGTTATATAGTGCATATCATGTTCTCCGAGTAGCAGATGGCAATGTGAATGGGTACGGGCGTATTCTATTATCTCCTTTAAATTTTCAAGAGCCTTCTCTGATGAGACTTCATTAATATTCATTCTCTCAACATCTCCACCTAAATTTAAGCGTCTGATTTGATCACAAGAATATGAATCCAAATAATCACCGAGAAAGACTATCTCTGTTTCAGGGAAACGTTCTACTGCTTTTTTCCAGAAGGTTTGTCCATGAAGGTCAGGGATCACAATCATTTTGGCGATGCAATCATCATCAACGATTCCCTTTGCATATTTTATATCACGTTCCACAGAACGCCTTATCTCTTCATTTAATTGATTCTGTGTTGGACATCGGCCATCCGAAAAAAACATTAAATCAGTATCACTCCACATTAGCGTAACACAGGCATTGATATATTTTTCATTCAGACCATCTATATGTATCAAATAGTCAGTAATAAGTTTTGCACAATAATCAATATCATCTAACTCTACATTTAAAAAAATATGCGCTCCATTGCTATTGTTATAAGAAATATCAAGACAATTTGAATTATGATAATCTACGATATTTATAAAGTCCTGAATATTTTTTTTGCCGAAGCCACACTCTGTTCCAATTTCCAAGCTATCATAATAACAAAAATAGAAAGGGAATTTATATTTATATTTATCTGTATCAACCAAATCACGATCATCATTGAAGTTAATAAAGACAGGATTTGGATCATCATCTTTAAAAATATCCTCTGCAGCCTTAAACGATTTTAATGCATTCACCACCGCTGGAGCTGCGTTGAATTCCGGTGGAAAAGCAGCCCTTTTAACACGTTTATCTTCGAAATCAACATCAATATAGAGCATTTCATCTGTTGCACCTATGATTCTTAGATGATAAGATATGATACGCACAAGATTCTCGGGACATCCGTGATATTTCATCATAACACAGCGTTCATTTTGTCTGAGATTCATCCCCTCATCGTTATCACCATCACCGACATCAAATACAATCGTATCATAAAATTTTGTTTTCATAAAACGTGAGTATTGCGACTCTTTGTAGTTTAATTGAAGTGGACGTGTGTCTATGAGAAAGAAAATATTACAATTTAGACATGAGGTATTATCTACAGGACAATCAAGAATATGTACAAAACATCTAGGGACAAGGCATGAATTATAACATTCATCATTTATACAGGGGCTATTATTATCACTAATTCTCAATACGACATTATCATGCCGTACAGCTACAACACATAATGCCTCCACAGCATAGGTCAGATCCTGAAATATCTCTACATGCGATAGAACATCATTCATAATCATCAGGTTGTCGGTTAAGGAATACAACTTTTAATTATCCAAATTAATCACAATTCATAATTGAAATGATACAAAGCATATTACTTCAGTCTTTGATGGTGACGTTGCGGCAGTTTTCGAGCTTGACGTAGTTTTTGCGGGTGGCTTTGTTGTCAAGCACTTTGATATCTTCGCCATCTTTCAATAGCACTGCAACGGGTTTATCTGTATCAAACACATTGTTGCGGATGACAATGTGGTGATTCACAAATGGTGGAGTCTCTGAGGCCTCGGTGCTCAACGTCACGCACGCGGGAGTGGCCGCGCCACCGTTGTAACCGCATCCCGATATGTAATTATCCTCAATCAGCACGTTATACGCCGGCCCGCTTTCGTTCCACCCCAGTTCGGCACCAAGCTTTATCGCCGTTTCGCAGCTGCCTATGATGCTGTTGCGGGCAATTGTGGTGTTGGGAGCCTTCACGAGAAACGCCCGCGCAAGATGGCTGTTGACGGTGTTGTCGACGATCGTAACCCGCGGGAAGCGTGTCAGGTTGGTCATCACCAAATGCTCGAGATCGACATCACCCAAAGGCTTGTCAAGTTCGACAAGCACCTCCCAGTCGGCTTCGGAAGTCTTCACGTCACGCACTGCAAACCGACCCGCCTCGGCCATGTTGCGGCGATCAATCACTATCATCGAGTCTCCGACCTCGGGATAATCGAGCGACTGCGCATGAAGATCGGCATTCTCGATCTTGATTTCTACCGTTTTACCTCCACGCGGATATATGCGATAATAGTAGTTGTGGATGTTGGTGCAGTCATCGCCCTGACCTCGGAACTTGGAGTTGCGTATCGTCAGATCGCCCGAACATGACGTGAAGTGTGTGGCATCGGTATTGGTCGAAATCACACTCCCCGGCTCCGGTACGACCTGAAGGTTATCGAGAAGAATATTGCTTGACCTGTGCCCCACGACTCCCATACCGGGCTGACCGTGGATTTTCACATTTGAGAGCGTCACACCCTTCGATTCCTTGATCATCACCGCCGGCCTATAATGCCCTCCGTGCCGCAATATGCAGTAATCACCCACTGCCGGGTGGCGCGTAGAGTGAATGCGTATTGTCGACGGGGTCACCAGTTCTTTTGACGATACGCCACCGGTATACAGGCGGTTACGCAGATGGTCATAGAAGTGGACGCGGCCGGTGACGATGCTGTCGATATAAGTGTATTTCGACGGATCAATCAGCATATCAAACGATTTATCATCCGATGCAATCACGCGCCCGACGGTGTTTGGCGGACGATGGTATGTGAGCGACAGACCGTCGACCGTCACATTCTCAGCATTGTCAATCGTCACGATCTCATACCATCCTTTCATGCGGAAAGTAGCTCCCGGAGCTTTCACCGTCACGTTCCGGCAGTCGGAAAGATCGAGTGCCTTCACGTATGGAGCACCGGGCTTAAAGAGCCGTGACTGCACCCGTTCGCCGTAGGCGCCACCGACAGCCTCACGCTCGATCTTCTGCGCGAGTTCATCCTCTATGTCATAGACTCCCGGGGCGATCAGAAGCGTCGTACCGGGGTTCTTACGGCAATAATCGGCAGCCTTGCGCAGAGCCGCCATATCGTTTTTTCCGTCGTTGGGTACAGCACCGAACGATGCCAAAGTGACCTCCTTTGCCACAGCAGGGCAAATAGCGACAAAACCGGCCACAATAGCGGCCAATGACCGAAGTAGTGTCATTCTGTTGTTGATTCTAACGGTATGATTGTATGGTGATATGACAAAAATAAGCAAAATCCGGCATTTATAAGCCTGACACCGCCATTTTGCGCGCCGGAGTCGCAACTTCGACTCCGCTTCCCGTCTTACCATCGTATTCTGACACCCACGCCCGGTAGATGTATATTCCACGCTGCACACGCGCTCCCCCCATATCATTGAGGTTCCATTCGACCGGGCTTGAGGTGAACATATCGCTCCGACCCGTGGAGGTGTTGATCCACACCGGACGCCCGAGCAGATCATAAACCGCAACTGTCACACGCAACGTAGCGTCCGGACGGTCATGCACAAGATAAAAACGCGCAGTCGTGCTCGCCGGAGTCGCCGAGGTATATATGTCGTAGACCGTGAGCTGCGATGATGAGTCCACGAAAAACTCCACTGTCTGTGATGCCGAGTTTCCCCCGGTGTCCCACACTCTCAATGTGAGGGTATGGAAACCATCGGTCAGCGCGGGTAACTGATAGGCTATAGTGCCGGATGACACTGTCTGCGGCGTGTAGTACGACGACACATCGCTGCACACAATCGCCCCGTTGTCGATGGATACTGTCATCGACTGCCCCACACCGGCAATAGAGAGATTAAGCGCGTGATCATCCGATATCTCAGCAATGAGCATTGGAGTGACATTTACCGTACCGCCGGAATTGAAGCCGGGATGATTGAGGTAAAGTTTTTCAATCAATGGCGCAACGGTATCAGCTTCTGCATCTGCGTCAGAGCCATACACATAGAAGTCCCGGAATTTCCCGGCCGCATATCTTCCGTCGTTCGCTTCGGCCGACAGTAACAGGGTGGCTTCCCGATAGTTGTCGGACACGCTCGCCGGCATCGATATCTTCATGCTGAATCGCCCATCCACAATCGAGTCCTTTCCGGCAAACAGTCTAAGACCATGACGGTCAAACGTAAACGGTGACCCACCGCGTCCTTCAGTCACCACACTCTCATCGGCATCATATAGCGTTTCCGATAGATAACCGTTGAACGACTGCACCAACTCTCCTGCAGCATCCTCAATATGCCCGGTGACAACCACATCCTGCCTCGCCTGAAGCACGGGAGGATCGGTCGAATCAGTGCCTTTACCTGCAATCGAATCCACTATCACCTTATTTCCGGCAAACGGCAGACGCATGGCAGGATCTCCCAACAGCACATATCTCAACTTATTAGAGTCACCCAGCAGACGGTTCTTTGCCCGACGCATCACTTCACCCACCGGCATGGGAAGACCGTTGGAGTCACAAGCTCCCATCTCCTCACCTATAAGTTGCGAAAAACGTCGGTTCTGGGCGATGAACACCGGGCGCGTGGCCGAAATTGCCCCTATCACTCCTCCCCCCTTTGTCGATGCGAGCATCTCAGCTCCCGAAACAGCATCGGCATCCCAGCGCATGAAATTGCAGGTAGCGGCATAGATGAACGGCAGACGCCGCAGATAGAGTGACCCGACATCGGAATACTTCATTATCCCCTCGCCACTGAGCGCCGTAGTGCTTGCATGGCCGAGATATGACACCCACGCTACACCGTCGTCAAGAGCGTGATAAAACTCCTCACGCGCATCGGTCGCCTCACCCCCGGTCAGCTGATAGGCATCAAGATAGATTTTGTCGACAAGAAGCTGCCCCCCGATACTTCCCGCCATGATATTCTCACAATGACTCTCGGCCTGACGCATGTGCACACAATCGTCATCATCATCGGCTATCACAACCACGCGTTGCCGCCATTGTCCCTGCGGCGGAGCAGTGTCATACTCTATAATCTTATCCACCACCGTCATAGCCTCGGCCAATGAAGTGACAGGAAGCCGCCCTACCGCTATCGAGAGTAGGTCGGAACTATAATCTGTTCCTGCTCCGTCGGCAAGCATGACAAGCTGATCATCCGACGTATACGACTGGTTATCATTGAGCCCTTGATCAGTCTGCCACAGAGGCATGGTATCATATCCGAGAGTCTTTACCCCCTTGGTAACACGCCGGTTGTCATAGCTTCCGCGTCCCATCAGCAGCACATATTTCAGCGTATTACCATCAGTACCACGGTCATATAACATCTTCAACATTCTGCGGAACGCCCCTGCATCCCTGCAACCCGATGCAAATTCATTAAAAACATCTGCCTGATTAACAACCTCTACAGTCAAACCAGAAAAGTCGCGCCGGTGTCGTGCAAGACGCGAGGCCGCTTGCTGAAACTGCGGAGACGTGAAAATAATCATATCGGCAACGGCCATCCCGTGAAGATTCTGATTTGCGACATTCCCCACAAGCTCAACAACCGGCAGTCCGTCAACACTTCCCGGAGTAAAAGCAGCATAAGTGCGACGTCCCTCGGCCGATGCGGTAAAAGATGCGGTATCGCCGGTAAGTTCCGCCGATACTTCTTTGATTTCAAGCGGGTCAGTCACATCCCATATAATTGTTCGGGGGGATGCTCCCGACAAAGAAACTTCCCTTGCATCGGTAGCAAAAGCGAGTGAAGGAGAATCATTCAGACTGATTTCACGCTCATAATTCACCGCCACCCAGTCAAGCCACGCCCCACGCGCATTTCCCGGAACTCCCGACAGAGTGACCGTTACATTCACTTCACCACTGCCGTCATGCTTAAAATCATCACTCCACCCTTCGGTTGCCACTCCATGATATTCACTTCCCGCCGGCGTAGCCTGCACAGGCACTGTCACCGTACTCCCTCCGGCATCCATGCTCCAAGCCGAGGCTGCCGTGAGATCGGTACACAACGAAGCTCCCACACGCACTATGCCGCCGGGCGCAATTCCCGGCAACCGGAATGTGAACCGACGCGAAGGTGTGAAGCGCATATCCTCCCCTACCATATAGTGCCCGGTACTTCCCGGCGACACCAAGTCCATCTCATGCTGCACACACTCCACAAAGCTATCAACAGGGTCAGCGGCACCGGGTTGTCCGGTTTTCTCTATAGTGCGTTGCGGCAATGCTCCGCAATCCGACAGGAAATAGAATCCCTCGCAGCTGAAAGGATTTGATTTCAAAACTGTAAGGCCGTTTACATCCACATCGCGATCGGCTGGCCCAACTGCATAGAAGTAGATTCCTGTATTATCACTAAAAGTCTGGACACGTGGCAGATCATCGACATAGGTTGAGGCATCAAGCTCTTCAGGGAGTCGGCGTCCACCGTAACCATACACCCCCACTTTCTCAGCATCACTAAATCCCATAGCCCTGAGAGCCGAAGCAGATATGAAATGAATACCACGCTCTTTCACCGACACCTTTACCCAACGTCCTTCCGCAAGAACCGATTTCTCCGCATAGCTGTCAGGTGAAAAAGCCATGAGGTTAGCTGTCCGCATAGCCGCAGCCACGAGGACACACATAACAAGCAACCTGCACATGAACTGGCGGGATAATCGCATCGTGCTATAAACAACGCCGGAAACAGCCGATTTATTGCGCCATTCAGTCTGTCTCGTGATGAATAAAAGCAGGATCGACAGCCTCCGGAACTTCGGCGTTAAAGTTCTTTCCGAGTGAAAGATGTATTCCGGCTGCAACAAGTTGACGCGCAGTAGCCGCCTTTCCCCTGAAGCCATGAATAATCCAAGGCACTCCCCGACCATACTCCTTCCTGAGTGCAAGCACGCGATCGATTGCCCCTACGACATGAAGCACCACCGGCATACCCGACGACCGCGCCATGTCAAGCTGACGACGCAAGACCTCTTCCTGAACATCCAAATCGGGGCCACGACGTCGGTCAAGTCCACACTCACCGATCCCCACACAGAAAGGTGAGCCGAGCAACTCCCCGAGCATCGCCCAGTCAACCGGCTTGTCGGCATTCCACGGATGCACACCGGCGGTAAAGTACTGCCCCGGCTCCAGACGCGCGACATCGGCAGGATCGGTTACGTCCACTGACAGCACACGCCCATCTCCGGGCGTGTGGCTGTGTATGTCGCTAAATTCAAAAATAGTCATAATCCCTGTGCAAGTCCCTGCCAGAGCGGTTCATGAGGGATAGGAGCCTGCAGGCGTATATGCTCGCCGCTCACCGGATGCACAAAATCGAGTTTCCATGCCATGAGCGAGATAGACCCGTCGGGGTTACTGCGTTTGTCACCATACTTGAGATCGCCGCGTATGGGGCAACCCATCGATGAAAGCTGAACACGTATCTGATGTTTGCGTCCTGTAAGCAGTTCGACCTCAAGGAGACTGTAACGGTCGGTCGACGAGACATGGCGGTAACGCAGTCGTGCCTCCTTAGCTCCCGGCTTCGGCGACTGCGATGCGTAGCTCTTGTTGGTGCGTGCGTCGGAACGTATGTAGTGATGCAGCTCGCCTGCTGTTGCAGGAGGTGTTCCGCGTGTCACCGCAAGGTAAGTCTTGTGTATCTTGCCTTCGCGCAACATGTCGTTGAGACGCGTGAGGGCTTTTGATGTTTTTGCAAATATCACAAGTCCGCCCACCGGCCTGTCAAGCCGGTGAACCACTCCGAGAAACACATTGCCCGGTTTTGAATACTTCTCTTTCAGCCACTCCTTCAGGGTTTCGCTGAGAGGTTTATCACCGGTCTTGTCACCCTGCACTATCTCGCCGGGCTCCTTGTTGACAACGAGGATATGGTTATCCTCATAAACGACTCTCATGATCTCAGTTTTTACGGCCTGAGAGCATATCATCCATCGCTGCAGCCGCACGACGCCCGTCGCCCATTGCCAGAATCACAGTAGCACCGCCACGCACGATGTCGCCACCGGCATACAGAACCGGGATCGACGACTGCAACGTGTCATCGTCCACTGCGATAGTGCCGCGGCGCGTCACCTCAAGCCCTTCGATAGCCGACGGAACAAGCGGATTTGGCGAAACTCCGACGCTCACGATAACGAGATCAACAGGAACTTCCTCAATAGCTCCCTCGACGGGCACAGGGCTACGGCGACCCGATGCGTCAGGTTCACCAAGCTCCATGCGTTGCAGACGCATCGCACGCACGCGGCCATTCTCATCGGCAAGGTATTCAACCGGATTGTGCAGAGTGAGGAATTTGACGCCCTCTTCCTTTGCATGATGCACCTCTTCGACGCGGGCGGGCATCTCCGCCTCGCTGCGGCGGTAGATTATCGATGCCTCCTCTGCTCCCATGCGCAGTGCCGTACGCACTGAGTCCATAGCAGTGTTTCCGCCACCTATCACAGCCACGCGGCGGCCATGAAGTACAGGCGTGGCATAGCCCTCACGTCCGGCACCCATAAGATTTATGCGGGTCAGATATTCGTTGGATGACAGCACGCCAATCAGGTTCTCCCCGGGAATACCCATAAAGCGGGGCAGCCCGGCGCCTGAAGCGACAAACATCTCCTCAAATCCCATCGACATGAGGTCATCGAAGCTATAGGTTTTACCCACGATCACATCTGCCTCAAACTTCACGCCGGCAGCGCGAAGCGAGTCAATCTCATTCTCAACCACACTATTGGGAAGTCGGAACTCAGGTATGCCATATTTCAGTACGCCACCGATTTCATGCAGTGCCTCAAAAACAGTTATTTCATATCCGCGACGCGACATCTCTCCTGCAAATGACAATCCGGCAGGCCCAGATCCCACAACTGCAATCTTTCGGCCGTTGGAAGCAAGCTGTGCGGGTGAAGCACTCTCACCGCTCATGCGCTCACTATCGGCAGCGAAACGCTCGAGCCAACCGATAGCTACCGGTGGCTTCTTCATCCTGTTGTAGATACATTTGCTCTCGCACTGTTTCTCCTGCGGGCACACGCGGCCACAAACAGCGGGAAGCGCACTCGTTTCCTTCAGTGTCATCGCAGCCTGACGGAAATCGCCACGCTCTATATTCTTGATAAATCCCGGAATATTGATTCCCACAGGGCAACCGGTCACACATCCCGGATCAGGGCAGTCAAGACAACGCGAAGCCTCCAGAACAGCCTGCTCCTCACTCAACCCCTGATTAACTTCGGCCAGCATAGTGGTTATGCGGTAAGCAGGATCAAGCTGCGGCATAGTCGCACGCGGTATGGCAGTGCGTTCCTTAGCATTCTTCTCCTGACGAAGCTGCTCACGCCATGCGGCATCGCGGGGCGATATTGTGCCCGCCTTTGCCGATGATATATTCTCTTCCATAAAAGCCTTAATTTCTGGGTTTGTCATAGGCGCGCATACGCAGCATCATCTCATCGAAGTCGACCTGATGGGCATCAAATTCAGGCCCGTCGACACACACAAACCGCGTCTTGCCACCGACACTCACACGGCAAGCACCGCACATGCCAGTTCCATCGACCATGATGGTATTAAGCGAGCATATTGTCGGAACACCGTACTTCTTGGTAAGCGCACTCACAAATTTCATCATTATAGCTGGACCGATTGTCACTGCATGATCCACCTTCTCACGCTGAATGACTTTCTCTACACCTTGTGTGACCAGCCCTTTCTCTCCCGCCGAGCCGTCGTCGGTCATGATGATGACCTCATCGCTCCACTCCCTCACCTGATCCTCAAGGATTATGAGTGAGGCATTGCGGGCGGCGAGAACACTGACCACACGGTTACCGGCCTGTTTCATGGCCTTGATGATGGGGAGAAGCGGAGCCACGCCAACACCGCCACCGGCACACACCACCGTGCCGTAATTGGCTATATCAGTGGCACGGCCGAGTGGCCCCACCACGTCATGCAGGAAGTCACCGGGATTCATCGCGCATATAGCGCGTGTACTGTCACCGACGGCCTGAATGACAAGAGTGATCGTGCCCTTTACCGGATCGGCATCGGCAATGGTGAGCGGGATGCGTTCGCCACGGGCATTGTCGATGACGATGACAAAATGCCCCGGCTTGCGTGAACGTGCAATAGCCGGCGCCTCTACCACCAGTTTTACGACCTTCTCAGAAAAATGCTGTTTATCAAGAATCTTATTCATAGGTTTTAGCTACGGGGAAAACGGCCGGGTTAGTGCCGTCGATATGCAAATATAGCAAATATCTTCAGTTTGAGCACCTGCCTGACGCAATAGAGATTCCCCGCAGTTAATTTTGGTTAATTTCACTGCTGTAAGTACCCTCTGAATGGTTATATTTGCAGAACTAAGTAAAAACAGAATATGGAAACTACACGACAAGCAAAAATATCACGCCTTCTCCAGAAGGAGTTGAGCGAAATTTTCAGAAAACAGACAGCTAAGACACGCGGCAGCATAGTGACCGTGACAACCGTGAGAGTATCGCCCGACCTCAGTGTGGCAAAGGCTTATATCTCCGTTTTCCCGTCGGACAAGAGCGAGGCTGTGCTCGAGAGTGTGCGCAAGAGCGCGCAGACAATACGCTATGAGCTCGCAAAGATCGTAAGATTCCAGTTGCGCAAGACGCCTGAACTGTCATTCTTCCTTGATGACTCGATGGACTATATCGAAAACATCGATTCTCTTCTCGGCAAGACCAAGGAAACTTTGGGCGAGCCGGAGGAAAACACCCCTGCAGAGCCTGAAAAGTGAAGCCGCAGCTCCCACTGGAGCTACGCATAGCATGGAGATACCTTTTCTCCAAAAAGCGTCACGCTGCCGTCAATCTCATTTCTTCGATATCTGTCGCCGGAGTCGCAGTGGCTTCGGCGGTGGTTGTCATTGCCCTGTCGGTTTTCAACGGATTTATAAAACTGGCTGAAGGCCGGTTCTCCCGACTGAGCGCCCCGATTGAGATAAGTGCGACTGACGGACGGCATTTCAATGCCGATTCTTTGCTTGACGCGCTCAATACCGTTCCTGAAATCGGATTATCGCTGCCTGTATTGAAATCAAAGGCGTATGCCGATACCGACGAGGGGCAGCTTGCCGTCAGTGTCATCGGCGTTAATAACGCGTGGATGGAAACTTCAGGGGCCGCGCAGACAGTAATCGACGGCTCGGATATCGTGGCCGACACACTCGGTTCGACTCTCGGAGTGGTGTCGGTGGGCGTGGCCATGCAGACGGGGGCACGTCCGGCCGATATGCTCCGGCTTATCGTGCCTAAGAACCGCCCGCGACTCAACCCGGGCAACATTATGGGTAATTTCCGCTCCGACACTATCGTAGTGGCAGGAGTGAGCCGCACAGGTGAGGAAAAACTCGATGCCGCCATGGTTATCATTCCCATCGGCAGGCTGCGTGATCTGCTTTCGGCCGGCGATAATGCCGCAACCCACATCGACGTCTACCCCGCCAACGCCGATATCTCCACCCGCCAGCTCCTTGCGGCGGTCAACAAGAGTCTGCCCGATGGTTTCAGGGCACTTACCGTGGCCGAACAGAATGCCGAATCATTCCGCATGATCGAGATTGAGAAGTGGGTGACATTCGTTCTGCTGGCATTCATACTGATTATAGCATCTTTCAACATCCTCTGCACTCTCGCCATGCTCATGATAGAGCAGCAGGATAATATGCACGTACTCCGCTCGATGGGAATGCCTGACAGAAAGATTG
>CAMWSY010000033.1 GCA_947176995.1 uncultured Porphyromonadaceae bacterium | reverse complement strand
TTAAGACTAACTCCGGTGCCAAAAAGAGGTTCGCCCTTACCGGATCAGGAAAGATCAAGAGAAAGCATGCGTTCAAGAGCCACATCCTGACGAAGAAGACCAAAAAGCAGAAACGCAACCTCACCCACTCGGGCCTCATCGCCAAGGTTGACGAGGGTAGCGTGAAGTCACTTCTCGGTCTGCGCTAAGACTTTCCGCCCCGGCTCCCCTGCGAGCCCCGGCAAAACAAAACATTCATTTCTAACAATTTTCTAAACCGCAAGCCAGCCTCCAAGTACTCTTAAACTCTAAAAGAGACGCTGGCAAGCACAAAACCAAAAGAAAATGCCAAGATCAGTCAATCATGTGGCCTCACGCGAGCGTCGCAAGAAGATCCTCAAACTCACCCGCGGCTACTTCGGCGCACGCAAGAACGTGTGGACCGTTGCCAAGAACACTTGGGAAAAAGGTCTGACCTACGCCTACCGCGACCGCAAGAACAAAAAGCGCAACTTCCGCGCTCTCTGGATTCAGCGCATCAATGCCGCTGCCCGTCTGGAGGATCTCTCCTACTCGCGCCTGATGGGTCTTATCCACAAGGCAGGTATCGAGATCAACCGCAAGGTTCTCGCTGACCTCGCCGTGAACAATCCCGCCGCTTTCAAGGCTATCGTGGACAAGGTGAAGAACGCATAAGCTTCCCACCTATACACACAAAAACGATAAAGGACGTCGCTTCCCCCACCACGCGGGGAGCGGCGTTTTTTTCATCCCTAACCCATACAAAAAAAGCCGCCGGGAATTCCTCCAATCCCGGCGACCCACTGAGGTGAATGTGCGTGATGCTCCGCGCCGCTCAGTCGGGCTCGGCAACAAACATATCGTACCAGTTGCCTTGGGCAACGACTGTAGGGCGGTTTTCGGTCTGTGGCATCGACTCATTCTTTCTCACCCTCGAAAACAGGATCATCAGCGTAATCGAAAAGACCGCGATGATACTTGCATACAGCCAGAGTTCTGTGCTGGTTGTGTTAGAATTTTTCAAAATCCCCTGTGCAGTTTTTTTGTGGAGTTGCTCACAGGCCCGGTGAACCCCTCCGGATGTTATCAATTTTAATTTGGTTGCTCAATGACGGACACATAAACATGTCCGATGCAGGCCTCGCGGTCTGCGTGCGCAAAGATAGCAAGAAAGAGCTTCTCACGCAAGAGAGAAGTTGCTATTTCATTGCAAATATAAAATTTATGCAATTCAGCAAAAAGTGCCCGGAGATCTCCGAGACCTCCGAGCACTTTGATGTCAATTGGGAAATAATAGGGTCAGATTTCGTTGAAGACGCCGATCTGGGCGATGGCAAGGTCGGGATCGGCTTCATCGACGCTGACGCGCACTGCGTCGGCATAGGTGCGGTCGAAGCGGTGTATCTTCACGCGGCGGTCGGTGGGTGCGTCGCCTTCGAAGACTTTATGCCACTCACCGTTTACGCGGCACTCGACGCTATACCGGCGAAGCTGGCCATCCTTCACTCCTGTAATCACCACGGCATTCATGGGCTGGGTCTTGCCAAGCTCTACAGAGATCCAAGGATTTTTCACCGAGGGGTTGCTATACCATGCAGTCTTGAAGTTGTCGTCGGTCACAAGGTCGTGGATGTTCATGTCGTCGCTCCAAGAGCCGGTGGCATGGCACCCTTTGGCAATGTTGGATGCAGTAATGGGAGCGCCGGTCTCGGCCACCTGCACACGGCTGCCGTCGTTTTTCCACAGTTTCCCTATCTGTTTGAGCGACGCAAGGGCGTTATCGTCAAGCAGCCCGTCGGAGTTGGGGGCGGCATTGAGGATGAAGGTGCATCCCACTTTGTTCATCGGCACGAGGTTGTCGTTGACCATCGCTTCGGGGCTGCGTGTCGCCTTGGTGGGGAAATAGGATTTCCAGAACCATGTGTCCTGCAACTGATAGCACGCCATGGAGGGGAGGAAGCTGCGCCCTTTGTCGATTTTCTGTCCGGCTCCCTGCTCATAGGTCTTTATGTCGGAGTAGAACAGTGCTTCGGCAGGATATTTCGCGCCATTGAGATCCATGACAAGACAGTCGGGCTGCAACGATTTGCAGAACTTATAGATTTCGTCGAACGAGATTTCCTCGTAGGAGATGCGCGACCACGGGGCATCCCATCCGTCGATCATGAGCGCGGTCACGGGGCCGTAGTTGGTGAGAAGCTCGCGAAGCTGATTTTTGAGGAAATCGACATGGTAGGGTTCGATCTTGTTCGGCAGGATTTTCTCGTGAAGGTCGAGTATCGAGAAGTGGAACATAACTTTCATGCCGTTTTTCTGCAAGGCTGAGGTAAGTTCCTTGACCACATCGCGATTGGCGGCACTGTTCACCGAGTTATAGTCGGTAGTCTGTGTGTCCCAGAGGCAGAAGCCGTTGTGGTGCTTCACCGACATACACACAAAGCTCATGTTGGCACTCTTGGCTCCCTCGATCCACTGGTTGCAGTCGAGCTTGACTGGATTGAAAAGCGAGAGAGGGGCTTCGGGGTCGGCCCAGTCATTGTCGAGATAAGTGCCCATGCCGAAATGCACGAACAGGCCGAATTTCAGGTCAACGAAGTCCTGCTGGAGCTCATGAAGGGTTTTGGCTGCGGAAGTCGCGGCACAGCCGAGCATCAAGGCGAGGCTGAATAGAAGCTTTATTGCAATTTTGGTCATGCGATAATGGATTGAGTTATGGTATCCGCAAAAATAATAATATTCCACAATACACGTTTGGTCATTTAACTCATTTTTTACATGAGGGATTTTGCTATCTTTGCTAAAAACAAAACTTTCAGCTATGACTATAAAATCAATCACACGATGTGCGCTCGGCCTTATCACACTTCTTGCCGCAGCTACTTCATGCGGCGTACGCTATGACGTGCCTCAGAAAGTGGAGTGGCAGCACATCACTGACGCTTCGCTCGAAAACGGAGTGATCACACTGCGCCCCGGCAGCGAAGTTCTTTCGGCCGACAGCTACACCGATTTCATCCTGACCGGTCAGGCCTACACAGAGGCCGACGCTTCGGCGTCGCTGTGGTTTCATGTCGGCGACAATTCGGGCTATGAGGTGCTGTTTCAGAACGGCCCGATGGACGGACGCCGCATGACCGGCTCACTGGCAACGGTGCGCAACCTCTACAAGTCGATGGCGTCGGACACAACGTGGTTTGATTTCGAGATCGCCGTGCGCTCGCGCAATATCGCTATTGCGATAAACGGCATAGATGTGGTGTGCTACACCGAGCCTGAACATCCCTACCGCACCGAGGAAAATTCAGGACGCATCCTCTCGTCGGGACGCTTCGCCCTGCGCGGCGACAAGGGGAAGGTGATTTTCCGCGACCTCACCGTGACTCCGCTTCACCCCGGCACTGTGAATCCCGCCGACACATTGCCGCCTGTCGACGAGACAACCGATCAGGTCATCAGACTACAGCAGCGCAACTTCCCGGTCATCGACTATCATGTGCACCTCAAAGGAGGTCTTACCAAGGAGATGGCTCATGCAATGTCGATGAATTACGGCATCAACTACGGCGTGGCTCCCAACGTGGGTGAAGGTGGAGTAGGACGTATGCTCGCCGACGACGCCGAGGCGATCGAATATTTCAAAGAAGTTTCGACTCATCCATTCCTGATGGGGGCGCAAGGTGAGGGACGCCGCTGGATCGTGCAGTTCTCGCCTGAAGTGCTTGACCAGTTCGACTATTTCTTCACCGACGCAATGACGGTGGTCGACCGCGGCCGCATCTCGCGCATCTATCGTCCCGAGGAAGTCTACTGGGACGAGCGCAACAAGCAGCAGTACATGGACATGATCGTTGATCAGACAGTAAAGATCCTCACCAACGAGCCTGCCGATATATATGCCAACGCAACTTATATCCCCGAGGACTCGATGAACGACGATTATGCTATCTACTGGACCGACGAGCGGGTGGACAAGGTGCTCGACGTGCTTGAGAAATATGGCATAGCACTGGAAATATCACCGCGCTACAAGATCCCCTCGATCGACGTGATACGCAAAGCCAAGGAACGCGGACTGAAATTCACTTTCGGTACAAATAATGTCGACCCCGA
This sequence comes from uncultured Porphyromonadaceae bacterium, assembly GCA_947176995.1. Classification (GTDB taxonomy): domain Bacteria; phylum Bacteroidota; class Bacteroidia; order Bacteroidales; family Muribaculaceae; genus JAFLTL01. The sequence goes on along the minus strand of CAMWSY010000033.1, from coordinate 9,161 downwards.
TTTCGGGCGATGCGAGTATGCAATTCAAGCCGTGGAGGAATGCGGACTGACTCCCGAGGATATATGGTTCCCGTCGATGGGTACGCGCAAAGGGCGCAAGGCTGTAGACTATAATCATTTCGGAGAGAAGAAATAATATTACACTGAGCACTCAGAGTGCTCGGAGTCCTCTGAGATACATAAAATCATCAGGGAGGCGCAGTTGAACTGCGCCTCCCTGATTTTTATTTGGTTATCGGGTGATTATTTCAGGCGGAACATGTAGCCGAGGGTGAGCGAGAGGTTCATGCACCGGGAACCATGAAATGTGTCGGCTCGCGACGATGGAAACACGTTGCCTATTCCGAAGTAATACCGCACCTCAAGCTGGATGCTGTTACGGCGGTTTAGCGCATACTCGCCGCCAAAACCTGCCGTGATACCGTAGTCAAATTTATTGGCTACCCCGAGTGTGAGCTGATCGGTGTGGCGCGATTTTGGATAACCTTCAACCGACGCCACATTGCGGTAATCGAAGTTGGATGAGATGCTTTCGCCAAGCATATAGGAGACCACAGGGCCGAGGTTTGCGATGAATTTCATCTTGCGTCCGCCGAAAAAGATGTGGGTCATCAACGGCACTGACAGATAGGTGAACTTACGGGAATACTTGAATGGCAGCTCTTCGTAATTTTCTGCCCATCCGCGCTGCGTGAGGTTTAACTCTGCCCGAAGCCCCACATGGCGCTCCTCGGCATAGGTGAACGCTGCTCCCATCGTGAGTCCGGGATTAAACGACTGCTTGACTCCGGGTGAAAGAGCCATCATCGACATCGTGGCACCGCCGTGGGCACCCACCGAGATGTGCGATTTATAGTGCTCGGCCATCGCGGGCAACGATGCCGCCAGAGCAACAACAAGGGCTAACAGACGTGAGCGCATAATTATTTCTTAGCCGGTATGGCCGGTTTATTGGGTACGGTGACAATCTCATGCTGCGTGCGTCCTCCCTCGCCAAAGGTGATGAAGTAGAGGGCATGGTTGGTCCAGCCTTTGTCGCCCGGCTCAAGCTGCGGCCTGAAGGAGCTCTGCAAACCATCGTAGATAATATCCTCTCCGTCGGGATCGGGCTCGACAAGTGCGCCGCCGTTTTCACGGAGCGAGTTGATGGTAAACATGGCCACGTCGAATCCAAGCAATGCCTGATTGGGAATCGCATCAGTCATATCCTCGCCAAACCACCGGGCATAGTCGGTGGCGACATGACGCGCGAGATAGTCGCCCGTCGGACTGTAGAAGCGGGAGTAAATCGTGGCATTGAGCTCGCCAAGCTGATCGGCATATTCACCACGGAATGTGATCCACTCGGGATAACCGAACATAGCGACCTGCCCGCCCTGCGAAATCGACTGGTTGCGGAAATCGCGCAACGCAGGGGAGAATTTGCTAAACTCGTTGCGTGAGGAGGACATGGGGATGAAGACGGTTGCGGTGTCGGTGCGGAGATCCTGAAGCTCCTCGGAAGTCAGCACGCTATGAAACGCTATCACCTTATACTCCTTGCCACTTTTTTCAAGTGTGGCTTTAAGCTGCTCGGTGAACGGTGCTTTGTCGGCAGTGCCGTCGACACGTCCGACAAACACGGGCACGCAGTCCTTGAACTGCTCCATGAAGCGGTCGATCGCTCCGTCGTACATCTCATTGTGAGGTATATTGGCTTGCAAAAGGCGCGGAACAGTGGTCTGCTGCGCGTCCTTGACAGCAAACGGGTTTATGATCCACGCGCTGTCGGACTGCGCTTTCGCTGCAAGACTCCTGATGCCCCAAGAGGTCTCCGGGCCGATAAACAGATTGAATTTCTCCATCTCGGGACGACGCGACAGCACACGCTCGAAAGCGGTGGAATCCGATGAATCGTAGAGTGTGATTTCCACCGACTGCCCCGAGCGACTCATGTTGTCGGCCCCGAGGAGGAAACCGCGGTAGAACTCGGTGTAGAGGCGACCAGCGCGCGAGGGTTCGGCCTTCTCTATCTCAAGGGGTAGCATCACGGCTATGCGCAGCGTGTCGGCCGGTATCACCTCTCTCTCGCCTTCAATCCCGTCATCGCCATCGGCGTTATCATCAGAAGCGTCATCGTCATCCTCGTCGTCGCTGTCGCTGTCGTCGGCTACATCCTCCTCATCGTCATCACCGTCATCACCAGCTTTCACCTCGATCTCGATTTCTTCGGTCTCATGCGAGGGGATAACAATGACAGTACCGGCTTTGTAGGACTTGGGATCAATGCCGGGGTTGGCGGCTATGAGGTCGTCGACACTGATATTGTTGGCATAGGCTATGCCATAGAGCGACTGGCCTTTCTGTATCTTGTAGAGAGTGCCCTCGGTCTGCAACGTCGATGGAACGGGATCGGTCTTCTCCCTCACCTGCGCTGCCGGCTCGGGCTGAACGGCGACGGTATTGTCGGTGTTTACAACCGGGGCAGAAGCCGGGGTGTCGGCGCCCGAAAAGGTGTCGACCGGGAAATAGAGCGTCGCATAGGCTTTGAGCCCGTCGACCGCCGCGGGGTTGTATTTTTCAATATCACTGCGCGACACGCCCAGCGAACGTGTGAGCGAGAAAAACGTGTCTTTTGGCTTGACCTGATAATAGTAGTACAGACGGCCGTTGATCTCCTTGGTGGGAAGATCCCTGACATCGGCGCTGACGCCAAACGAAGCCGCCAGCAGCATGACAACAGTCAATGTCAGCCTGAAAAATCGGCTCAGTGATGTTGATTTCATATTCAGTTGTGTCGTGGTCATTTTTGTCGGGAGAGAATTACGACTGATAGGAAGAACAAAAATAATTCAAAAAATCAAGAAACGCTTAACTTTGTATTTCAAACTTATCACAAAATGAATGTCGAGATAAAAGTTGACCGTCTGAAAGTGTTTGCCCGTCATGGTGTTCTCCCTCAGGAGCGGGTCGTGGGCAATGATTTTGAGGTGACAGTGACCGCCATGGTCGATATGCCGGAAGATGTGCTCGCCTCCGACGATCTTGCCGGAACGGTGAGCTACGCCGGAATCGTGGATGTGATCAGGCGCGAGATGGCTGAACCGTCGCAACTTATCGAGCATGTGGCATGGCGCATAGGGCGGGCAGTCATGATGGATCACACCGCCGTGGAAAGCTGCCGGGTCACGGTAGCCAAGCTGCTGCCTCCCATCCCGTCGGCGCAGATAAAATCGGCCTCGGTCACCATCGCTTTTCCCTGACGGGAAGTCGCTTCATATCAAAAGTTGTTTTATCTTTGTATAATCATTCATCCATCTCGATTCATCAAACCGCACACATGGATAAGCAGCTCGCACTTGACCGCCGTTACCTGCGCATGTCGCGCATCTGGGCAGAAAATTCCTATTGCAAGCGACGCAAGGTAGGCGCGATACTCGTAAAAGACGGAATGATCATCTCCGACGGGTTCAACGGTACGCCTGCCGGGTTTGAGAACGTGTGTGAGGACGAGGACGGCGTGACAAAGCCCTGCGTGCTTCATGCCGAGGCCAACGCGATCACCAAAGTCGCCCGCAGCAACAACTCGAGTCAGGGAGCAACACTCTATGTCACGGCATCGCCCTGCATGGAGTGCTCGAAGCTGATCATCCAGTCAGGCATAAAGCGCGTTGTCTACAACGAAGAGTACAGGATCACCGACGGGCTCGACCTGCTGCGCCGCGCCGGGGTGGAAGTGGAGCATATAACCGAACTTGAAAACGCATCCGACCGGGAAGCTGTTGAAAATGAATAAGAAATTTACGGAGGCCCGCCTGTGGGTACCCTTGATTGTTGCTGTTGCCCTCGTTGCAGGCATAATGCTCGGACATTTCATACACAGCAGTGCGGGGGCGTCGAAAACCGAGCGTAAGCTCTCGACAATCCTGCGAATGGTGAAAAACGACTATGTGGATGAGGTGAATGTGGATTCACTGCTTGAATCGGTGCTTCCCGATCTCATGGAGGGGCTTGACCCGCATTCAGCCTACATACCCGCCGAAAATCTCACCGCATTCAATGAGGGGCTCGACGGGACTCTGAGCGGCGTGGGCGTGACTATAACCGTGAGCAACGACACGGCCTCGATCATCGAAGTGGTGAGCGGCGGCCCGGCCCAAAAGGCGGGTCTCGCGCCGGGCGACCGCATCGTGACGGTGAACGGCGAGACAGTGGCTGGACGCGGCATGAGTCTTGAGGCGATAAGCGGCCTGCTGCGCGGCGAAACGGGAACTCACGTCGGGGTGGGCATAAAGCGCGCTTCGTCGGCGAGACTGCTTGAGTTTGACCTCGAGCGCGGCGAAGTACCCCTCAACTCGATCAGCGCGTCCTATATGCTCAACGACGACATAGGCTATATCAGGGTGAGCCAGTTCAGCCGCTCGACCTACGACGAATTTCTCAACGCCCTGAGCGATCTCATGGCCGAGGGTGCCAAGTCATACGTGATAGACCTGCGCGGCAATCTGGGGGGCTACATGGAGATAGCGGTATTCATGGCCAATGAGTTTCTGCCTGCCGGATCACCCATCACGTTCATGCGCACCCGCGACGGAAAGGATGACCGCATCTACATGAGCGACACGACGGGGTCGTTTCACGACGCCGGTATAGTGGTGCTTCTCGACGAATATTCGGCAAGCTCCTCAGAGGTGTTTGCAGGAGCGATACAGGATAATGACCGCGGACTGATAATCGGCCGACGCTCGTTCGGCAAGGGGCTTATCCAGCGTCAGGCTCTGCTGCCCGACAGCAGTGCCCTACAGATGACCATAGGGCGCTACTACACCCCCTCGGGACGCTGCATCCAGAAGGACTACTCCAATCAGGCGCGTTACCGCAACGATCTATATGAACGCTACAGCCACGGCGAAGCGTTCAGTGCCGACTCGATCCATCAGGACACCACCGAGGTGTTCCACACCATGCACGGGCGCACGGTGTATGGCGGCGGAGGCATCATGCCCGACATCTTTGTCCCCTCGGACACGGCGGGCGTGACGAGCTACTACATCAATGTGGTGAACAACAACATCTTCCCGCGATTCACATTTGACTACGTGGATACCAACCGCGACCGACTCTCGGCGGCGTCAAGTCTGGTCGAACTGGAGGAGCTGCTGCCGTCGGACGACGTGCTGCTGCGGCAGTTTGTGAACTACGCCGCACAAAACGGCATACCTCCGCGGTGGTATTACATCAACATTTCACGTGACCTCATTGTTAATCAATTGAAGGCAAACATAGCCCGAGACCTGCTGGGTGTGTCGGCCTCCTATGAGATGCTCAACCGCATCGACTCCACCGTGGAGCGGGCGCTGCAAAGCATCCTCTCGGGAGAAGCCGCCGCGCCGGTATCTAATTGATGTAACATTGATCAACGATGAAAAAAGAAGAAATAAGACGCCGAGTCAAGGCGCAGAAAAGCCTGCTGACGGTGAAGGAGCGCAAGGATGCAGCCGAGAGCGTGTTCCGCCAGCTTGAACGCACGGCCGCATTCCTGCTTGCCGACAATATCCTGCTCTACCACTCACTGCCCGACGAACTGTCGACACTCGAGTTTATCGACCGCTGGCACACGCGCAAGCATTTTTTCCTGCCGCGCGTCAACGGGATGAATCTCGAGATACTCCCCTACGACCGCTCGCGGCTCGCACTCGGCTCTTTCCACATCGAGGAGCCGCAGGGCGACGAGACGTGCGACATATCGCAGATCGAGCTTATCGTGGTTCCGGCCGTGGGATTTGACCGCAAAGGCAACCGCGTGGGGCGCGGCAAAGGCTACTACGACCGGCTTCTTGCCGGAGCGAGAGCGGTCACCGTGGGCGTAGGCTACGATTTCCAGCTTATCGAGGACGGCATAGAGACGGAGCCCCACGACGTGGGGGTGGATGTCGTCATCACCCAGTCGCGCGCAATTGTGACGCGCCGCCGCTGAACCGAAATCCCTCTTCGTGTGTTCTACTCACAAAGGGGAGACTTCCGTTTCATCGTCTCCCGGCATAATTCATCACACGCTACGAGGGATTTTTATGTACGCACGCAATTACTATAAGGTCGATAGTGACCGTAAGATCTGGCGCATGGTTGGCGTCGGCACAGTGGCTGCATTGTTGTGGATCGGCCTGTTTGTACTGACAGCACTGTCGGCTCACGCCGTTGAGCCTCAGGAGTTACCGGCGCGTCTGCGCGGGCTTGCCGATGCTCACGTCCACGCCACAGTCGAGGTCTCGCTCCCCATGGCGGCCGATGACCGCGACCAGATCAACTACGACATAGTGGCGCTGAGTTGCGCGACCTCCGACACGATCCTCCCCGTTGACTATCTGGTGGAGTGGAAGCTCCCGGCAACCTCAGGCACAAGCGAGGGATTCACCTCATATTTCGATGGAAATCTCTATCGTTTCCGCGATTCGCGTCTGCGTGAGTATCATCTCGACGATAATCCCGATCCGTTTATGAGCGGGGCAAGCAGCGTGCAGCGCAGCACCCAGTTCATGGATGTGCTCCCCTATTTCCTTGCCGATGAGATAAGCAGCGTTGTGACCGACCCGACCTACACATACAAGTGGAGCGAAAACGTGATGACCGACGGCGTGCCCGCCTCAGTGCTTCGCGCCGACCGCGAAGTGAGCGGTGAAGTTGTGGCCGAACTCACCTATGTGTTCGACCCCACGACCATGATGCCGCGGAAGATACTCAGGGAGATGAGCCCCGGCAACATCAGCGAACAGACGATAGTGGTGCGCTACGCCGAGCCGTCGGACGATATAATGTCGCGCACCGTCCCCCGGAGCGAGGATGAGGTGATGGCACTCTATCCCGATGTGTTCGAGCGTTTCCGCGAAAAGAACTACCGCCTGACCAGCCTGCCCGGTCAGCCCGTACCGAACATCGCGCTGCAATCGGCAGCCGGCGGACGCTACACACATCCGCGCGGCGAGAAATTCCCGGCACCCACCGTCATAGTGTTCCTTGACGAGACAGTCGCCAGCACCCCCGACGCAGTGAAGGCCGTCAGGTCGGGAGTAGGCTCCATGCCGTTCAACACCGACATTATATGGATATTCCTTTCGTCGCGCCTCGATGATGTGACGGGGTCGCTTCCCGATGGCCTTCAGGCCGGAGAGACGCTTCTCACCGGCGGCCGCAACTCCCTGCGCGAGTTCGGCGTGACAGAGACACCCTCGATAATCTTTGCCAATCCCGCCGGACTGGTCTCCGATGTGATCGTCGGTTACAACAAAGACCTCGAGTCGGGCGTTATACAGAAGGTGGCACTCGCGCAGTGACCTCCACCTTTCACCGACAAAAACACAATTGAAAAAAACATACTATGGAAACAATCTACTTCAAAGATCAGGAATGCCACACCTATGGCAGTCTGCCCGCAGTGGGAGAGAAAGCTCCCGAATTCAAGCTTGTGACTCCCACACTCAAGGAAGTGAAGAACTCTGATTACGCAGGCCGCCGCGTGGTGCTCAACATATTCCCGAGCCTCGACACCGAGGTGTGTGCCGCCAGCGTGCGCCGCTTCAACAAGGAAGCCGCCTCGATGCCCGACACCGATGTGCTCTGCGTCTCGATGGACCTCCCGTTTGCCGCCGGACGCTTCTGCACCGCCGAAGGACTCGACAAAGTAACCCCGGCCTCCGCCTTCCGTTCGCCCGAGTTTGTGAAGAACTATGGCGTGCAGATCATCGACGGACCTCTTGCCGGACTGCTTGCCCGCTCGGTAGTCGTGATCGACCGCGATGGCAAAGTCATCTACCGCGACCTCGTGGAGAACATCACCGACGAACCCCGCTATAAAGAGGTGATCGACGTGCTCCGCCACTGATCAGAGGTCATTGAGAAGGAGGTATGAAAAAAATCTTGAAAAAACTGGCGGAAAAGAGTAGGCAAGCGAAATAAAATGTGTAAATTTGCAAGCCATTACTACAACCCCGCCTTACCAGCGGATGTAAAATACTCAACTGCAAGAAAATAATCAAGACGATATAACGATGAAAAAAGACATCCATCCCTCCTCCTATCGCGAAGTGGTGTTCAAGGACATGTCCAACGATGAAATCTTCATCACCCGCAGCACAGTCGCTACCCGTGAGACAATCGAAGTTGACGGCGTGACCTATCCTCTGGTAAAGCTCGAAATCACCAGCTCGTCACACCCCTTCTTCACCGGTAAGCAGAAGCTCGTCGACACCGCAGGTCGCGTCGACAAGTTCATGAGCCGCTACGGCAACCGCAAGAAAAACAATTAAGTTGCGCGCGGTGCCCGAGAGCGCACCCCACTTATAAGATTTTAAGAAAGGCGTGCACCTATTCATGGTGTGCGCCTTGACTTTTTTAAGCCCGATCCACCTATACGATCCTTTGATCCGTTCTTTTTGACTTATTGCAACAACATCACATCCATGAGAATCCCTGAAATCACCACTTACTGCACTATTGCACTGTCGGTTCTCGCGTCGTGTGCGGGAAACAGCGACCAAACTGCCGACCTCACCCGTCTGGCAGCCGAAGAGTACACCGTCCCTGTGCGGCCCGGAGGCAACGGAAAGCCATTCTGGAACGTACAGGCCAAGCGTTTCATCTACGCGCCCGTGTTCGACGTGCCCGAGACGCCCGGTGCAGCCAGCTACCGTTTCACGCTCACCCAGCCCGACGGCGCGAACTGGGAGTTTACCGCCGCATCACCGCTCCAGTCGCTCGCAAGCGTGTGGAACGACATACCCGTGGGCGAGACCGAACTCACCGTGCAGCCGCTCGATGCATCCGGCGCAGCCGTGGGCGAGCCTTACAAGCGCACTTTCATGCGCGATTTCCCATACGTGAACAACGGAGCCGCCCCCGACCGCGACTACCGCGAGGCTGCCCTCAAGGCTATCTACAACATCCACAAGTGGGGGCCCACGCAGCACTGGCTCAACGCCACCGAGCCCGACATGACGTTTGAAAACAATGTTTACGCCTGCAAGATCGTCGGTTCGACCATCGCCCTCGAGTGCCTTGTGGCCGAAAACATCCCACAGGAACGCGAAGAGGCTCTGACCATAGCCCGCAACGCGGCGCAGTATCTCATCGACAACTCGCGCCCCGCCGACGCTCCCCTCGCCTATTTCCCCCCGACCTACAACCTC
>CAMWSY010000032.1 GCA_947176995.1 uncultured Porphyromonadaceae bacterium | reverse complement strand
CTCTATAATCAGGCAACCACGCTCATCCGTTGTCAGCCTTACGCCCGGCAGCCCCCTGTACCACTCCTCGCCGCATCGCCTCAGAGCCACATGGCTGCACGTCTCCGTCATCCCGTATGTCGCATAAAACGTCGCTCCGCTCTCCGCGGCCATCCGCTCCTGAGCTTCCGACATAGGCGCGCCACCAACTATCACATTCCTTACCCTTCCGAAATGTTCCGAAGCAATCAGCCCATCCATTTGGCTCGGCACGATTGCCACAAGATCTATCGTACAGTCATCCCACCCTTCCATCGATGTGGCGAGCGGACGGTTCGATGCCCTTTCGCACCACAATCGGCAACCAGCCTCCATAGCCCTTACCATCATCATCTTTCCGGCGATATAGTTGGCCGATAGCGGTACTACAAGAAGCGACTCACTGTTTATGCCGAAAAAACGGTTCGTAGCCCGTGCCGAAAGCACCATATCACTTTTCGGTAGAAGAATCCTTTTCGGCGCACCGGTCGCCCCCGACGTGCGCGCCTCTATGCACCCACTACCGTCAGTCCACTTGGCACAAAACCGCTCGTACTCCTTATCCTCGTTATCCCTGAACGTCATACCAAAGATTTTCTCCTTTTCTCACCAGTGGCGACGGGAAATTTTCCACATACAGTTCCCCCGTGCCGAGTCCCTGCGGCATTGTCGGATTCTGCAACGCCACAAATTGTGCAAGCGCGTTCAGTCCGATGTTCGATTCAAGAGCCGAGGTGATCCACCATCCGCATCCCCTTTCCTTCGCAAGTTCTATCCATTCCTGCGAGTGAGCGAAACCTCCCGCAAGCGATGGCTTCAGAACCACATACGCCGGACGAATTGCATCAAGCAGCTCCACCTTCTCCTCTCTGCTTCGAGTCCCTATCAGTTCCTCATCCAGAGCGATAGCGATAGGACTCTTTTCCGCGATTTCACTCATAGCCTCCCACTGTCCCGCCTTTATAGGCTGTTCAATAGAGTGGATATCGTATTCCGATAGCCGCCCGAGGCGTTCCATAGCATTCTCAGGCGTAAACGACCCGTTGGCATCCAGCCTCAGTTCAAGATCCTTCCGACCATACTCCCTCCTGATCATGCGCAGCAGAGCCACCTCATCCTCAAAGTCGATCCCGCCGATCTTCAGCTTGACGCATCCAAAACCCTCATCAAGTTTACCCCTTATCCGCTCACTCATCTTCCTGAAATCCCCCATCCACACGAGCCCGTTGATAGGGATAGCAACCTCACCCCTCGTGAAAGCCGACGGCCACAGCTCATGACCACCCCCAGCCCTCAGCGAAGCCACCGCCGTCTCCATCCCAAACAGAATACTGCTCTCCCTGACACCACCACCGAGTCCTCCGATATCCCCGAGTTCTCTGAGTACTCCGAGTTCTCCACCATCGCTATTTATCCCCCTCACCACCTCATCCAACCGGCTTTCAAAACCCGGCCCGGCCTCCTTGCTCAGACTCTCAAACAAAGCGACCTCACCCACACCCTTCACCTCAGGATTATCCTCATCCCAAAGCTCAAGGATATAGGTGGTCTTATAGTCAAGTCGCTCCCGCGACGTGATCGCCGTTTCCTTAAACTGCAACCTGTGCCTGTACCATCTCGCCCTCATAACAATCCATCATATTAAACCCATCCCCCCTCTCCTCCGAGTCCTCTGAGTTCTCCGAGTTCTCTTTATCGCTCTTACCCCGGAAACTTCGGAAACTTCCCGAAGTCCGGATCGCGCTTCTCAAGGAACGCATTGCGTCCCTCCTGCGCCTCATCCATCAGGTAATAAAGTAGCGTCGCGTCGCCGGCAAACTCCATCAGGCCATGCTGACCGTCAAGTTCAGCATTAAGCGCGCGCTTGATCATCCTTATTGCAAGCGGACTGCGCTTCAATATCGTCTCGCACCACTCCACCGTCGTTTCCTCAAGCTTATCGAGCGGCACCACAGCGTTCACCATACCCATTTCAAGAGCCTCTGCAGCCGTGTACTGGCGGCACAGGAACCAAATTTCGCGAGCCTTCTTCTGACCCACGCAACGCGCGAGATACGACGATCCGAATCCCGCGTCAAAGCTCCCCACCTTCGGCCCCGTCTGACCAAACTTAGCGTTTTCGCTTGCGATAGTCAGGTCACATATCACTTGCAGCACATTGCCGCCACCTATAGCGTAGCCGTTCACCATAGCGATCACAGGCTTCGGTATCGAGCGGATTGCGCGGTGCAGGTCAAGCACATTCAGGCGAGGCACTCCGTCGCCGTCGATATAGCCGCCCGAACCCTTCACATTCTGGTCACCACCCGAGCAGAAAGCCTTGTCACCGGCACCCGTCAGGATTATCACACCTATCGAAGCATCCTCGCGGCAGATGTTCATTGCATCGAGCATCTCGCTGTTGGTTTTAGGCCTGAAAGCGTTATACACGCGCGGTCTGTTGATAGTGATCTTGGCAATCGCCCCGCGACGCTCAAAAAGTATATCCTCGTAGTCCTTTATTTTACTCCATTCCATGACTCTATCATTTATTTGATTTCACAAGATTCATCATTACGCGGGCGTTCACCTCCGCGTCGCTCCTCACGATCAGAAGCGCGCTTCGTTCGCTCTCCCGCATCCATTCTCCCCCCTGCTCTTTCAGCGACGTCATGTCCGCCGCCTCATACACAGCCATTCCGTATGCTTCCCCCACACCCTTCCAGTCTGTATCGACCCTGTTGTATAGAAACTCCGGCGTCTCAGCCGTGTTTCTCGTGTTCTTTATGTATTTGAAGATGTTGCCGCCACCGTTAGCAAACACCACCATCTTGAAACGCCCTGCCGGCTCCACAAGCCGCATCGACGCCAATGCTCCTATATCGTACTGTGCGCTCATGTCACCCGTCAGAAACACCGTCATCCCCCTGCTCACACTTGCCGCGCCGATAGCTGTCGACGTCGAGCCGTCGATTCCGCTCACGCCACGGTTACAGTCCGTCCTATGTGCTCTTCTCTCGCTCACCCATTCGTAATACCTCACCGTCATGCCATTCGACAGCTGCACATTGGCATCACCGGGTAGCATCTTCACTATCTCGTTCAGAGCCTTCACATCGCTCCACTCCGCCGCTTCAAGACTACTTTCCACCGCATTGTAGGCTCTCCTTGAAGCCTCGCGCCATTTTTCCCCGTAGTCCGAATTTTCCCCGCCGTATATCTCCCCCCGGCGCATCGCCGAAGCCGTTTCCCTGAAGAAATCCGCCGGCTCCATATCTATGCGTTCCGTCAGGCACTTGAACGTGTCTGTCGTTTCCTCTCCCACCCCAACGTGCCAGTGAGCCTTCACCCCCTTGCGCAGCCACTTCTTTGTCAGCCCCGACACGATCGCTCCCCCTATGGTGATAAGCATATCCGGGCGCATCTCCTCTCTCCCTTCACCGCCGAGTATGCTCAGAGTAGCCTCGATATTTCTTATTCCCGCGCTCACATTTGCAAGCGGTTCGGTAAGTATTGCCACATTCCCGTTCTCCCCTAATCGCATCAGTGCCTTGTTCAGCGCGTCATTCGGAGTCATATTGCCGGCAAGCACAAGCACCTTCCCGCGGCCGAGCATTTCTCCGGCAAGCCTTTTCCGGTCGTCATCACTGAGCGACATCCGTGTGGCCACCCTCCGTATTATCCTGTATTCCCCCCTGACATCCGTTTCCCCGTTCAGCGGCTCGTCGATCTCCACATTGATGTGTACCGGCCCACGCTTCCACGTCGTAGCCGCTATGGCGGCATCATTCACAATTCGGTCTATATACCACCGTTCATCCTCCCTCTCCCCTTCTGCCACAATATTATAGCACCGCTTCACTATATTGGCCAGTGCGCCCGGTTGCCTGAGAGTCTGACTGTCTGCCTGATCTATCCACCTTCCGGGACGGTCGGCACTCACCACTATGAGCGGAACATTTCTGTAATAAGCCTCAGCCACCGCCGGAGCCATGTTCAGCACAGCCGTCCCCGACGTGCACACAACAGCCACAGCCTCACCGCTCACTATAGCCTGACCAAGTGCTACGAAAGCCGCCGAACGCTCGTCGACCACCGTGCAGCACTTCATCCCCTCTTCCCTCGCAAAAGCCATGACAAGCGGAAGATCACGCGAACCCGGACACAACACAGCGCGTCTCACGCCATGTCCGCGCAAAATCCCTGCCACTGCCCGGCAACCGTATTTCTCCGTCGTTATCATCATTCCGTTTTTCCTTTCAAACTTTTCCGCCTCTACCTTTGTAGGTGGCTGTGTCATAAATACCTTTTCTCATCATAGAGTAGGGACGCACGGTTCGTGCGTCCTCCTTTATTTCGATAAGTTACACATTTAAATCGACCATTGTATTCAAAAAAGCACAATTTTGACACAGCCCCATCGTTTCATTAAAGCTTTATCCCGAACAACCGGCACGCATTTTCCGTCGTCAGCTCTCCCAACTCATCCGCGCTCATCCCCAGCTCATTGGCAACAAAACGCGCCGTATGCACCAGATATGAGCTCTCGTTCCGCTTTCCACGTTGCGGCACAGGAGCGAGGTAGGGAGCATCCGTTTCAAGAAGCAACTGACGGCGCGGCACAACCGGGAGCACCTCTTTCGTCGTAGCCTTTTTGAATGTCACAATGCCGTTTATACCGAAGTACATCTCACCGAACTCACTCAGCACCCGTTCCGCATCTTTGGCTGAACCACCGAAACTGTGCAAAACAGCTTGAGGCATATTTGGCAAACCGCGGAGCACCTCAAGAGTAGCATCCAGTCCGTCACGGCTGTGTATTATCAGCGGCAATCCAAGCGCCAATGCCTTGCGCGCCTGACGGTCAAACGCCTGCATCTGTAGGTCGAGCGTCGTTGCATCCCAATGCAAGTCGATCCCGACCTCCCCCACAGCACAATACAATCCCGGATTCCCATCGAGTTCACCATCCACAGCCGCCAGTTCCTCCTCCATAGTCTCCGCTTTCACGTCACATGGATGCAGTCCCACAGCAACCGAAGTGCATTCCGGGAAAAGTGCATGAAGCCGTTTGGCCGGTTCGATCGACTCCCGGTTTACCCCCGGCAGAACCAAATGTACGACCCCCGCCGCAAGCGCTCTTTCCACAGCACTTTCAGGCGAGGGCTCATAATCCTCAAAATACAGGTGAGTATGTGAATCAATCAATCGCATCTTATCCATTCTTAATTCTAATCTCTGCAGAGTAGGGACGCACGGGCCGTGCGTCCTCCAAGCCCGTGAAACGGGCGTCACAACTGTTAGCACCGGGTGACCGAAGGGAACCCGGTGTAACCGGAACACCCTATTGAGCTGCGGAGCTGCGAAACACTCTCCCCCCCCCTTCCTCCGGGATCTCACTTCACTCTCCCAGTCAGCTTTTCCGCAATCGACCGCAGCAACACATACGACTCCTCCTTTATCTCCCCCTTCACGCTGTCGAGCGAGGCGACCGCACCGGCCACAATCCCCTCAAGCATCATCGTCAACTTCTCCTTGATGCCCTCGCGCTCATATATCCCTTTCACCGCCGCAATCTTGGCCTCACCCTGAAGCTCCTTACCGGCGATTATTTTCTTCAACTCATTGCCCGACCTGCTTTGGAGAGCGTTCACCTGTAGCCATGTCTTCTTGTCATTGAGAATGTCGCCGCCGATAGGCTTACCAAACACCTTCTCATCACCGTAGGTGTCAAGAAGGTCATCCTGAATCTGAAACGCGACACCAAGCTTCATGCCATATTTGTAGAGCACACGTCCCGTTTCAGCATTCCTCACGCCACCGGCAATAGCTCCGAGCAGACACGCGCCGGCCAGAAGAGCACCCGTTTTCATGCTTATCATTTCCAGATACTCGTCAGGAGTCACATCCGTCCGGCTCTCGAAATCCATGTCGAGCTGTTGCCCCTTATACACAAGCATCGCCGTATCGTTAAACACCTTCAGAGTCTCGGCAGCCTCACTGTCGCTCAACCCCTCCACCATGAGCTGTGTAGCCATTGTAAGCATAGCATCGCCGCTCAGTATCGCTGTAGCCACATCCCACTTGCTGTGCACTGTCGGTTTACCGTGACGCAGCGGAGAGCGGTCCATCACGTCGTCATGCAGAAGCGTGAAATTATGGTACATCTCTATGCCGGCAGCCTGAGGCAGACGCATCTTTGCATCGCCACCCACAGCATCGCAGCAGGCAAGCAGCAGCACGGGGCGTAATCTCTTACCACCCCCGTCAAGCATATAGGCTATAGGCTCAAAAAGCCCGCGCGGTGTTCCACGTTGCAGCTTCAGCTCTCCGATAGCCTTGTCTGCGAGTTTCTTGTAATCGCTTATTCCCCGTGCCATATCTATTTACTTTTTCGATTTCTTGCTTTTTTTATCCTTGGTGTTATCTTGAGCAGGCTCCTTATACATCCCTTCGCGCGAGAGTTGATGATCGAGGTTTGCCACACCCAGTGCCACGAGAGCCGTTACCACAGCTGTGTGTTCCTGATACTCCGGGATTTCCTTATTGAGTATGTCGTTCTCGGTGTGCCAGATCTCTCCGTATTCAAATCCGTAACCCTTGAAGTCCTTTTCAAAGAAACCGTAAGTCGGCACACCCTCCATGTCAAACACCGTAGCGTCTGTTCCTCCGGTTTTCGTTGGCTTCACACGCGGTTCTGCCACAATTACCTCCCACGGATATTCAGGATTGATAAACGGAACATACTTCGATGCCTCCTTCACGTCATCCACCATAGCGGCCGGAACGCGCATACCCACAGCCGGTGTAGGCCCTCCGTCACGGTTGAAGAGCATCGAGATTTTGTCAAGCTCATTCTTGTGGGCTTTAGCGTAAGCGTGTGCTCCGAGCAGACCGAACTCCTCACCCGCAAACGCCACAAACCTGATCGTGCGCTTCGGTTTCGCACCCGCGGCGGCAAGCAGTCGGGCAGCCTCCATCATAGGACCGATACCCGTTCCGCAGTCCACTGCACCCGTTGCCACATCGTATGCGTCAAGGTGGCCGCTCACGATCACATACTCATCCGGGAATTCCGTTCCCGGTATCTCGGCAACCACCGAGTAGTATTTCACCGGGCCAAGCCTGAAATGATTTCTTATGTCAAACTCCAGTTGTATGTCACGTTTCTCCTTCACCATCTGTTCGATCTTCTCAAACTGATGTTCATCGAGCAGGATTTCAGGCTGAGTAGGCAGATTATAGAAATTTGTCGTGCTGTCATTCACCAGCGGGCGGTCATAGAGAGCCCTGATAGGCACCGTCGCGCTCATTACGAAACCGAGCACACCGGCATCCGCCATCTCGCGGTAAAACAATCCCGGCACCTTCTCGAGCGGCGTAGGCTTGAAATCATTATAAGTACCGTTCTCCCATGCCTCGCGGCTCAGCCTTGCATTTTCCTTCGATATTGAGTCATTCTTAGCCTTGGCTGCAGCCCTCACCGAGTCACCGGCAGCCGTCTTGTCAAGTGCGAAACCACCGCGGTTGCCCTCAAGGAGCACCCACGCGCCGTTAAGTTTATGCTTTATTCGGTCGAAATCAGCCTGCGACTTCGGTTCGAGCACCACATGTCCGCGCTGCGTGCCATGAGTACCGGCCGTGTAGCTCGGCGTTGCGAAATGCAGATCCATCCCCTCGCTTCCGGCATGAAGCTTTCCCCACCATGGGCCGCGGTTGAAACCCACGGGCACTTCGCCGGCCTCCTCCAGATGAGCCTTGATACCCCAGCGGCCATACTGATCCACCATCCATGCACAGGCGTCATCGTATGCACCCGACCCTATCAGTCGGCCGCCGAAACGACCCGTCAGCACATCTATGTGATCCATCGCCTGATTGTCCTTCGACGCGATTTCAAGGATCTTTGCCACAGTCGCGTCATCCACCTTTGTCGGCTGCGCTGCACCTTGCAATCCCACTACCGTCAGCACTAAAGCCGACAATACACTTTTATAAATCATAGCTTCTTTTTTATCTTGAATTTATGGTTAATCAGTCAATGCAATCTTCACTTTGTCAGCCACCACACGCGGCTTGATTGCCGTCAGGCAGTGATAGTCCCCGCGGTGGCAAGGCTTGTCCCCATATAGCGAGCATGGACGGCACGGCATTGGCAGCGACAGATTCAGCGACTCAGCCTGATGCCACCCCTTGTAACCGCAGTAAGGGTGCGTCGCACCCCACATTGTCACGCACTTTGTCCCCACAAGCGACGCCAGATGCATATTTGCCGAATCCATCGTCAGCATCACATCGATGTGACTCAGGAGCGACAGTTCCGCCGGAAAGCCCATCCGCGCCACTGCCGGCGATACGGCAAACGGGTATTTCGCATCCCAGTCAGCCAGTATGCGCCGCTCCTCCTCACCGCCGCCAAAGAGAAACACCTTGGCGTTCCCGACCTCTGAGCCGATTATCGCCACGACCTCCTCCACAAGCTCGGTCGGATAAGATTTGCCACGGTGTTTGGCAAAAGGCGCAATACCTATCCACACCTCCCCCGGCTTCTTCGGTTCGCTCACAGCTGCAAAAAGCCTCTCGTCGCCATGCCCCCCGTGACCATACAGCCCCTCGAAGCGTTCCTGCACAGGCAGTCCGGCCCTGAAAAACGCCTCGCGGTATCTCGCGCGGGCCGACACAAGCGGCAACATCACCTTATTCGTTTCTCTGGTCAGTTGGCGGGCATTGCGCTGCGGCGGAGTGACAGTCGAAGTCTTCAGGCCGCTCATGCGGGCATTGAGAGTCACGAGGCGCGTCGTGATATCCACATCGAGATCGATCACGCTTGATGGGTCAAACTTATCCTTCAGTTCGCGCCACAGTCGCCGCGGGCCGTTTATGCCGTGATAGTTTTCAAGATTCACGCCCACAACCGTCAGATTATCGGGCTGATTCACAAATAGTTCTACAAGCGACTCACGGGTCACGAGCACAAACTCATGACCCTTATGGCACTTGCAGGCACTGTAAAGCACCGGGATAGTCATCACGACATCCGTAAACTCCCGGAACTTAAAAACCATCACCTTTTCCACTGCAACCTCTCTTTCTTCTTAAAATTCCCTCCGAGAACTCTGAGAACT
Organism: uncultured Porphyromonadaceae bacterium; assembly: GCA_947176995.1. Taxonomy (GTDB): domain Bacteria; phylum Bacteroidota; class Bacteroidia; order Bacteroidales; family Muribaculaceae; genus JAFLTL01. The sequence goes on along the minus strand of CAMWSY010000032.1, from coordinate 4,887 downwards.
CTGAGGTCTCCCCCCCTCAGTTGATAATATCAAATCCCGTATATCGGCGCAAAACCTCTGGCACAACAATACCCTCGGGAGTCTGATTATTCTCAAGCAGAGCCGCCATTATGCGCGGTAATGCCAGAGCTGAGCCGTTAAGCGTGTGGCAGAGATGCGTTTTCTTGTCATCACCACGGTAACGGCACTTCAGGCGGTTAGCCTGATATGTCTCGAAATTCGATACCGACGAAACCTCGAGCCAGCGCTTCTGGGCGGCCGAATACACCTCGAAGTCAAAAGTTATAGCCGATGTGAAGCTCATGTCGCCACCACACAGGCGCAGTATGTGCCACGGCAGACCGAGCTTTTCAAGAAGTCCCTGCACATGATCCTTCATCTCCTCCAGAGCGGCGTATGAATCCTCAGGTTTCTCGATGCGCACGATCTCCACCTTGTCAAACTGATGCAGACGGTTCAGTCCGCGCACATCCTTACCGTAGCTGCCGGCCTCGCGGCGGAAGCAGGCCGAGTAAGCGCAGTTCTTGATAGGCAGCTTGTCCTGCGTCAGAATCACATCACGGTAGAGATTCGTCACAGGCACTTCCGCTGTAGGGATAAGATAGAGATTATCCACCTCGCAGTGATACATCTGCCCCTCCTTGTCAGGAAGCTGCCCCGTACCGATACCCGAAGCCTCGTTCACGACGTATGGCGGCTGTATCTCCGTGTAACCCGACTTGCCCGCTTCATCGAGGAAGAACTGGATCAATGCGCGCTGAAGGCGTGCGCCCTTACCGATGTAGACCGGGAAACCTGCGCCTGTGATCTTAACGCCTAAATCAAAATCAATGATATTGTACTTCTTGGCGAGTTCCCAGTGAGGCAGAGCATCCTCACCGAGTTCAGGCATCGGGCCACCCGCTTTCTCCACCACGTTGTCAGCGGCGCTTTTACCCTCAGGCACACCCTTGTAGGGCAGATTGGGCACGCTCAGCAGGATTTCCCTGATATTCTGCTCCGTCTGGGCAAGCTCCTCAGCAAAAACCTTCTGTTTCTCCTTTATTTCAGCCACTTTAGCCTTGGCTTCCTCAGCCTCAGCCTTTTGTCCGGCTTTCATGAGAGCGCCTATCGACGCAGCGAGCTTGTTAAGCTCTGCCGACAGATTATCACTCTGCAACTGAAGCGACTTTCTCTGGTTATCCAGCGAAATCACATTCTCGATAGGTTCCTTTCCGTCGAACCCCTTGACTGCCAGTCGTGCGATCACAAACTTCGGATCAGCCTTTATCTGTTGAAGTGTAAGCACTTTATCTCTCTTTTTAATTAATTATTTCATTCAAACCAGCCCGTGAAACGGGCGTCACGATGTTAGCACCGGGTGACCGAAGGGAACCCGGTGTAACCGGCACTTCCCCATGAGCTGCGGAGCTGCGAAACACTCCTCCGCCTCCTCACGCGAGCAACTCCTTCACCTTCGCCGATATGGCGCGGCCGTCTGCACGTCCTGCGAGCTTCTTCGACGCAACGCCCATGACCTTGCCCATCTCCTTGGCGGTCGTGGCGCCGGTCTCGGCAATGATCTCTTTAAGCGCACTTTCGAGCTCAGCATCAGTCAGAGGTTTCGGCAGATACTCGTCGATCACGGCAGCCTGAGCCAGTTCCTCCTGAGCCAGTTCCTCGCGGTTCTGTGACTTGTATATCTCCGCACTCTCCCTGCGCTGCTTGGCCATCTTCACCAGTATTTTCATGGCGGCTTCATCTGTCAGCACGCCATCAGCTCCGGGAGCGGTTTTGCCCTCGATAAATTCCTTCTTTATGCCGCGCAGAGCCTCCAGACGCTGCCGGTCTTTGGCCTTCATAGCAGCCTTGATGTCTTCCGACACTTTATCAAAAAAATCCATACTACTAACGTTCTTAGAAGTGATTTAAACTTATGACAATTTAATATTTCGGTCAGCTTTGAGGTTAGTTCGGAATCGCGATGAGGGAGTAATGGGGTTCCATTATGACCGAAGAGTGGTTCCGAAATAGCCCAAAGCAGGCTGAAAGATTAAATATCATGGCTCATTTCACTCCGTGTTCTGTTTTGTAATAAGTTTAATTCACTTCTTTAGTTTTTGCAAAGATAACCTTTTTCCATACTCCATCAAATGCGAAAATGACCATTCACGACCTCTTTTTCGCCACAACCTTTTTAGCACAAACCGCCTTTTTGCTCTTTTCCTCAATTTTTTGTAAATTTGTCCAATCATGACCGACAATCTTTCCGACGATTTTGCTGTTATTCCACAGGACAATGCCCCCGGCGTTGCCCATCAGTCCGCATTACCCGATTCCGGGCATCTTCGCGGAATGTTCCGTAGCTGGTACCTCGACTACGCCTCCTACGTCATACTTGAGCGTGCCGTCCCGCATCTCGACGACGGACTCAAACCCGTCCAGCGCCGCATTCTCCACTCCATGCAGACACTCGACGACGGGCGCTTCAACAAAGTTGCAAACATTGTCGGAAACACGATGCAGTACCACCCACACGGCGATGCATCAATCAACGACGCCCTTGTCACCCTCGGCCAGAAAGAGCTACTTGTCGACACTCAGGGCAACTGGGGAAACATTCTCACCGGAGCATCAGCCGCTGCTGGTCGTTACATCGAGGCACGTTTGTCCTCCTTTGCGCTTGAGACCCTTTTCAGCCCCAAAGTCACCGAGTGGACACCCAGCTACGACGGCCGCAAGAAAGAGCCCGTCGTTCTACCGTCAAAATTCCCCCTTCTTCTCTTTCAGGGAGTCGAGGGCATAGCCGTCGGACTATCCTCCAAGATTCTCCCCCACAACTTCAACGAGATTCTTGATGCAGCTGTCGCCTTCCTTCGCGGCGAGCCATTCACTCTTTACCCCGACTTCCCCACCGGCGGACTCCTCGACGTCAGCCGCTACAACGACGGGCAGCGGGGAGGCACGGTGAAGATTCGCGCCAAAATCGAGAAAATCGACAGCAAGACACTTGCTGTAACCGAGATTCCGTTCGGCAAGACGACCGGCACAATCATCGACTCCATCCTCAAGGCATTTGAGAAAGGAAAAATAAAAATCCGCAAGGTCGACGACAACACAGCGCAGGAAGCCCGCATACTCGTCCACTTGCAGCCCGGCACATCATCCGACAAGACCATCGACGCACTCTACGCCTTCACCGACTGTGAGGTGTCCGTCTCCCCAAACTGCTGTGTCATTTCCGAGCGCAAGCCCCACTTCCTCACCATCAGCGATGTGCTCCGTCACAGCGTCAACCGCACCCGCGAGCTGCTCGCACGAGAGTTGCAGATACGACTCGACGAGCTCGCCGCACAGCTTCATTTCGCCACATTGGAGCGCATCTTCATCGAGGAGCGCATCTACAAAGATCCCGAGTTTGAGCAGGCACCCGATCAGCGTCACGCCGACGCCCACATCCTCCGTCGCCTTGAGCCGTTCCGCGATATGCTTATACGCGACATTACACCCGACGATCTGCAGCGGCTCATGGAGATCAAGATGGCGCGCATACTTCGCTTCAACTCCGACAAGGCCGACTCCGCTATTGCGGCAATCAAAGCCGAGATGGAGAAGATCAACAAAAATCTTGCTGAGATCACCGACTTTACCATCAAGTGGTTCCAGACCCTTAAAAAGAAATACGGTGACCGCTTCCCGCGTCGCACCACACTCCGCAGCTTCGACAACATCGAGGCTGCCACCGTCGCCGAGCGCAACGAGCGTCTCTACTTCAACCGTGCCGAAGGCTTCATTGGCACAGCCTTGAAAAAAGACGAGTTTATCTGCAACTGTTCCACACTCGACGACATCATTATCTTCTATCGCGACGGACGTTACAAAATCGTCCGGGTTGCCGACAAGATTTTTGTCGACAAAGGAGTTCTCTACGTCAACGTCTTCAAGCGCAACGACTCGCGCACCGTCTACAACGCCATTTACCAGAACGGCAAGGGAGGCACCTACTACATGAAGCGTTTTGCCGTCACTGGAGTCTCACGCGACAAAGAGTACAATCTCACCCCCGGGCTTCCAGGCACACGCGTAGCGTGGTTCACAGCCAACCCCAACGGTGAAGCCGAGGTCGTCAAAGTCACCTTGAAACCCAAGCCCAAACTTAAAGTTCTTCAGTTCGACGTCGATTTCTCTCAGATGGCGATCAAGAACCGTTCCGCGCAGGGCAACATTGTCACCCGCAACGAAGTGCATCGTCTGTCGCTTAAAGAGAAAGGAGCGTCCACACTCGGCGGTCGCAAAGTTTGGTTTGATCCCGATGTACTACGGCTCAACTACGACGAGCGCGGCACCTGTCTCGGCGAGTTCATGGGACAGGATAAAATTCTTGTGGTTCTCAAGTCAGGCGAGTATTATCTAACCGGGTTCAGCACCGAGCATCACTACGAGGACAACATTCTCCTAATTCAGAAGTACGACCCCGACACCATCTGGACGGCGATACTCGACGATGCCGATCAGGGCTACCCCTACATCAAGCGATTCATCTTCGAGCCAACCGCAAAGCCCCAGCGCTATCTCGGCGAGAACCCTGCATCATCCCTCCGTCTGCTCTCCTCCACTCAGGGAGCACGCTTCCGCGTCACCTTCGGGGGAGATGACAGTTTCCGCGAGCCGCTCGAAGTCGACGCATGGGACTTTATCGGCGTCAAGTCTGTCAAGGCACGCGGAAAACGCCTCACCACCTTCACCATCGGCACTATTGAGGAGATCGAGCCCCGGGCTATTGAGGAGTCCGAAGAGTCATCACCGACCGACAACGTTGCAATTGACGACGACAACACCGAAAACGCCGACACCTTCCACGAGACATCCGACGAGGAAGTGCGCGACGAGATAAACGGCCAGACCCGC
>CAMWSY010000031.1 GCA_947176995.1 uncultured Porphyromonadaceae bacterium | reverse complement strand
CATCAAAATGCCTGACAAGGCATTTCAAGATAGTATCCGGACGCACCGTGGTGCGTCCCTACAAGCAGGGGGGGATGCGCTGGGTGTAGGGACGTTCCATGGAACGTCCGCTTGAATAATAGGGTGTCTTTGCAGACACACAGACACAACACATCATCAACCGGGCACACCTGACGGTGTACCCGGCAACCATATTTTTCAAATGCCTTGTCAGGCATTACCTTAGCCCGGAGACGGGTGTGCTGGGTTATCGCGTCAGCGATATGATGTTTGTAGGCCCGTATACCGCAGGTATGCGGGTCACGGATATGTCGATAAATCACACATCGATGCCGTGAGGTATCGGATTTATCGTGCCGTTGCACGCCCAAAACTCATAAAACAAAGCCGGGCCACCCCCGCATGGGAGTGACCCGGCATAAAAACATTGCAATCTCTTACTTCTGGAGCTGGTAGAGCGCGGGCAGTGCGGCATTGGCCTGCTCTGCGGCGTAGCAGCCGAACGATGCGTACTTTATCGAGTACTGCACATACTTGTTGAAGTAGTTGCTGATCTTCCATGTGCCGTCGGAATTCTTTTCAGCCTTCCAGTAGCATCCTTGGTGAGTGAGCTCGATATTGTCGTTCTTGTAGTAGGTGTTGTAGGTGTCGTCGTTCACATAGATCACCTGACCGTAGGAGTCGATGATGAAGAAGTACCCCTCGGGAGCATCCACCTTCTTGCCGCCGGCATCGGTGTGCGAGGCGGTGAAGCGGAAGGCGTTGACGTCGGTCGGAGTCACGATCACGCCACCCTTGTCGCTTACGGGATCGGTGTAGAAGTAGGAGTAGTAGGGGTTACGGGTCGAGGTGAACGGGATGGCGCAGATACCCTCGGCAACCAGCAGGTACGACTGCTCGAGCTCGATCTTGTCGGCGGTGAACAGGTTGAACATGGCCTTGCCGATATACTTCTCAAATTTCCACACGTTGGCTCCATAGCCCGCTTCTTTCTTGTAGCGGCCGGTCACGGTCTCGAGGCCGTTGTCGTTGCGGCTCCACTTGCTGCCGTCGTAGACATAGAGTGCCGCCGTGTTGCGGTTGTACTTCACGTAGACGGCCTCACCCTCCTGCGCGTAGGGGAGCTTGTTGCGTAGATAGATGGGGAGATACGACTCGGCATCGTCGAGCGAGTTGTTGGAGAAGCCCATTTCGGTGTAGTCCTCGGGATTGAGGGCGAGCACCTGTGAAGCCACGATCCACTTCGAGCCGTCGAAGGTATAGACGGTGTTGACGGTCTTGGTCGAGGGGTTCACCACGGCGTAGCGGCCCGAGGCGTCGGGATCGGCGTTGGCCGTAAGCACGTTGCTGCCGTCGGAGTAGTAGAGCGTCGGATTGACTCCCGAAGCATAGTTGTAGGCGCCCCATGAGGTGTAGTTGGTGCTGTACTGCATCCATTTCTCCTTGCCCTTGTTCATGATGGTCCAAGTGCCGTCGCCGTCGTTGTCGGTCACGCTCCACAGATAGCCGTCGTCGGTGGTGTCGGCCTCATCCGAAACGTTGAAGCTGTTGTAGGTGCCGCTCATGTAGAGATAACGCCCCTTGGCATCCTGAATTGTCATGAACTCGCCGTCGACGTCGGTGAAGGTGTAGACGTTCTCGGGCTTGCCGCCGCTCAGAGTGCCGTCGGCTTCCACTGTCACATCATCGTTGTTGTTGATGTAGCCGTAGGTCTTGGTCTCGCTGCCGCCGAGCACTCCTTCGGCCACGCCCTTGTCGGCAAACAGGAATACCTTGCCGCCGTCAAATTTCACGGGGATATAGTCAGCGTCGGCAAATACCGGCTCCTCGCTGGCCACGTTGTAGGTCACCATGCACATCTCACCCTCTTGGGCGTCGGTGTACTTGGCTGCGAGCAGAGCGGGGACTTTGTCGGCCGCGCCCACTGCCGGGGTGAAGGCTTGGATATAGTCGTCGTTGCTTTCCCATGCGCTCTGATAGCCCGCTTTGTCCACGGGGTAGGTCAGAGCATTTGCGACAGTCGTGATCGTCGGGTCGTTCTCGCCCGCCTCGGCGTAGATGAGGTCGACCGAGCTGCCGTTCTCGGCAAGGTAGTAGGGGAACGACGCGGTCTGCATGAAAGCGGGCAGAGCCACTGCGGCGGGGAAAGAGCCGTTGGAGTTCAGGTAGAGGTCCGATGCTATGGCTTTTGCCTCGGCTTTCTCGGCGTCGTTGGTGGCGAGAGCCTCCATCAGGGTGGCGATGGTCGAGTAATCGCTCTCGGTGAGGGCGTAGGTGACGTTGGTTATAGGCTTGTTGTAGTTCACACCTCCCTCAAAACCGTCGAGCATTTCGTCGTTCCAGGAGTTCACGCCGCAGCTGCCCAGACCCAGAGTGAGGCCGGTGGCCGCAAGTGCGCTTATAATGACTTTATTCATTGTAGTTACTTCTGTGGCTTTTTAGAAATGGAATTTCACTCGCAGGTTGAATGTGCGCCCTTGGCTGTAGAAGATTCTGTAGGCGTTGCTCCATGTGCCGGCGGTGCCGTGATCGGTGTAGGCATCCATGATGTAGTAGTTGCTGAACACGTTGTAGACGTTGGCCGAGAATGTGCAGCGCACGTCGCCGGTGATCGGGAAGCTGTAGCTGGCGTTCAGGTCAAGCTGGTTGCCGAACGGGATGCACCACGGGTCGGCGATCGAAAGCGTCTTGCCCGGCTGAAGCTGGCTCGAGTTGCTCGAGTTGCTCAGCGAGTAGTCGGAGTAGTTGCGGGCGTTCAGGGTCCAGTCGGCGCCGATGCGGAAGCCCGAGAACGGCTTGAACTGTGTGCCGATGGCACCGGTGGTCTGTGCCGAGCCACCCACTTTTCTTCCTTTCTGGTCTATTTTGGCCCAGAGGTGATCCTCGGCCATGGGAGTGGTGATTGTGGCCGGATGGCTCTGGTCGCCGAGATCCGACAGTGCCTGGCCGCCGCTGTTGTAGTAGTAGCCCACGGGAGCGTTCTGCCAAGTGTTGTCGGCCCATGCGAGCATACCCGAAAGCTCAAACCAGTTGGTGGGCTTGTAGACGAAGTTGAGCTCAAGACCCATGTAGCGCGAGTCCACGCCGTTCATTGTGGCGGTGTAGCGGTCGCCGTCGTATGCGAGTGTGCCCGTTGAGATCATCGTGCGGTCCATCCACATCGTGTAGTAGCCGTTGAGCTGGGCGGTGAATGTGGGGGAGTGGTACTCATAGCCGGCCTCCACAGCTCCCACCTTCTCATTGCGGGGATTGGGGTTGATGGCGTTGGAGTTGGCAGGCGATACAAACACGCCGTACTGCAAGTAGGGGGCACGGGTGATGTAGCCGCCGTTGACAAACACGTTGTTGTTGCGGTCGATGTTGAAGTTGGCACCACCCTTGACCGAGCCGGCGAAGAATGTGCGCGTCGGCGACTGGCTGTTTTTCGCGTCGGTGTAGAAATGCTCGAAGCGGGTGTAGGTGTTCAGGTTCATGGCACCTGAGAGCACGAGGTTCAGGTTGTTGTCAAGCAGGTTCTGCTCGATCTGACCGTAGACGCCCTCCTGCCAGATGCGGCTGTCCCAGTTGCGGTACACGATATCGCCCACGCCCAGTTTCTGCTGGCGGTAAGCCGTCTGTTCGGCGGCGGTGGCAAATGTGCGGCTGTTGTTTGAGGCTGCACGGTAGTAGTCGATGAAGTATTCACCGTCATAGAGGTCGGTGATCTCGTTGGTGTGCTTGCCGTAGTAGTAGCGGATGTCCACACCCACGGTCAGCGAAGTGTTCTCGGCGATGTCGTTCTTGTAGTTCGACACGCCGCCAAACCACTTGTGGTTGTTCACCGAGTTCGACATTACCATCAGCGAGCCGGTGGTCGAGGCAGCGTTCATGCGCTGCACGTTGTCGTAGGCGAAGTAGCCGTTGGGGTGGCGAAGCTCGTAGGTCACGCCGTTGTTGGTGATCGAGTTCCAGTTCAGCGAGCCGTTGGAAGCGCCGTACCAGTAGTTGTAGTAGGTCGACGAGCCGGTGCCGATCTGGGCACCCTGACCGCTTGTGCCGCCACCCGTGCCGAGCGAAGCATAGATCACCGAGCTCAGCGACGACTTGTGGTCGATCTGCCACGTGTGGTTGAGCATTGCCACCGGCTTGTTATACTTGTTGATGTGCGATGAACGCTCCTTGCCGTAGAGGTCGAAACCGTATGTCGGGTTGTAGCGGTACTGCTCACCCTTGGGCATATAGTTGGCGGCATCCTGCCAGCCCTGCACCGACAGGCCGTCCTGCGAGCTGCGCTGGTAGTGGGTCTGCGGGGCGCCGGTCACCGTGAGCGAGATCTGGTTGCTCTCGTTGATGCGCTTCGAGATATTCAGGAAGTAGTTGTACTGCTCATACTGTGTGCCGAGCACATATCCGTTGCCGCTCTTGCGCGATCCGAGGAATGTCATTGCCCAGCCGTTTTTCATCATGCCGGTCGAGAACGATATGCCGTAGTTCATGGCGTTGTCGTTGCCGAGGCCATACCATGCCGTGCCACCCTTCTTCGAGTCAAGGCCGCGGGTCACCATGTTGATCGTGCCGCCGAACGAAGGCGACGAGATGATCGTGGCGCCGAGACCGCGCTGCACCTGCATCGACGAGATGATATCGCCGAGACCGCTCCAGTTCGACCAGTAGATACCGCCCCACTCCATGTCGTTGACGGGCACGCCGTTGACCATTGTGGCGGTGTTTGAAGCCTTGAAGCCGCGGATGTTGATTTTGGCATCGCCGAAACCGCCGCCATCCTTGGTGGCCCACACGCCCGGTGTGGTTTTCAGGATTTCGGGGAGCTCTTGGTTGCCCAATTTCACGTCGATTGTCTGGGCATCGATTGCCGACACTGCCACAGGCGTTTTGCGCGTGCGTGCGATGGACTGTGTCACCACCACGTCCTGAAGCATGTGTGCGTTGATTTCCATCTTCACCGTTCCCACCTCAGGCTCGGCCGTGATTGTCAGAGGCTTCATGCCCACATATTCGATGTGGATTTTCTTGATGCCGTCGGGAACTTTGATTGTGAAATTACCGTCGATGTCAGTCGGGACTCCGTTGTTGGGTCGTCCCTCGGGTGTCACTACTGCACCTACGATGGGTTCCCCCTCGTTGTCGACTACTGTGCCGTGGCACGTGATATCGGCATAGGCCGTAGCCCAGACGACGATCAGTGCGGCTGTCAGGAGAAGAAATCTCTTCATAAACACTTGTGAGTAATAATTATTTATGATAAATAGAAATTGATTCCCGTGGAGTGTGTCTTGTGTGTGTCGGCTGCGGGCGTCCCGATTACATCCCGTCGGTGCAACGCCCTGTTTTTCGTGTGCAAAATTATATTTTTTTGATGTTTTTTAGCTAATCGGCAAGAAAAAAAGTTTTGGAATTTTCCTTCCGGTTTATGCTTCCTCACATCGAATAATTGATATACTATCGTGCCATTAACAATTTTTTTGTATATCTTTGCGCATATTCCGTCAGAATGTAGTCGCCGGTGCTCCGATGTAGCCCGTCATTACAGTGAGATTACACGGAATCTGTAGTTCTACCTTGACATTAAAACTTGATTATGCGATTTGATCTCAGCCGACTTCTGTTAATGCTCTCGCTGCTCCTCTCATCGGCGTTCACCGCCGGAGCGCAGGTGTTTCTTGGAGAAGATGACGATGACGAAACCGATCCCCCTGCGGCAGTGGTGCTTGAGGATTTCTTCGGAGACGACGCCGATGACAACCTCACCAAAGTAGAACCCGACACGACAGTGGTTAAGCTCATCCCCGACACACTGGTGATCGATACTACCATTGACGTGAGCGATCTCATGCTCCCAAAGTGGTTTATCTCCACGCCCATCGTGTTCACCAATTTCGTGCGCATTGACTCGGTTGCTCCTTTCTCGCGTACATTCAGCGACAATCCCGCGCTTCAGTGGGTGGATCGCGGTATGCGTGCACGCCAGCACCTGCAGGAGACCCGCCAGCGATACTTCGTGCACTATCTCGATCAGCTCAAGTATAATCTTGCTGACCTTCCCGACCCACCCAAGCAGTATGTGGCCTATGCCGATCCTGAGCATGCCAAGATCGTGGTCGAGGAATTCACCGCCTCACCCGCTCCCGGCGATACCGATCTCAAGGTCGACACCCGCCGCAAGCACTGGATCGAGTCATTCAACGGTGCGGCACAGTTCGCGCAGGCCTACAACTCATCCAACTGGTATCAGGGCGGCAACTCCAACGTCAACCTCCGTCTCTCAGGTGTCTACAACATCAATCTCAACACGGCCTACCATCCCAACCTGCTCTTCAACAACACTATTCAGTACAGGTTGTCGATAAACTCCGCTCCAAACGACACTCTGCGCAGCTACAATATCTCCGAAGATCTTTTCCAGATCAATTCCACATTCGGTCTCAAGGCGTTCAAGAGCTGGTACTATACCATCACGCTCTTGGCCAAGACCCAGTTTCTGCAGAACTTCCCCGCAAACTCCAACACGGTCAAGTCGGCATTCCTCGCACCGGGTGAGCTCAACCTCGGTCTCGGTATGACTTACAGCCATGTCAATCCTAAAAAGACGTTCACCCTTAACTTCTCGATGGCGCCGTTGTCCTACAACCTCAAGTCCTGCCTGTCGCACAGGGTCAATGAAGTGAGTCTTGGCATAAAGGAGGGGCACAGGACCGTGAGCCAGTACGGTTCCAATATGGAAGTCAAGTTCACGTGGAATATTGCCTACAACATAGTGTATAACTCCAGATTCTATGTGTTCTCCAATTACTCCTATATTCAGGGAGACTGGGAGAATACCATCAACTTCTCCTTCAACCGCTATATATCCACCCAGATTATATGCAATATGCGCTACGACTCGTCGCGCAAGTCCGACACGGCGTGGAAGTGCTGGCAGATGAAGGAGATGCTCACGTTCGGTTTTGCTTATACATTTGCGACTGTCTGATACTGAATACCCTATCCCTCGATGAGAGGAATCACTTATCTGATCATATTGTTTCTGACGGCTGTGGTGGAGGCTATCCCCATGGCCGCCGAAACTTTTGACGGGTATGCCGACCGGCGTGAGATCACAGGCAGGCTATCGCGGCTGCCGTTGGTCTCGATAGAAGGTATATGGCTCTTCCCTGCGACCGGCCAGATTGTGGTCGTGGAGCGTGAGGATGACGATGCGATGCAGTTTCGGGTTGTGGCGGCATTGTCATCCCGCACAGGCATTGAGTGCGGCACGCTGATAGGGCGCGTTGTCCCCACGGCGAAAAATGGTGTCTTTGATGCCGTGCTCGCAGGCATCGCTGCCGACGGGTCGGTCAGGTCCGATATGATCTTTAAGAAAGGGGCTAACAGGTTCACGCTCTCGCTTGCGGGCGACCGGCTGGCCTTCACGCCCGTGCGCCGCGGCATAAAAGCCAACTGGTGGCGGCTTTTCCCCTATATGTTCAGGTTCTCTGTGCGCACCTACGACACCCGTCAGCCGGGGCTTGACGGATGTATACGCCTGTGGCCGCGTGACCCCTCCGTTCCACCTTATCAGCCACGTTACCTGTGATGCTGTTCCGCGCCATCCTTTTCACCGCACTCTGTCTGCTTCCGGTGTCAGGCCTCTATGCCCAGCGCACTACCCGCCGCCCGCTGCGTGTGCGTCAGCCTGTAGAAGCAGTGGCCGACAGTGCCGCGCTGATGCAGCTTGATACTATTTTCTCTCCCGGTGCGCTTGTGGCTGTGTCAGGCTACGAGAAACCGCTTCGCTCTCTCCGCGAAACCATGCACGTCACCAACCTTGACTCTCTGCGCCCCCTGCGCTCCATTTCGGTCGATATCGTCTATCTCGATGTCGACAGTGCTCAGGTGCATCACCGCCGCCTTGATCTCGACTGTGATATTCCGCCGGGAGAAACAAAGATGATAGCCTTCCGCTCGTGGGATGTGCAGAACCGTTTTTACTACGTATGCGGCCCGAAACCACGTTCAGCCGCCTATCCGTTCTCGATCCGTCTGAATATTCTTTCCGCCTCCTATCCCCGCCATTGAAGTGCTATGGCACCGGGTCATAGCCCGATCCTCCCCACGGGTGGCACCGCGCTATGCGGCGCAACGCGAGCCACATCCCTCTCACTGCCCCGTGGCGGCTGATGGCTTCTATCGCATATTGGCTGCACGTCGGTGTGAAGCGGCAGCTTGCGGGGAGCATGGGAGAGATGCAGAGCTGATAAAACCTTATCGGCAATATGAGCACCCGGCGCATCATGTCGTTGCGGAATCTGAATCCTGCGGTTCGCCGGCGGGAAGTTTCACCCCCGTGATTTTTGTAAGCAGGCGTTCCATCGCACCTCTCACGCGCTTCGAATCCGTGAGCTTGTCGGCCACATACACAAATACGACGTCGATATCGGGGCATCCCTCGATGTGGTCACGCCGACCGAGCCTGTAGCTCTCTCTGATGCGGCGGCGCATGGTCACGCGGTCTACGGCGTGGCGCAGACGCTTCTTGGGTACCGATATGACGAATTTTATGCCCCTCTGACCGTCGTGTCTTAATGCAGCAGGCGCCCACACTACCCGCAGGGGGTAGGCAAGCGCGCTGTTTATGTCCTCACCTCCGCGACGCGAGAAAAGCCGGTCGATAGCTGAGGTGCTGCAAAGTTTGGTCGGTTTGGGCAGGCTGTGGGTTTTCACTGCTGCTTCTGGTCAGCCAGATATATGTCGAGAGCGGTGGTCATCGAGGGAGCGCCGGGAGTGGGGGCCTCGAGGTCGAGACGCAGGCCGGCATCCTTGACAGCCTTTGCCACCGTCGGGCCGAAAACACCTATGCGTATGTCGCCCTGCTCGAAATCGGGGAAATTCTTTTTGAGGGACTCAATACCCGACGGGCTGAAGAACAGCAGCATATCGTAGTCAAATTTCTCGTCGGGCCCAAAGTCGTTGCTCACAGTGCGGTACATGACGGCGGTCGTGTAGGTTATGCCCGCTTTCTCAAGCGGAGCCACGTCGCTGCTGTTGTGCACGTCCGACACCACAAAGAGGTATTTCTCCTTGTTGTGTTTCTGGAGGATGGTGGTAAGACCGTCGAGCTTGCCGGTTGCACCGAAAAATATGCGGCGCTTGCGGAACGTGATGTACTTCTGGAGGTAGAGTGCGATCTGCTCGTTGGTGCAAAAGTATTTCATGGTGTCGGGTACGGTCACGCGCGTCTCTTCGCAGAGACGGAAGAAATGGTCGATTGCAGTGCGTGCCGTGAAGATTACCGCTGTGAAATCAGAAAGATTGATCTTCTGCTGGCGGAATTCTTTTGACGACAACCCCTCGACTTTGATGAAGGGGCGGAAAACAACCTCCACGCCATGACGCTCGGCGATCTCGAAATAAGGAGACTTACCCGACGCTGGCTGAGGCTGGGATACCAGTATTTTCTTTATCTTCACGCTATGGAATTAGTTTTTGTGGAGGAGCGGTCACTCCCTTGTGGCAATACCAAATATGTATAAATCCGGGACTGAAGTGCCTATAGCACAGTCGAAAGCACGACGGCTGTATGGACTACGGCAAGTACCGGGATGATTTCAAGGGCGCAAAGATACAAAATAAAGTAAAAAGAAGATAACACATTGTTATAAAAAAACGAAATGCCCTTGAAAATATAGCACATGCGTGCGACCACATATAGGATTATCGCCGAGATGTAGGCCCATGACTGATCGCCGGCCCACAGCACCGAGATTGTGGCAGGAATAAGAAGACCGATGCCCAGAAGCCCCTGCGATGTGCTGAACGTGTGTCGCCACAGCCCTGCATTTTCAGGCGTGGTGAAAACGTAGCCCAACGTGGCGCAGGCCAGATAGCAGAATGTGTTGAATACTACCGCCACACCCGTCAGGACGGCAACGCAGAGCTGATAGTTGGCGCTCCCGTCGGCTGTGACCCAGCCGGCAAGAAGCACCCCTTCGAAAACCGAAGTCTGAATCATCATCAGCAGGATCATGCGCGCGTCGGCAGCCGTGTTGTGTATGTCAAATATATTGGCGCGTTGCCGGCGCGAAACCAGATCGGAAAAAAAAGATGTGGTTATGTGTCTGAGGTTTGGTGCGTTAAGCCCCATGACTACAAACAGGGCCAATATCACGGAGAGGATTATGTTGTCGGGGGTGTGTACCCCCGACGGCTCCGCGTTCAAGCCGATTGCAGCGGTGAGAAGGGTCATTGGTGACTACTTGTCGTTTCGGAAATCGGTGCGCACGGCATCGACTACGTTGATGATATAGTCGCCGGTTTTCTCGAGGCAGCTCACGATATCCATGTAGAATATAGCAGCCTGATATTCGTAGTGGTTCTCGTTGATGTTGGTGATGTTTTGCGTGCGCAGCTGATTGCGGCGGTTGTTGAGCTCACGCTCGGTGTTGTAGGAGACTACAATGTCGCTCTCGCGCGGAGTCTCTACGGTCGACAGCAGTTTCACCATGTTGGCCATTGCCTTGTCAACGTATGTAAACATCGAGTCGATGTTTGCGTAGATTTCCTCATTGAAATGCACGTTGGCCTGTTGCTTACGCAGAAGGATCTTGCCTATGCCGAGACAGCAGTCGGCGATACTCTCGATCTCGGTCACTATCGCGAGCATACCAGCCACATGGCGCTTCGAGGTGTTGGAGAGGCGTCCCTCGGCCACGTGCTTCAGGAAGTTGCCTATCTCAAGCTCCATGCGGTCAGAGATTTCCTCATATTTTTCGAGTCGCGAGTAGAGTTGGTTGAAATCATCGTTGCCCGGTTTGGTGTGCACAAGGGTCTGAGCCATGCCCACCATGCGCCCTACGCGCTCCGCAAACACTTCAAGCTCTTTTTCAGCTTGGGCAATGTTTAGCTCCGATACACCGAGCAGACCGCGCGAGATAAACTTGAGGGTAAACTCCTCCTCCTCGCGGTGGCGCGACGGGATCATCCATTCGAGCAGCTTCACATAGAGATTGGTGAACCATATCATTATGAGCATATTGATTGTGGTTACCAAAGTCGGGAATACCGACATGCCGAACGACACACTCACCTGCATCTGCGTCATCGTGCCCAGTGTGGGGTCGTCGGCGGGAAGAGTCCCGTCAAAAAGATGGTTGTATATCTCGGGATTAGTGCTTTCGAGTGTATTGACAAACCCGTAGAGAAGATTGGGATCGCCCTGACCGCATTGCTCGGTGATCCATGCACACAGGTTGCAGAACGGGTAGAAAATCGCCATAGCCCATATCGCGCCCGCCGTGTTGAAAAGCAGCATCGCTATCGCAGCGCGCTTCGCCCCTATGTTACCGCTCAGCGATGCAAGGATAGGAGTGATGGTGGTGCCTATCTTTGAGCCGAGAATTATAGCGCATCCGAGGTCAAATGAAATCCACCCCTTGCTGCACATGATCAGCGTTATGGCGAATGTAGCGGCCGATGACTGGACGAGCATTGTCACAATGATTCCCACAAAGAGGAACACCACGACCGACCAGTAGCCCATCGAAGCGTAACGCTCGAGGAAGGCAAACATCTCAGGATTGCTCTGTAGATCCGGCACATATTTGCTTATGAGCGACAGAGCCATGAAAAGGAATGCAAAACCTATCAGGAGTTCGCCGATAGATTTTGTGCGGCTTGTCTTTGCAAAAAGCATCGGGACGCCGAAAGCGAGGATCGGCACTGCCACCGTCGAGACATCAAATTTGAAGCCGAATAGTGAGATGATCCACATCGTGAATGTCGATCCCACGTTGGCGCCGAGAGTCACGGCGAGAGACTGACCCAGTGAAATGAGGCCGGCGTTGACAAAGCCGACAACCATTGCCACCGATGCCGAAGAACTCTGAACCAGTGCTGTGATGAAGATTCCCGTGAGGGCACCCGCGAAGCGGTTGCGGGTCATTGCGCCCAGTATGGTGCGCAGACGATTACCGGCGGCTTTCTGAAGGCCCTCACTCATCACCTTCATGCCGTAGAGGAAGAGCCCGACTGATCCGAGCAGTCCTAAAAAGTCAAGAAAACTGTAATTCATGTGCAGTTTGTGTGTCTACAAAGATAAACGTATATAGGCCGAATTCAAAAAAAATCTTACATCCGTTAAGGAAAAAAATGCTCCCGGGTGTTTTGTATTATGTGAAATGGCTTAACTTTGCGATTGCAGGCAGGCCTGATAAATAGGATTTTCACTCTTAAATTCAATAACTATATGTCACAAAACATCACATTTATGGAGGCTGTAAAGGCATGTTTCAATAAATATGCCGACTTCAACGGTCGTTCGCCCCGTGCCGAGTACTGGTACTTCGCTCTTTTCAATGCAGTTATCTGCCTTGTTCTCTACTGTCTGGCTGGATTTGTAGCTGACTTCTTCATCTATCTCTACTACATCTACGCTCTTGCTGTGCTTGTGCCCGGTATCGCCGTTGGCATCCGCCGTATGCACGACATAGGCCGCTCGGGATGGTGGATTCTCATCTCGCTCGTTCCCCTTATCGGTTCGATCTGGTTCATCGTGCTTGCTGCCCTTCCCTCGCAGCTCGGCCCCAACAAGTACGGCCCCAACCCCTACGGACAGGACTCGATCCTCGATCGTTGAAAAATATAACCTCAATGTGTGGGCCGCGTCAGCATCAGTTGGCGCGGCTTTTTGCGTCAATTACAAAGGCGACTTTGCTGTCGGCAGGCGATAGGCTTATGCTTCCGTCGGCCAGCCGGCCGTCGCGCCATTTGGCCTGTGCAGGTTCTTGCGGCATCACGGCGAGCCTGAACCGCCCCTGTGAAGCGGGATGCAGAAGCCTGTGCGTGGCTTTCCACGCCACCACCCCCATTGTGGTGCGCATATTCACCTCGATGCATGGATTCACAGCCGTTCCGGTCTCGGCTCTGTAGATCATCATGTCCACGCCGAAATATCCATCGTAGGGTATAGGGCCGATGATGTGCCGCATCGCCTCGGTCACGCGGCACTCCAGTGCACCGAAATCCTCAGCGGGGCACAACTCCCGCAGCCTTTGCCTTATCTCCTCATCGGGCAGCAGGATGTTTGATGTGTAAGCGTCGCCCGAAGTCTCGAAAAGTGAATATCCGAGAAAGCCGATACCTGTTTCCCGTTTCATCTCAAACAGCATGGCAAACTCGGTCACAGGCACAAGTTCATGCTCGATCATCACCGATCCCTGCCGCGCGATAGTCGCGGAGCATCGCCGCAGGAAAGCATCGGCCGATCGGATGCTTCCATGAAACACTCCCCGCCCGCTCCCCGAGAGAGGCGACTTACCCACGACCTTATCCCAGCTGCGCAATATTGCCTCGGCTTCCCCGATACTGAATGCCTCCACGGGTGTAAGTCCCGTGGCAAGCGCTTCATGCACGGCTATTGATGTGCGCCGGTGGGTGAGTTCCAGCAACCGCGGCATATCCACCTCCTTTTCAAACGCCTCATTCCATGCCGCCCCTTTTTTCCGGAATGCGTTTGCTGCGTACTCCATAGCCCACGGCGACCATCCCCACGGACGCAGGGTGCCGGGTTCCTCGCCATGCCACGCGCTCATTCCGTGCGCCCATTTTCCGTATATGTCGGTCGGGGCTTTTTCCGAAGCCGTCAGGACGAAATCTCCCTCATTGCCAAGCAGCAGCGGAAGCCACGTGCCTGCATGGCCGAGTGTCACGGCGGCTGCCGGAGGCGTGTAGTAGCGTTGCCCTGATGCGAGGGCAAGATCGTTGCCGGGATTGAAAAAATGGAGCGCTCCCATGAAAAGTCTGCATCATTGAAACAAATATTAAGTGCAAAGATATATCCGTTTGACCATAAAGAAAAATATACCTATTTTTGTAGTAGGAAATATTCTATTGTTTAAATAGACAAATCAAAACAGCAAGAATGAAAAAGAGTGCATTGCAGCAGGCCCGTTCGGCCTACCAGCCTAAATTGCCTCAGGTGCTCAAGGGCGCTGTCAAGGTAGTTGAGGGACGCCCCACCCAGTCGGTGGCTGATCAGGAGGAAATCAAAAAACTTTTCCCCAACACCTACGGTCTTCCCGAACTCACGTTTGAGGCTGCCGAAGGCGGCGCACAGGGTAAGCCTATCAACG
>CAMWSY010000030.1 GCA_947176995.1 uncultured Porphyromonadaceae bacterium | reverse complement strand
CCTTGATCGAGGTGATCGAAGAGGTCACCTGCTTTTTCTGCATCGAGCCGTAACCGATGACCACCACGTCGTCGAGCACCTTGCTGTCCTCAACGAGGGTAATGGTAACGTTTGTGCGACCTTTCAGGGCTACTTCCTGAGGGGTGTAACCGACAGCCGATACCAGCAGGGTAGCGTTGGCGTCGACACCACTAAGAACAAAGTTGCCGTCCAGATCAGCAGCCGCGCCCTTCTGTGTCCCTTTGACGAGCACAGTGGCGCCAACAATGGGTTCACCCTCCTTATCGAGGATTGTTCCCTTCACGTCGGCAAAAGCCGTGAAGCCCGCAGCCACCCAAAATGCGATTGCAACGCACATCAGGCGGGTCACTTGCGAGATCCTTTCTGTAAGAAACTTCATAAGGTAAATGATTGGTTGATTAATGTTTTACTCTCTTTTTGGTCTCTATCGGCCCTTGTAGAGAGAATTACACGAGCCGATTTGTCCTGCAAACATAAATATTTGATTTCATATCGGCAATATTTTTTCACGCGCTTTAACACTTTGGCAATATGTTATACAACATGTTTTCGCTGAATCGCCCCAAAGACGGGGGATAGAGCACTATAAATCCTCTGAGTACTCCGGAAAAAACGACGTGAACATATTGCGCAAAGCGGTTGTTTTATGAAATAGGATGTAAATTTTAACTTAAAATACTAACGATACACATTATATATGATGGAAGTTTTGACCGAGATTCTCGGGAATGCCCATGCTCCCGAGTGGCACGATAAGCTTCAGGATGTCGAGGTGGAGAACATTTATCTCGACCAGTGGGCTGCGCAGAAAAGCCGCATTCTTGCCAAAGGCGACAAGGGGACGGAGTTTCCCATAGCCCTGAAACGCCACTCGCAGATCATCGACGGCGATATAGTCTACTATAACCCCGACGAGGGTAAGGCTGCCGTGCTGCGCCTCGACCTCAGCCCCGTGCTGGTGATCGACATGAGCAAGCTCGCCGAGCAGCGTCCCGAGGATATCATACGCATCTCGGTGGAACTCGGCCACGCGATAGGCAACCAGCACTGGCCGGCGGTGATCAAGGGCACAAAGGTATATGTGCCGCTGACCGTCGACCGCAAGGTGATGCTCTCGGTGATGGAGACGCACCATATAGAGGATATAACCTACGACTTCCAGACGGGTCTTGAGGTGATCCCCTATCTCGCTCCCCACGAAATACGCCGTCTGTTTGGCGGCGCAGGTCATGAGAGCCATTCCCATGTCCACGGTGCGCCCCATGCCCACGTGCATCCCGACGGCACGGTACACTATCACACCCACGACTAACCCTCTCCCCTCATGGTCATTACCCGACTTCTGCAATTCACCGACTCGACCTTCCCGGTGGGCACGTTCTCCTTCTCCAACGGGCTGGAGACGGCATCCTACGAGAAGATAGTCACCGACGCCGACACGCTCGAGCAGTACACGCGCTCGGCGGCGATGCAGGCGGCTTTCAGCGACGGCGTGACAGCTCTGCACGCGTTCAGGGCGGTGAAGGCCGGCGACTATGACGCGCTGACGCTTGCCGATGAGCGGCTGATGCTCTTCAAGATGAACGACGAGGCGCGCCTGATGCTCTCGCGCATGGGAAAGAAGCTCGCCGAACTGGGCATCAAGCTTTTCCCGGAGGACAAGTGGTTCAGCCGCTGGCTCGACGACATCAATGCAGGAAACACTCCGGGCACCTACCCGGTGGCACAGGGAATTGCCTTCGCGCTGGCGGGTCTCGACGAGAAGGAGCTTTTCGCCTCGCATCAGTACGGGGTGATCAACATGGTGCTGTCGGCGGCACTGCGCTGCGTCAGGGTGTCGCACTACGACACGCAGAAGATCCTGCTCAAACTCGGCGACGAGGCCGAGGGGCTCTACGAGAGGGCAAAGAGCATGAGATTTGAGGACATGAACTGCTTTGTGCCCGAGATGGACATATTTGCCTCGCTCCACGAGAAGGGCGCGATGCGCATGTTTATGAACTGATTACAACTATACGCTATATTTCAACCACACAAAATATTTTTCACATGAGCACTTGCCGCATAGGAGTAGGAGGCCCGGTAGGTTCGGGCAAGACCGCTCTCATCGAAGCCATAACCCCCCGCCTGATGGAGCAGGGAATGAGCGTGCTGATCATCACCAACGACATCGTGACAACCGAGGACGCCAAGCACGTGAGAAAGACACTGAAGGGAATCCTGATGGAAGACCGCATCATAGGCGTGGAGACGGGCGCGTGCCCCCACACCGCCGTGCGCGAAGACCCGTCGATGAACATAGCCGCCGTCGAGGAGATGGAGGCCAAGTTCCCCGATGCCGACGTGGTGCTCATCGAGAGCGGCGGCGACAATCTCACCCTCACCTTCTCGCCGGCACTGGTGGATTTCTTCATCTATGTGATCGACGTGGCAGCCGGCGACAAGATCCCACGCAAGGATGGTCCGGGAATCTCGCAGAGCGACATTCTCGTCATCAACAAGACCGATCTGGCACCCTACGTGCACGCTTCGCTCGAGGTGATGGATCACGACAGCCGACTGATGCGCCCCGGCAAACCATTTGTGTTCACCAACTCCCTCACGGGCGAAGGTATCGACGAGCTCGTCGACCTCATCTTCAAGATGGCGCTCTTCGACAAAAAGAAAGATAAATGAACAAGGAATACACACACGCCCCGGAGGTCAACTTCGACCATGCCCCGGAAATGGCGCCTTACCTCAAGGAGCCGGATGCGATGTATGTGGGCTGCCCCGGCAAACACGGCTATCTCAACCTCGGTTTTGAGCTCGACCGCGACGGCAAGTCGATTCTGCGCGAGCTCGACCGCCGCGCCCCGCTCATCGTGCAGCAGGAGCTATACTTCGATCAGGAAATGCCCGAAATGCCGTGTGTGTATATCCTCTCGTCGGGAGGCCCGAATGTCGACGGCGACCGCTATCAGCAGAACATCTATCTGAAAAAAGGCTCGATAGCGTGGATCTCGACCGGCGCGGCCACAAAGCTCGCCGAGATGCGCAGCAACTACTCGGGACTGATACAGAATATCACGCTCGAGAAGAATGCTTATCTCGAGCTCATGCCTGAGCCGATCATACCCTGCAAGCACACGCGCTTCATCGCCGACACGACCATGACGATCGATGAGAGTGCCACGGCGTTCTACTCCGAGATCTATATGCCGGGGCGCAAGCACCACAACAATGAGGTGTTTCAGTACGATGTGCTGTCGGTGTGCACCCACGCCCAGCGCCCCGACGGACGGCAGCTTTTCCGCGAGAAATTCATCATCGACCCGATGCAGGGGCATCTGCGCGACACGGGGGTGATGCACGGCTACGATGTGTTTGCCAACGTGCTTGTGGTCACTCCCCCCGACAAGGCCAAAGAGGTCTACGACGCCACGCCCGCCTTCATCGACCGCGACAACCGCATTGCGGCGGGCATAACCCATCTCCCCAACGATGCGGGGCTGCTCTACAAGGTGCTCGGCATGGAACCGGGACCGGTGAAGAAAGTGGTGAGGGAATTCTGCTCGCGGGTGCGCATGGCCATCAAAGGGAAGCCGCTGCCCCATGAATTTCCTTGGCGATAGAAGAATCAAAGAATATAAACTATAAAAACACAGCACTATGAGTGGTCAGAGCACAACGGCAACTGCCCCGGTATCGCAGAAAAAAATGTTCGTCAGAACCCTGTTGCGTGGCACTGGACAGGTGATGTTTCAGGAAAGCGCATGGACGGGACTTCTCATCCTTGCCGGTATCTTCTGGGGTGCCTACGAGAGCCATACGCCTCAGGTGGCATGGGGCGCGGTCGTGGCGCTCATCTGCTCGACACTCACCGGCTACATCCTGCATGAGCCGGATGCCGACGGCGACGCCGGGCTGTGGGGCTTCAACGGCATACTCGTGGGATGCGCCCTACCGACGTTTCTCGCCAACACTTGGGAGATGTGGGCGCTCATCGTCGTCTTCTCGGCAGTGACCACATGGGTGCGCACCGGCTACAATCAGGTGATGAAGCCGTGGAAAGTCAACTCGCTCACCTTCCCGTTTGTGTCGATGACATGGATAGTACTGTTTGCGTCGCGCATCATGGGCGGTCTGCCCACATTCAGCGGCGGCCTCTCTGATCCCGCGCTTCCCGCCACGGCAGCCGCAACCGCGCTCCCCGATGTGTCGTTTGTCCCGCTCGTGGAGTATTGGCTGAAAGGTATCTCGCAGGTATTCCTGATTAATTCGTGGGTGACCGGCGCCCTCTTCCTTATCGGTCTGGCTATATGCAGCCGTTGGGCGGCATTCTGGGCCGCAGCCGGATCGGCGATAGCACTCGCCGTGGCACTGCTGTTCCGCGCCCCCGCAGCCGACATCACTTCCGGTCTGTTCGGCTTCAGCCCGGTGCTGACCGGCATAGCTCTGGGCATGACCTTCTACCGCCCCAACATCAAATCGGCCATCTGGACAGTCATAGGCATCGTCGCCACGGTGTTCGTTCAG
Organism: uncultured Porphyromonadaceae bacterium; assembly: GCA_947176995.1. GTDB lineage: Bacteria > Bacteroidota > Bacteroidia > Bacteroidales > Muribaculaceae > JAFLTL01. The sequence continues at coordinate 9,747 of CAMWSY010000030.1, read as the reverse complement.
GCCGCGATGGATGTGATGTTCGCGCCGTGGGGACTCCCGACGCTCACCGGACCTTTCTGCCTCACCACATGGCTGTTTCTGCTCCCGCTCTATAAGTTCGACGACAATGACCCCGACAACTCGGAGTGGCACAAAATGGAAAAGAGAGTGGCCGACGATATCAAAAAAGCACTCTGATCAGCTCATCATGTAATCACGAAGCGCCGCCTCGGCTTCTTCGTCCATAAGACCTTGGATAGACTCGCCCGCAGCGAGTCTATTTCTTATTTCAGTCGAAGATATATCAAATGCCGGGCAACCGTGCAGCACGGTAATTTTAGAGATATATGGCACAAGAAAACCGGGCAACTCAAAATCATAGCCCGGACGCGGATATATTATCAGGCCATAGCGCCCGGCTATCTCCTCCCAGCGCCGCCATTTATTGAAAGCCCCCACATTATCGCCACCGATAATCAGCCGGAAAGCAGTATCGGGATATTGCCTCGACAGCACGGCAAGCGCATCGGCGGTGTACGACGGATGCGGCAACGAGAGTTCCACATCGGTCACTTGCAGTTTATCATGCGCGGCCACAGCGTGACGCAACATGCTCAGCCGCAGATCGTCGGGGAGCATTGCCGAGTGCTGTTTGAAAGGCGATGATGGCGATAGCGAGAGCCACACCGCATCCACGCCGCCATGCTCCGCAATCCACGCGGCAAGCCCGGTATGCCCCTTATGCACAGGGTTAAACGAGCCACCAAGCACACCCACAGTTCTTTTTATCTCGGTATCGGCCATCTGTAATTTCTCAACTCTTTGACAAGACGCTGCTCCTCACCACCTAAATACGCGTCGAGCAGACGATGGAATGCCTCGGAGTGATCCATGTGGGTGAGATGCGCAAGCTCATGACAGACAATATAATCGCGCAAAGCCGCAGGAAGAAACACACACATGTAGGAGATCGAGATCAGCCCCGTGCGGCTGCAAGTGCCGAGCACGGTGCTTCCGCGTGAAATCTTCCACCCTGCCGGAGAGCACCCGAGCTTTGCGGCAATTTCGCGGGCTCTCGGGAGCAGCAGTTGCGATGCGACACTGTAAGCTATGGTTCGGCACGCTTTCACATACATTCTCTGCCCGTCCGCCGATGCGATATCGACATTATTACCCAACCCGAGTATAGCCATCGGGATTCTCGGCGACAGCATGATTCCATCGGGATTCACCCCTTGGCGGCGCATCTCTATCGTGATTCCATCGAGTTCGATTCTTTCGGCCACACCCGCCGCATGATGCTGCTCACGCCGCTGCAACAGTTTGGGCGCAAGAGCGTCAAGTGCCTTCATGAATTGGGCGTCGGTGGCATAATCCGGGCCGGTGACACGCACCACACCGCCACGCCAGCACGCCGAGAAGCGCGACGAATTGCGCCGACGCATCACATCGACATCTCCGAGAACATTATGGTGCAGACGTGTGTGCATCACTCGTTGTTACCCACTCCCCAGTGCAGTTTGTCGCGTAGCGCCTCGGCAAACGTGCGTCCCTCTCTCAGTACCACATTGATCCAGAACGGAGCTTTCCGCACCTCGATGCGCGTCTTTGCCGGAAGCGACACCGTGCGGCTGTCAAGTGAAAATCTGAACATCGGCGTCCTGCTCATAGTCTTGATCGACAGAACCGACCGGTCGCTCACCACGAGCGGGCGCATAGTGAGTGCGTGAGGGGCGATAGGCGATATCGACCAAGCCTCCACGCCGGGCTGTATCAGCGGGCCGCCTGCCGACAGGTTGTAGCCCGTCGACCCCGTGGGAGTGCTCACAATAAGGCCGTCGCCACTATAGGTCGCGAGCCGCCTCCCGTCGATTTCCACCATCACATCGATCATCGACGCCGTGGCAAGACGCAGAAACGCCACCTCGTTCAGAGCGTAAGGCCAAAAGCCGTCGGGCAAAGGCACCCTGTCGGGGAAACGCACTTCAAGCAGACTGCGGCGCTGCAACTGATAGCGCCCTTCGGCAAGCAGACGCGGCAAAGCGTGAAGCTCACCGGGAGTGAAAGCCGCAAGATAGCCCAGATGCCCCATATTCACCCCCGCCACAGGCACACCGCTTGCTCCGCTCCATGCAGCTGCCCGCAGGAAAGTTCCGTCACCTCCCAGACTCACGATAAAGTCAATATCATCGGGCGTCGTGATCATCTCCACATCGCGGGCAATAGTCACACCCGCCTCGGCGAGCGCAGCCACCGTAGTGTCGGCAGCCACCACACCGGGCTGCATCATGAAGTCGAGAGCCTCCAATGCCCTCTCCATCGATGAAAACGATATTGCAAAAACCGCAATCCTCATATTATCCTTCACTATCAACCCACAACCCACACCAGCTGGCTGTGGGATCAATCATACTCAGTAATTTATATTACAAATATAGCCATAACTTTTAAAAAATATCGCTATATTTGCTCAGTTTATCAAATAAGTACCATGATCGAGGTTATAGAAAAATACTTCCCTGACATGAGCCCGGTGCAAAAACAGCAGTTCGAGCAACTTGCGGTTCTGTACCCGGAATGGAATGCAAAAATCAATGTCATTTCACGCAAGGACATTGACAATCTCATGACAAACCATATACTGCACTCTCTCTCGATCGGCAAATTCCTGAGCCCGGTCGACGGGACTTCATTTATCGACATAGGCACAGGAGGCGGATTTCCCGGAATACCAATGGCGGTAATGTACCCGGAGTGCCGTTTCCATCTCATCGACCGTATAGGCAAGAAGATTAATGTGGCGTCATCTATTGCCCGGGAAATCGGGTTGACTAATGTGACCTTCCAGCACGGCGACCTGAGCGAGTGTCATGAGAAGTTTGACTTCGCCATATCGAGAGCCGTCATGAAGCTACCCGACCTGCTCAAAATCTCGCGGGTCAACATTGCCCGGCGCGCTCCCCGCAACGCCTATCCCAACGGACTGATCGTACTCAAGGGGGGCGATCTGCACAGCGAGCTCGACGGACTACGCACCGACTACCTTGAGGAAGAACTGAGCCTGTGGTTCCACGAGCCCTACTTCGAGACAAAGAAACTGATCTACGTACCCCTGTAATCCTGTAACCACGATGCTCAAAGTACAAGCCTTTGAAGTCAATCCGTTCGGCGAGATGACCTATCTGGTCTATGATCCTGTAAGCCGCGAGTGTGCGGTTGTAGACCCCGGCATGGAGAACGCCCGCGAGCAGGAGATGGTCGACAGCTGGATCGCTGCAAGCGACCTTACGGTGAAATATCTCGTGGCTACCCACCTTCACATCGACCATGTGTGGGGTGTGCCTCACATAAAAGAGACTTACGGCGTGAGCCTCACGGCCCATCCCGACGATGCCATGCTTGGAGCGATGATCGACGCTCAGGCTCAGATGTTCGGACAGCGGCGGTCGCCGGGCAACATGAAGCCCGACATCGAGGCTGCCGACGGCACTGTCCTGCATCTTGGCGACAATATCATCAGAGTGCTCCATGTGCCGGGCCACTCTCCCGGCGGAATAGTCCTCTATGCTCCCGCATCGGGCTTTGTGATCGGGGGCGATGCCCTGTTCCGCGGAAGCATAGGCCGCACCGACCTCCCCGGCGGTAATCAGGCCGCCTTCCTCGCCGCGCTGCGCAGCCGGCTCATGTCGCTACCCGACGACACAGTGGTTTATCCCGGCCACGGCCCCGCCACAACCATCGGGCAGGAGCGTCACAGCAATCCTTGGCTCAGCGCACGATGACAGCAGAAATAAGTAAAAATCATAATAAACCAACTACATCACTTATGAAACTTAACAGCACTCTGGTGTATGCGGCATCGGCTCTCGCACTGGCCGGTTGCAGCGGAACGCAGAAGGAATTTCAGCTCACCTCCCCCGACGGTGAGATCGTGGTGAACGTCACTGTGGATGACTCGCTCACCTACACCGTCGCCCACAAGGGGCAAACCATCATGGAACCCTCGCGCATAGCTCTTGAGTTTGCCGGAGCCGACAACATCGGCGAGGGGCTCACAGGCGCAAAAGGCACGGCATCGGTTATCGACCGCACTGTCGACGCACCTTTCTACCGCCAGTCAAGCCTTCAGGAAAAAGCCAACCAGCTTCGTCTCGCGCTCAACGACAGCACTGCCGTGACATTCCGAGCCTACGACGACGGCGTGGCTTACCGCATCGAGACCGACTATGCCACTCCCCGCACAGTTGTCAACGAGACAGCCCAGTTCAATCTCGCAGGTGCACCCGAGATGCTTGTGCCCATCGTAAAGAGCTTCAAGACCTCATTTGAGATGCCCTATACCAAAGCGCGCCTCGACACATTCTCCACCACAGCCGAGCAACTCATGTTCCTCCCCGTCTACGCCGATTTTGGCGAAGGAGGCAAGGTGCTCATCTGTGAGTCCGACCTCGAGAGCTACCCCGGCATGTTCCTCACCGCAACCGACGGCAAACTCGCCGGCAAGTATGCCCAGTACCCCGACAGTGTCTACCACCACCCCACCCGTATGCAGGAGAACGTGGTGACCACAAAGGACTTCATCGCCCAGACCGATGGCTCGCGCACCTATCCTTGGCGCATTATCGCCATTGCCGATGACGACAACGGTCTTCCCGTCAACAACATGGTTTATCTCCTCGGCTCCGACAACCGCATCGGCGACACATCGTGGATCAAACCCGGCAAAGTAGCATGGGACTGGTGGAACGCATGGGGTCTTAAAAACGTAGGCTTCAAGCCCGGTATCGACAACCGCACATATAAGGCCTACATCGATTTCGCCTCCGACTACGGCATTGAGTACATCGTGCTCGACGAGGGCTGGAGCGATCCCAAGACCGGCAACATCCTTGAGTCGATCCCCGAAATCGACCTTCCCGAACTCGTGGCCTACGGTAATGAAAAAGGCGTAGGCATCTGGCTCTGGATGGTGTGCAACGCGCTTGATTCAACCCTCGAGGAAGCATGTCAGAAATATGCCGACATGGGCATCAAGGGCTTCAAGCTCGACTTCATCGACCGCGACGACCAGCTTGCCGTAGAGCGCGTCTACCGCGTTTCTGAGGCTGCCGCAAAGCATGGCATCATGCTTGACATCCACGGAATGTATAAACCCACTGCCATCAACCGCACATTCCCCAACGTCCTCAACTTTGAGGGAATCTTCGGTCTCGAGCAGATGAAGTGGAGCAACCCCGACATGATGACCTACGACGTGACCTTCCCCTACATCCGCATGGTGCAGGGTCCGGCCGACTACACCCCCGGTGGCTTCCGCAACCGCACCAAGGACAACTACCAGATCAACTACTACGATCCTCAGACTCAGGGCACACGCGCCCATCAGGTTGCAATGTACGTGATCTGCGACGCACCGTTCGCCATGCTCAGCGACAACCCCTCGGAGTACATGGCCGATCCCGAGTGCACCAAGTTCATCGCCCAGATTCCCACCACCTACGACGAGACAATCATCCCGGCAGGTAAGGTAGGCGAGTACATCGTCACTGCCCGTCGCGACGGCGACACATGGTGGATTGCAGGCATGACCAACTGGGATTACCGCATCCTCATGCTCGACTTCCCCTTCCTCACCGAGGGAGTCACCTACAACGGCACACTGCTGGCCGACGACGTGAACTGCGGCGAGGACTACACAAAATACATCATCAACGACATCACCCTTGACAACAAGACACCGTTTGAGGTCACACTCGCCGGTGGCGGTGGTTTCGTGCTCAAGCTCCAGCCGCAGAAATGAACACGGCCATTTTCAGAAGTGTCATAAACAACTTTTCATAGAAAACATGGGAGGACGCACGGCTTGTGCGTCCTCTTTTACACTTACAGATTTCGAGTATGAAAACCAAGAAATCCATTATAGCCCTGCTGACGCTCGCGCTTGCCGCAGGGATCTCGCAGGCCAAGGTGACGCTGCCGTCGGTCATGGCCGACAACATGGTGCTCCAGCGCGACACCGACGTCAACATCTGGGGCAAAGCCGCCCCCGGTGCAAAAATCACCGTCACCCCATCATGGAGCGGCAGCACCTACACCGCAACCGCCGATAAAGACGGTCGTTGGATCACAAAAATAGCAACCGGAAACGCCGGAGGCCCTTATTCAATCACAATCAGCGACGGCGAGCCCATCGTGCTCGACAACGTCCTGCTCGGCGAGGTGTGGATATGCGGCGGACAGTCCAACATGGAGATGCCGGTGCAAGGCTTCATGCACCAGCCCGTGGCGGGCAGCCTTGACGCTATCCTCGACGCGCCCAATCACCCCGAGATGCGCTTTTTCACAGTAAAGCGGGCCGTATCCGACAAGCCCCTCGACGATTGCGGCGGCGAGTGGCTTGAGTCAACCCCCGATGCTGTAGCCGGCTTCTCAGCGACCGGTTACTATTTCGGTCATCTGCTCAACCAGATGCTCGGCGTGCCCGTCGGCCTCATCACCTCCAACTGGGGCGGCACCGTTGCCGAGCCGTGGATGGACGAAGCCGCCTTTGAAGCCGTCGAAGGCATCGACAAAGAAGTCTCACGCAAGCGCGGAACCTCACACGCCCATCAGGCACCCGGCGTCCTCTACAACGCCATGATTCACCCCATTGAGAACCACACGGCCAAAGGATTCATCTGGTATCAGGGAGAAGCCAACCGCGGTCTCCACGATGACTATGTGAAAATCCTCTCCTCACTCATCGCCGACTGGCGCGACAAGTGGGGCGACACCGGGATGCCCTTCTACATGGTGCAGCTTGCACCCTACCGCTACGACGGTGTTGAGAAAATGTCCCTCCCCATGATCATCGAGGCGCAGTACAAAGTTGCAGCCGACGTCCCCGGCGTAGCGGTTGCCGCCACAACCGACATAGGCAACCCCATCGGCATTCATCCATCGCACAAGAAGGAAGTTGGCGAGCGTCTGGCGTTCCTCGCCTTGCAGCGCGACTACGGCGTCAAGGGACTCCCCAACCCTGCTCCCACCTATAAATCCATGAGTGTCGACGGCAACAAAGTCACCATCGAGTTCAACAACCTCAGCTCAGGAGGCAACACCATCCACAGCTATCACGACGACCGCTACATCCGTCCGCAAGGCTTCGAGGTAGCCGGCGAAGACCAGAAATTCTACCCCGCCACAGGCTCATTCGGACACAACAAAAACACCGTGGAGGTCTACAGCGACAGCGTCCCCAATCCCGTGGCTGTCCGCTACTACTTCCACAACTTCGTCCCCGACGCCAACGTCAAGACCGGACTCGGGCAACCCCTTGTCCCCTTCCGCTCCGACAACTGGCAAGTCAAAATCGACTGACTAAAAATAATGGCGTGCCGGAAAGCACGCCATTATCATTTCACCCTGTAGGGGCGCGCGACAGCACGCCCACGCGCCCCCTGAGTCCTCTGAGTTCTCTGAGTCCTCCACGCGCCCTCTGCGTCCTCCACGCGCCCTCTGCGTCCTCCGCTTCCTCACTCCCCCTTCAACGTGTAAACCCGGCTCGACAGCTTCCGACCGCTGAAAACCGGCAGCCCAACCGTCATCAGGTAGTCACCCGAATACCTCTTCACCTGCCCCTTGCTCCCGTCCGCGCGGTTTATCTCCTCCACAGCGTACGTCATTGCCGGGTCAAGCCCCTTCAGCTTCACATTGTGCAGCTTCTCGCCGTAGCGCGGATAGATGTCGAAAGCAAACAGCACACCATTGCGCTTGTCGTGGCTCACGTATGATGTAGCCGTGTGGTTCCCCTCGTATGGCGACACAAGCCTGTACTGGTCACCGTCGAGTATTATCGGCTTCAAAGCATTGTAGTCCTTTACCGACTGCTTGCAGTATTCCAGATCCTTCTCCCCTATGTCGTGCAGGTTTATGTCGAAGCCCATCTTGCCCATCATCGCCACATTCACGCGGAACTTGATAGGCGACTGGTTGTTCCACGTTGTCACGTGGGCGCACTGCACCTTCGACGGGAACACCTGCGAGTAACCCCACTGTATGTAGAGACGCTCGATCGGGTCAGTGTTGTCACTCGGCCAGAACTCCGTAAAATACTTCAGAGCCTCATAGTCAGTGCGGCCGCCACCACCCGAGCAGAGCATCATGGGCAGATCCGGATACTTCTCCTTTATGCGCTCCAGTATATTGTACAGGCCACGCACATGATCCACATAGAGTTGCGTCTGATGCCCCTTCTCATATTGTGAATAGATATTGGTGATCGGGCTGTTGCAGTCCCATTTGAAGAAAGCGATATCAGGATACTTCGTCATGAGCCCGTCCACAATCCCGAACACATAATCCTGCACCGCCGGATTACTCAGGTCAAGCACAAGCTGATTGCGGAAATAATATTCATCGCGGTTAGGCAACGTGATCACCCAGTCCTTATGCTTCTCATAGAGCTCCGACTTCGGGTTCACCATCTCAGGCTCTATCCACAGCCCGAACTTAATCCCCTGCTTCGCAGCCTCCTCCGTCAGGCGCCCGATGCCGTCAGGCAGCTTCTCCTTAATCTCCGTCCAGTCGCCGAGCCCCTGATGATCACTGTTGCGCGGATACTTCGTGCCAAACCATCCGTCGTCGAGCAGAAACATATCCACACCCAATTCCTTCGCCTCACCTATGAGCGAGATAAGCTTATCCTGATCAAAACTGAAATACGTAGCCTCCCAGTTGTTCAGTAGCGTCATGCGGTCACCCGTGCCATCCTTGACGCGGTGATGGCGCGCCCACTCGTGCAGATCGCGGCTCGCCTCACCCACACCGTTCTCACTCAGAGTGAAAATAAACTCAGGCGTCTTGAAAGTCTCCCCCTTCTTCAGCGTCCTGCGCGAGAAATAAGGATTGATACCGCTTATCACGCGAAGGCCACCCTTCTGGTCCACCTCAAAACAAAACTGGAAATTACCCGTCCACGCCAGAGTGCCCACGAGCACCTCACCATGATCCTCGCTCGCCGGCGAGCCAAGACCGAGCTCAAAAAAAGGCGATACCTGCATGTTGGCGCGCGAGCCAAGCTTAGTGTCTATGATCTTCTTGCCGAACTTCAGCTCCTGAGTACCGGGACGCACCTCAGTTGCCCATTCGCCGCTGAACTCCGTCAGATAATAAGCCGGAGCATCGAAATGCAGCATCGACGAAGCAAACTTCTCGATCTCCACCGGCGACTTGCCGCCATTAGTGATCTCGCTCCATGTCGAAATCACATTAGTCTTCTCATACGCGTCGAAATATAGATCCACCTTGTCACCGTAGATCGAGTCCGTCAGGCTTATCACCGTCCGCGAGCCCCAGTCAGTCGGTGTCACCGAGTGATTCACATAAGTCAGAAGCGTCGAAGGGTTATCATCCGCATGATTTATGTGCAGAGCCGGCTCGAAATAATCCTCCATGCCGTGCGTGATGTACGCCTCCGTGCCACCCGTCAGATTCGCATAATCAGCAGCATTCGCGAGCCGCTTCCCGATATACGACTGATACAGGCGTCCATTGTCACCCACCGTAAACACCAGCCCCGTCTCGTCAGTCTGCACCACGATCTGCCGCTTTACCGCAGCCACAGCACCCGTCGCAGCCACAGCCGCCACGCACCCCACCACAAAACACCTCAAAACATCCATCTCACAACATCCAATTAAATTACACAATAAATTATCATGTGGCGACCCCCCTGCGTTACTCTTCCAAGCGGTCGCCCACAGGGGGTCGCTTGACAACATCTCAGAG
>CAMWSY010000029.1 GCA_947176995.1 uncultured Porphyromonadaceae bacterium | reverse complement strand
CGGTCAGACCGTTTGATTCGGCAAGACCGGCAGCCACCGACAGCATGATGCCGTTGCGGAACGGCACGACTGTCGAACGCATATTCTCGTCCGCATAATGTCCGTCAGGGATCGCCTCAGCGCCGTCGAGGAGCGAGCTGTGGAAATATTCACCCATAAACGCGAGATTGATCTCCACCAGTTCGATGCCGAGCTGCTGGCAGTGCAGACGCGCGCACGCAGCTTCCCGCTCGTTGTGGTTCGACCCGTAATGAAAATTCACGGCGAGGGCGATCGTGTCGGCATACTCATGAAGCATCGTCACCGAGTCGACGCCCCCCGAAAGTACCATCAGTGCTGATTTCATAGCTTCAGTTATAGGGTTTCGACATTGACAGAGCCGTCGAGAGCATCTCGCGGCGGCGGGTAGCGGCAAGTTCCTCATGTTCTGCATCCGAGCGGTTGGCAAACGGATATATCGCTATGCCTCCGCGGGGAGTGAATATGCCGGTTACCTCAAGGTACAGCGGATCCATGAGCCTGAACAGGTCATCGGCTATGATGTTGATGCAGTCCTCGTGAAAATCTCCGTGGTTGCGGAAGCTGAAAAGGTAAAGTTTCAGGCTTTTGCTCTCCACCATGCGCTTTCGCGGCATGTAGCTGATCACGATGCGGGCGAAGTCGGGCTGACCCGTGATGGGGCAGAGCGACGTGAATTCCGGGCAGTTGAATGTCACCACATACTCCTTTCCCGGATGTTTGTTGACAAACGTCTGCAATATTCCCGGGCAATAGTCGGTGGGGTACTCCTTCACCGACGCTCCGAGCAGCGTGATATCGCCAAGTTGATCGTCGTTTCTCGACATGAGTTTTCTTTGTGTGATTGATTATTTGCCCTGAGGCTTCACGTCGCGCACCTTCAGGCGGTCACCGGTCTCGTCGGCTATGGCGCGGAAGTAGCGCGGATCGTCATATCCGCCGAACTTGGGCGATGCCGGCAGCCCGTAGCGGTTGCGGGCAAACGAGCCGTCGTCGTTCTGGCGCTTGATATTGCCGTCCATGTATTTCACAAGCAGGAAGTCACCGAGAGCCTTATAGTCGGCTGTGGCTTTGGCTGCCCACGTGTTGGCTATCTCCTGAGTGGCTTTTGCAGCTTCGGCAGCACTGAGTGTTGCGGCCTGTGCTTCAAAAGCTTCGGTTGCAGCAAGTGCGCCCTGTTCAAGTTCCGACTGCACCCGGCGTATGTCGGGAATCATCTGGCTGTAACGGTTGTAAGCTTGATTTGCCACATAGTTGTTCACCCAGAAATTTGCGTCCCACGACAGCGTGTTCATGTCGCCGTTGCCGTTTGCCAGCTCATGCGGAACTGTAGTCACGCTGCAATAGATGGGAATATATACGGCAGTGTTGGCGTCATCGGTGCCGAACCACAGCAATCCTTTCGCTGCGTCCGGAAGGTCTGAGCGTAGGCGTGCCACAAACGTGAAGCCGGTTTGTTGGGTTGCGATTGCGCGCTCATGGGTGTACTTCTGACCGTCCACCTCAAATGTCATCGGTCGCCAGCGGTAGGGCACAGCGTATGGGCCGGCTCCTACGTCCTGAGTCATATCGTAGGGAGTACCCTCGAAGTGGTCACGCATTGCCCACTTCATGTCATCGGCGCTCAGTGGCTCGTCGGGCTTCACCCACAGTGGCATAACCGGTCCGGCGGCATTGTCAATCCAGTTCAGGTACTTGTCCATCCCCTGCGCATGATTGTTGAAGAACGACCACACGCGGGCATCGCAGCCACGCAGTGCACCGAAATCAGTGTCGGAGTAGGCGAGTGAGAAACTGAAATCCTTGTCATCACCGTCAAAATAGCCCATCTCTCGTGCAAACGAGATCACGTCAGGGCTGTAGAGCGTCTCAGGATCATCGAGCGGAAACTGGTGTATGCGCGGATGATTGGCGTGTCCCGAGATATATCCGTCAGGGATGCGGCGTGCCACCCACACAGCCCCTTTCTCCTTGCCCCCTTTGCCTATCAGCTCCATGATCCATGCCTCGTTGCCGTCGGCGATCGAGAATGATTCCCCCGAGCTGTAGTAGCCGTAGTCCTTCACGAGATCGGTCATCACCTTTATAGCTTCGCGGGCAGTGCGTGCGCGCTGCAGGGTGATGTATATCAGCGATCCGTAGTCTATGATACCTGTTGTGTCCACGAGCTCCTCATGTCCGCCCCACGTGCTTTCAGCTATTGCGAGACCATGCTCGTTCATGTTGCCGAGAGTGGTGTAGGTCACAGCGGCCTCAGGTATTTCACCAAGATACTTGCCCGTGTCCCACTCCACCACTTTGCGCATTGTGCCGGGAGCGTGCTTGCCCCCCGGCTGGTGGTACAGTTCGCCATAGAGGTTGTGGCTATCGGCCGCGTACGTGATTATCACGCTGCCATCCTTGGTTGCCCCCTTGGCAGCGATAAGACTCGTGCAGGCGAGAGCCGAAAGCGGAGCGGCGAGCAGAGCCGCGATAGTGAGGAGAGTGGATTTCATTTTCATTCCCGGTGGATGTGGTCTGTAAGGTTTGGAGAGATATGTGTGTAGAACCTGTCTGGAATTGATAGTGCTTTGCTTCTGAGCATATAAACTTCAACAGCTTCTTAAAAGTCAGGGTCGGGAAAGGCATTGACTGTCGAGTGCCCTTCGCGACCCTGAAAAAGAGTTTGTCAGTAGTTTCAGTGTGTCACTTTGCGCTCTGCAGTCGTGCGCGTTCCAGATACTTGCGTATGTCCACGCCGTACATGTCGCCGTAGGCGGGATAATTCTTCTGGATATCCTCATACACCTTCAGCTCGTCGCCATATTTCTGCTGTGCGTTATAGACGCGGGCGAGTTTGAGCATGAAGTAGGGGGTGTAGCTCGGATTGTCGTCGCTCTGTGCGATTGCGCTCTTGAAAGCTTTTACGGCATTGTCAAGCTGATCGAGGTTTACGTAGCAGTCGCCTTCCAGAGAGTAAGCGGCGGCACCGATAAATGCCTCGTCGGCCGAATACTTGTTCAGGTAATCGATAGCCTTCTGATATTCTCCTTTTTCATAAAGGATGATTGCAGCTTGGAGAGCGGCGCGGTTTCCTGCGCTGTAGCCGTGGTTGTTTGCGATATTCTCATATTGTATCAGCGCGATCGAGTCATTGCCTTGGAAAAGCTGAAGGTCAGCTTGGCCGATCTCGTTATTGCTCTTCTCGATGCCCGGATTGCGGAAAGCGTAGATATAGACGAGCACACAGATGACGACAAACGCCACTATGCCCGTTGCGATATAGATTATACGCTGGTTCTCCTGCACTTTCTGGCTGATACCGGTGAGCTGGTCATTCAGCTCGTCAATGGCGTTGGCATCGTTCTGCTCTACCTGTTTTTTCTTTGACATACTATGAGTTATGTGTCGGTGGTTTATCTTTATGGGATTATGGAGCGCATCTCCGGGCATCACCCGGAGTGCACTTTCTTCGCGCAAAGATAATCTCTTTATATGAAAATTCCAAAACCGCTGCAATTCTTTGATTTTACAAAGAATTGTCCGAACCGTCTGACTTGTCCGACTTGTCTGTGTTTTAGCCGGGTTTTACTTCGGCAGCTTGAACACCCGCGAGATTTCCTGCATCTGTTCATCGCTCATGCCGTCGGGTATGAAGCCCATTGAGCAGGCATCGCGGTAGATGATCGCGCTTTTGGTGAGAGTGTCGATCATGTCAAAAGCCTCCATCACGTCAGGAGCCACAGCAAACACTCCATGCTTCTCCCACATCACCACGTCATAGTCCTCCTTAAGAGCGTCGATGGTTGCCTTTGCAAGTTCGGTTGAGCCGGGCAGCATATAAGGCACGATGCCGAGGCCGCGCGGACAGAAGGCCTTTGTCTCAGGGATCATGCTCCACAGCAGACGCGTGAGCACATCCTTTTCCAAAAACTCGGGATTATGGCTCATTGCCACCAGTTCTATTGGGTGTGTATGCACCGAAGCCTTGTAGTTACTTCCTTTCCCTATCAGGTAGTTGTGCACCGACAGATGCGACGGAAGTTCCGACGTCGGGCGCACCACGCTGTCTGCTACGATCTCATAGTGTGCGCAGTCCGGAGTGATACGTATGATCGAGCCGTTGGCCATCGGGTCACGCGCAAGGTCGCGCATACGGCGGTTTGTACCCTTGCAGTAAAACCAGCATCCTTTCAGATTGGGGAGTGTGACACCTATGGGAGTCGGTTCAGTCAGAGCCGGCATAGCACGCATGGCGTCATCCACCTGATCGGTGATATTTACGGTGATATTTCCTCCGTTACGTTCGGCCCACCCCTTTTGCCAGAGGTAGCCCGCTGTTTCAGCCACAGCATTCACTTCGGCCGCGAGTGCGGGGCGGCCGTCAAGTATTGAACTCATTATATAGGTTATATGGTTTAGTTGCGTTTTGATAATACTTCCTTCTCGTATTTCTCTATTTCAGCGATGAAACTTTCACCCACGGCCACACCGTTGCGGCGGCAGAACTCGTCCCACACTGCACCCCACGGCATTGACTTTGCCTCCTCAAGCAGAGCCAGACGCTCGAAGCCCTTTCCGTCGGCCTCATAGCTGCGCAGGGTCTCGATCGGTTCAAGCAGAGCTTGGAGCAGGCACTTCTGCGTGGCGCGTGTGCCGATTACGTATGCGCCTATGCGGTTGATCGATCCGTCGAAATAGTCCAGACCGATATTCACGCGGTCAAGCGCGTCGCAGCGCACGATCTCTTTGGCCAGATCAAGAGTCTCGTCATTGATGATGGTCACATGGTCTGAATCCCAGCGCACCGGGCGGCTCACGTGAAGCATCAGTGCCGGCACAAAAAGCAGCATCGAGCTCACCTTGTCGGCGATGCTCTCCGTCGGATGGAAGTGTCCCGTGTCGAGAGTGATCAGCTTCTGTTTCTGCGTGCAGTACGCGGTGTAGAAGTCATTGGACCCCACAGTGTAGCTCTCCAGTCCGATGCCGAACACCTTTGATTCAAGGCTGTCGAGCATGTGCTCGTAGTCGGTGTCGAAAATCTTGTCGAGTGAGTCCTTGAGCAGGGAGCGGTAGAGCATTCTGTTCACAGTGATGTCCTTCGATCCGTCATGTATCCACAGGTTCATCACGCACGGGCTTCCCTGACGGCGACCGATCTCATCGGCTATCGCACGGCAGCGGCGCGTATGCTCTATCCAGAAATTGCGTATCTCCGGGTCTGGATTCGACAGAGTCAGATCGCCCGATTTCGGGTGTGAGAACGATGTCGAGTTGAAGTCAAGTTTCAGGCCGTTTGCCATAGCCCATTCCACCCACGACTCGAAGTAGCTGAAATCCACCTCGTCGCGGTCAACCTTCTTCCCCTTGAAATCACCGTAGATCTCGTGAAGATTCAGGCGGTGGCTGCCGGGGATAAGCGAGAGAGCTTTGAGTATGTCGGCGCGGAGTTCCTCAATGTTACGGGCTTTGCCGGGGAAATTGCCCGTAGCCTGAATGCCTCCCGTGAGATCGCCGTCCGATTCAAAACCTGCCACGTCATCAGCCTGCCAGCAGTGGAGTGATATATGTATGTCAGCCAGCTTTTTCAGCGCGGCCTCAGTGTCTATGCCTATTGTTGCGTAGCGCTCGCGAGCGAGTTCATAAGCTTTTTCAACATTTCCCATGGATGGTTTATTTGAGGGTTAAATAAATTCGGTATGCTTTTTCCCATTCCGGGTCAGGATTGGGTGTGAAAGTTTCTGTCTCGGTCGACGCTGCCACGATGCGGCGCATTTCCTGTAGCGATCCTGCCATACCCGCGGCACGCGCCTGTATCAGCGCGTTGCCTATAGCCGTAGCCTCCGACGGGCCGGCTATGACAGGCATTTCTATCGCATCGGCAGTCATCTGGTTCAGTATGCGGTTGCGCGAGCCCCCACCGATTATGTGCAGGCACTTGATGTCGTGGGGGGCAAACTCGCGCAGCATCGACATGACTTGGCGGTAACGCAGAGCCAGACTTTCAAGGATACACAGCGTGTATTCGCCCGGAGTCTCAGGCACAGCCTGACCGCTCTCGCGGCACGCATCGGCAATCTCTTTCAGCATCGAGTGAGGATTGGCGAAGCGCGGGTTGTCAGGATTTACGAGCGAGCGGAACCGTTCCGCTTTCTCCGCCTCCTCGCAGAGTTCGCCGTATGAAGTTTCCATCCCCTGCGCCTTCCATTCGCGGCGGCAGCATTCAAGCAGCCACATTCCGCATATATTCTTCAGGAATCTTATGGTGCGCTCCACACCACCCTCGTTGGTGAAATTAAGCTCCCTGCTTCGGTCAGAGATTATAGGCTCTTTCACCTCTATACCCATCAGGCTCCAAGTGCCCGAACTCAGATATGCGAAATCCTCCCCCTCGGCAGGCACAGCCGCCACAGCCGAGGCCGTGTCATGGCCTGCCACAGCTATCACCGGGACGGCACCCAGTCCCGTCTGGCGTTGCACCTCCTCCGACAGTGTCCCTACGCAGTGTCCCGGATCGACCATTGGAGCGAATAGAGCCGGATCGATACCTATTGCCTTGATAATCGCCACGTCCAGTTCACCGCTACGCGCGTTCATCATCTGCGACGTCGATGCGATCGTGCGCTCTGTCACAGCATTGCCCGTCAGCATATAGGCAAGAGCGTCAGGCGTGAATAAGATCTTGCGTGCGGCTTTCAGAGCCGGGCAGCCATTTTCATGCAGAGTGTCGAGTTGGAAAAGAGTGTTTATATTCATCACCTGTATTCCGGTGCTGTTATAAACCTTCTCCGCGTCATATCTTGCGAAGAACCTTTCGGGAGCTCCCGTTGTGTGAGGATCGCGGTAGCAGTAGGGATTACGCATCAGGCCGCCGTCATCACCGAACATAGCGAAATCCACGCCCCACGTGTCGATACCGATTGACACAACATCATATCCCCTCCGTTTGGCTTCGCGCAGACCGCCGATGATTTCACGGTAGAGCGCAGGCAGATCCCAGTAGGAGTGTCCGAGCATATCAGTGATATGATTGGGAAACCTCGTCAGTTCATTCATTACGAGTTTACCGTTTTCAATCGAAGTAGCGATAGTGCGGCCGCTTGTAGCGCCGAGATCAACAGCAAAAAACACTTTCTGGCTCATGGCAAAGACTATTTTCGCCAAATATACAAAAAATATTCGACGCAAAAGAATAGCGCCTGTCTGTAGCACCGGAGGTGCGTTATTATTATTAACCCCAGGCGACTGTAAGGAGCCTGGGGTAGACGCAACTAATCACATAGAGCCTCGGAGAGGCGATATAATTGCTTACACGTTATAATCTCAGCAGCTACCAAAGCTATCCCGTCTATTGCCCCCGACAAAAATAGCGGACGACTCTCGTCGCCCGCCATGTGTTTTGACCAGATCAAGATAATAAATTATTCCGTAAGCTCTTTCGGGAGCACAGGCATTGCGCCGTTCTGGGTGCACACGTAGGCCGAGACTGCCACTGCCGTCTTGTGAGCCTCAGGCACGCTCTTCCCCTTGAGTATCGACGAGATGAAAGCGGCGGTGAAAGAATCGCCCGCGCCGACTGTGTCGGCAACCTCCACCACGGGAGTCTCTTGGAACGACACGCTGCCCGGAGTGAACACGTAGCTGCCGTTGATGCCGCAGGTGAGTATCAGCATCTTCAGGTTGTACTTGCCGAGAAGGATCCAGCACTTGTCCTGAAGATCGATGCCCGGATAACCGAACATGCGGCTCACCGTCACAAGCTCCTCATCGTTAATCTTCAGTACATTGCAGCGCTCCATCGAGTTGACAAGAATTTCCTTGTTGTAGAAACCTTGGCGCAGGTTCACGTCAAACACCGTCAGCGTCTCATCATCCTTAGGCATAGCGTCGATAAAGCGGTTGATGGTTTCGCGCGACACTATCGAGCGCTGGGCAAGTGAGCCGAAGCACACCGCGCGGGTGTTCTTGGCGATCTCATGCAGCGCGTCGCTGTAGGGGATGTTGTCCCAAGCCACATTCTCCTTGATGTTGTACTGCGGTATGCCGGCCTGATCGATTTCTACCTGCACCGTTCCGGTCGGATAAGGCACTGTGTCGATATTGTATTGTACGCCTTTGTCGTTGAGCTGTTCGATGATCTCCTCGCCGAGACGGTCGTGACCGATTGCACTCACAACGCGGCTGTCGAGACCGAACTGGCTCACATGATATGCGAAGTTGGCGGGTGCGCCACCGAGTTTCTTTCCTTCCGGCAGCACGTCCCAGAGTGCTTCGCCGATACCTACGATAAGTTTATTCATGGATGTATGTGTGATTATGCTTTTTTGATTTTAAGAGTGTAGAGAAACAGATAGATAGCTCCGATAGTCATTACCGTCACTGCGCCCACCTGATTACCGATTGCGTCTGAGGCAAAACCCATCGCAAGCGGGAAGATTGTGCCGCCGAACAGACCCATGATCATCAGGCCCGAAACCTCGTTCTTCTCGTCGGGAGTATGGTTGAGAGCCTGCGCGAAGATAACCGAGAACACATTGGAGTTACCGAAACCGATTGCACCGATGCAGATGTAGAGCATCGACAGCGAGCTGCAACCGAAGAGCAGTATCATTGCCGCGAGCATTATCGTGGTGCTGATGGCGAAGAAAGTGCGCGGCGACATCATGCGGAGCAGAATTGCGCCAAGGAAGCATCCAAGTGTGCGGAAGATGAAATAGACGCTTGTTGCGAAACTGGCCTCCTCGAGAGTCATGGCCTGACGCTCCATGAGCAGCTTCGGGGCAGTGGTGTTAGTGCCGACGTCGATACCCACGTGGCACATGATGCCGATGAAGCAGAGAAGCACAAACGGCTTTCCGAGCAGTTTGAGGCAGCTTGCGATGCTCGAAGCCTTGTCTGGGCGCTCCTCAGTGATGGGAGTTGCGCTAAGCATAGCCACCGACAGCACGCACACTGCGGCATAGATCGGGAAAAGCACGCGCCAGCTCAGGCCCATTGTTGGCATGAGGGTGGTTGCGCCCCATGCGGCGATGATCGGGGCGAGGAATGATGCTATTGCTTTCACAAACTGGCCGAAAGTCAGTGTCGAGGCAAGAGCTTTCGGAGAGATCAGGTTGCTCACCAGCGGGTTGAGCGAAGTCTGCATCAGTGCGTTGCCTATGCCGAGGAGTGAGAAGGCGATAAGCATCACCGTGAACGAGTCGCCGAACATCGGCAGGATGAGCGATACAAGTGTCACGCCAAGACTCACAAGCACCGTGTTCTTTCGTCCGATCTTGTTCATCATCAGTCCGGTTGGAACTGAGAAGATCAGAAACCAGAAGAATACGAGCGACGGGAACAGATTGGCCTGGGAGTCCGTAAGGCCGAGATCTTTCTGAACGTAATTTGATGCTGTGCCTACGAGATCGACAAATCCCATTGCGAAGAAGCAGAGCATCACCGGGATAATCTGTGCCACCGATGTCTTGCGCTGGATCGACGGCGATGATATTGTGCTTGCCATATAGTATTTATTTTAGTTTCGTTATTCTTGATGCGCTTTCACGCGCGCTTTTTTGTCTTGGTTCGTGCGTCCTTCCTGTAACCTCCGTTCATTTTATCGAATAAATATCCAGTCCTGTCACCTTTGCCTTGCCACCCTCGGCTTTCACGGTCATGGTCGTGTAGGGAGTGGTAGGGAACACGAGGTTGGTCATTGCGAAGCGTCCCTCGCCGTCAAATGCTTCGATCGAGCAGCGGTCGATGAACAGGCGCAGTGTGCCGTCGTTCTTTTCGGTGAGCATCGGGGCTACCGTAGTGGCCGGGAAGTGACGGCTGAAGTTTACAAGTCCGCTCTCATTGCGGTTCATGCTGAATGTGCGGTCTGCTGTGTTGTAGGTCATCTCCACCTTCTCACCTTTCTCGTTCGACAAGGTGATCTCAAGCTTGTCAGCACCTTTCAGGTTGTAGCCCAGATCTATCTCGCACACTCCGTCATTCTCTTTCGGGAGCTTGAAAGTCACCTCGTTTTCACCAACGGTTGTCGACTCATAGCTCTTCTTGTCGCCGCGCAGTGATTCGGTCTCCTTTGCCGGTGTCACCCCCACATAGAGGCCACCGTCAGGGCCGTGGAAAAGGTCGAGGTCACGGGGGAGTGAGTTGGCCGAGCGGAATTGTTTGGTCGGAACCTCGTTGGCATACTCCCAGTTGCTCATCCATGCTATTACCGCGTTACGCCCCTCCGGTGCATTGCTCCAGCTCACGGTTGCGTAGTGGTCTTTACCGAAATCCAGCCAGCGGGTCACGTCGGCAGGAGTGTCGCAGGTGAACTTGTGACCGTCGAAATCACCCACGAAATACTGGGTCGCGCTGCCACCGAACGGGCCGCCCGGATTGATGTTCACAATCAGCACCCATTTTTCCTTGGGCTGGTTCTTCTTGGCGTCTCTCACGGTCAGCTTTATCAGGTCGGGACATTCCCACACGCCGTCCTGTGCGCCGTAGCCCTGACCGAAACGGCTCTCGAGAGTCCACTCCTTGAGGTTATCCGATGAGAATATCAGGTCTTCGTGGTCAAGGGCGCTTGCAAGCACGAGATTCCATTTGCCGGTCTCCTCGTTCCAGAACATGTTGGGGTCGCGGGCCTCGCGCGTGGTAGTGATGATCGGGTTGCCGGGATAGATTGTGAACGTCTCTCCGTTGTCCGAGCTGTGGGCGAGGCTCTGCACTTGGCTTGCGCCGGCCGACGTGTAGATGGCGATCACTGCATCCTTGCCGAAACCTGCCGTGTTGTTGTGGTCTACCACGCTGCTGCCGCTGAACACGCTTCCGAGGCCGTTAGGCTCGATAGCGTTAGGCTGCTGTGTCCAATGCACAAGATCGGGCGATGTCGAGTGACCCCATGTCATGTTCTGCCATTTCGACCCGTATGGATTGTACTGGAAATAGAGATGCCACAGGCCATCTTTGTAGAACATTCCGTTCGGGTCATTCATCCAGCCGTAGAGAGGGGTGTGGTGATAGGCCGGGCGGTATTTCTCAGTGTTGGTTGTGTCGAAATTGTCGGCGAGCTTCATTTCATCCCAGCAGATGAAGTCACCAGCTTCGCGCGATGAGGCGCGGTCTGTCTCTGTCATGATATTCAGCAGCACGCTACCCTTCGACGTGTAGGGCGTGAGATCAAACGGCACTGTGTAGTCCACGCTGTTGTTGGCAAGGCGTGCATAGAAAGTGGCGGCGATGTTGCCGTTGACAAGCACGTCGATCTTAGAGTCGGGCATACTCTCCTCGATAGGCAGGATGAGAAACTTCGACGGATCGGTGATGCGCACCATCGTGTTGGTCGCTCCGAGCGGGAGAACCTCGAGACCGTCGTTGACGGCCGATACTGTCAGGGTCGCTGCAAGCATGGCTGCTGTGATTGCTGCTCGTGAAAACAGGTTCATGCGGTTATTGGGAGGGGTTTAGTTGTGAAATCTTTTGGTTGGTCTTTTAGGGGAGGCTGCGTTGCCTTTCTGATTGCAAATATAGCAGACGATTAATCCCGAAAATGTAAAAAATGACACATTTCCTATCAATGACGTTACATTTACCGTCCTGTTACATCTCAATGTATCATATATCACCCTCTTGCAGGTGTAAAACCAAAAAATTATTTTTGCGCGGTAACATTAGGTTTGACCATGAAAAAATCAATCATAGCCCTCTTTCAGAAACTCCTTTTCATCCTTCTCCCCGTTGCTTTCCTCTCCTCGTGCGATACATCCGTCAAGGTCTACCGCGTAGGAGTCTCGCAGTGCAGCGACGACGACTGGCGCAGGAAAATGAATGGAGAGCTCCGTCGTGAGGAGATGTTTTTTGACGATATCGACCTTGAGATCCGGTCGGCCGACGACAGCAACGAGAAGCAGATTGCCGACATCCGTTATTTCATCAGCAACGGCTTTGACGCCATTATTGTCTCTCCCAACGAAGCCGAGGCGATCACCCCTGTGATCCATGAGGCCTATGAGAGCGGAATACCGGTTATTGTTTTCGACCGCTCCACAGCCGACACCGTCTACACCGCATTCCGTGGTGCCGACAACCGCGCTATCGGGCGCACCGCCGCCCGCTTGGCTCATGACTGGTTAGGTGATACCATCCGCGTCCTTGAGCTTTACGGCCGCCCCGGTTCACGCCCCGCCTATGACCGCGGCTACGGTTTCCACATGGTCATGAAAGAGCTTGGGCTGGAAAACCGCATTCTCACCGCGCCCGGACGATGGACCTATGAGGACGCATTTCTTTCTGCCGATTCGGTATTTGCGGAGCATCGTGATATTAACCTTGTATTCGCCCACAACGACCGTATGGCCTTGGCTGCCCGTGCGGTTGCCGAAAAATAC
The DNA here is from genome assembly GCA_947176995.1 of uncultured Porphyromonadaceae bacterium. Lineage (GTDB taxonomy): Bacteria > Bacteroidota > Bacteroidia > Bacteroidales > Muribaculaceae > JAFLTL01. The sequence goes on along the minus strand of CAMWSY010000029.1, from coordinate 2,002 downwards.
GGACTGCCCGGCGTGAAGATCATCGGGGTCGACGCAGCCCCCGAGATCGGCATACGCGCCGTGGCCGATTCCGTCATTGATGCTACCATCTTCTATCCCACTCAGGGAGGCGACATCCTCCAGACCGCACGTGCCATCCTTCATGGAGAGCCATTCGTGCGTGACTCCCTTTATTTCTCTGCCGCTCCCGTTGACTTCACTTCCGCCCAGATGTTGCTGCGGCAGAATGACGCTCTTATTGATGAGACACTGAAACTCGAGACCCTGAAAGGCATGGTCGACGAGTACTGGGATCGCCATTCCGCCCAGACTGTGCTGCTCTACGTTATCATCACAGCTTTGATCCTGTTGGCGGGTGTGATTTTCATGCTCCTGCGCACCTATTGGGCACACGTGCGTCATCAGGCGGCTCTTGAGGTCAAGAACCGTCAGCTTGAGGAGTCGGCCGCCGAGATTAAATCCCTTTACGAGCAGTATCAGGAGGCGATGCAGTCCAAGCTCGTTTTCTTCACCAACGTGAGCCACGATCTCCGCACCCCCCTCACCCTCATCGCCGATCCCGTGAGCCAGCTTGCGCAGGCCGACAACCTCACCCCTTGGCAACACACTCTCATGCGCCTTGCCGATAAGAACGTGAAGATACTCCGCCGTCTTATAAATCAGATACTCGACTTCCGCAAATATGAGAACGGCAAACTTAGCCTCAATCTCACAGAAGTTGACCTCCGCAAGGAGATAGGCGACTGGGCGGAGGCGTTCCGCATCGCTGCCACTCGACGCCACATCAAGTTTGCAGTTGAGTTCCCCGACGATACCGATACCCACGCGGCTATCGATATAGAGCGCTTCCAGCGCATCTTTTTCAACCTTATTTCCAACGCCTTCAAGTTCACCCCTGCCAATGGCCGTGTCACTGTCAGCTTCACTCTCGATGCCGGGAGAGTGGTTATGCGTGTAGCCGACACTGGCAAGGGCATGAGCCGCGAGAACCTCGCCCACATCTTCGAGAGCTTCTATCAGGTCGAGACCATCGACCCCGAAGGCTCGGGAATTGGGCTTGCCGTTACCAAGGCGTTTGTGGAACTCCACGGCGGCACGATCGGTGTCGAGAGCACTGAGGGAGAGGGCACTCAGTTTACTGTAACCATCCCACGCCGCCATGTCACGCCATCGGGTGAGCCTGTCACGGCATCCTCGGCGCAGCATCCTGTCGAACTCCCCGACGAGCTTGATGTGGTCGACGACGTTCTTCCCGAAGCCGACACATCAGCCACCACAGTGCTTGTCATTGACGACAATGAGGATATACGTGTCTTGCTCAAGACACTGCTTCACGACAGCTACACCGTCATTACCGCCACCGGTGGGGCGCAGGGCATACGTCTTGCATCAAAATACATACCCGACCTGATCATCTGCGACGTGATGATGCCCGGCATCGACGGCCTTGAGACCTGCCGCCGTCTCAAGCAGGAGACAATAACTTCTCATATCCCCGTCCTCATGCTCACCGCATGTTCGATGGATGAGCAGCGAGTCGAGGGCTACCGCTGCGGAGCCGACGCCTATATCTCCAAACCATTCGATTCCGCTATGCTTCTGGCGCGTTGTGAGGCATTGCTTATAAATCGCCGCAGGATTCAGGAAGCGTTTGCAGCCCATGGCAATGCTCCTGCCGTTCCCCGTCCGTCAGCTCCCGCGCCGGCCGAGAAAAACGGGATCGACGACGAGTTCTACAACCGTTTTGTCGCACTGGTCGAGAAAGAAATGTCCGATTCCGAGATGTCAGTAGAGGCACTTGCTGGAAGCCTCGGGTTGAGTCGCGTCCAGTTCTATCGCAAGATAAAGGCGCTCACCAACTATTCGCCTGCCGAACTTGTGCGCATCATGCGTCTCAAGCGGGCCGACGTGCTTCTGAAGACAACCTCGCAGACCGTTTCCGAAATCTCCTACGCCGTCGGCTTCAGCTCCCCGAGCTACTTCTCGAAGTGCTACAAAGACA
>CAMWSY010000028.1 GCA_947176995.1 uncultured Porphyromonadaceae bacterium | reverse complement strand
TCTCACAGGTTATACTCGACTGGGTTGAAAAACCGAAGTCGGGAAGCATCGAGTTTTCCGATGACAATGCCACATGGACATCAGTGGCACCGCTGCCTGAATCGGCGGCTTTGAGCGATACGGTCTCCGCAAGCGGAAAAGCCCGCTATGTGAGGGTGATGATGACAGAACCGGGGGAAAGCGGACGCTATGTGCTCAGTGAGCTTCAGGTGATGGGACGCGGGGGAGTCTCAGCTGTTGCACATGAAATCGCCGGCGATGCGGAGCACAACGGCAAGAAAGAATATTCACTTAACGGCGGAGCGTGGCGTCTTGCCAGAGCGTCGGAAGTGAGCGGGAGCGGTGAGCAGATCTCGTCGCCCGGGTTCGATGACTCGTCGTGGATTGTGGCTACTGTGCCTGCTACAGTGTTGTCGAGCTACATGAACATCGGTGCTGTGCCCGATCCAAATTTCTCCGACAATCTGTTCTGCATATCCGAGTCTTATTTCAACAGCAATTTCTGGTACAGGACAGAATTTGATTATCATGCTGCCGATGGTGAGCGCGTCTTTCTCAACTTCGACGGCATAAACTGGAAAGCCGACGTGTATCTCAACGGAAAGCGCATCGATCGCATCGAGGGGGCTTTTGTTCGCTCAAAGGTGGATGTTACCGATATGCTGAAACAGGGGACAAACGTGCTCGCCGTGGAGATTGAAAAGGTGGCGCATCCCGGAGCGGTGAAGGAGAAAAATATTGACACGACCGATTTCAACGGCGGTATGCTCGGGCTGGATAATCCTACATTCCACGCCACAATCGGCTGGGACTGGATCTCGACCGTGCGCGGGCGCGACATAGGTATCTGGAACGATGTTTATCTCACCACGGCTACCGACGTGACGATACTTGACCCGGTGGTGACGACCACACTGACGTTTGGAGCCGACACACTCGCATCGATGACGCCGTGTGTCATTGTCGCCAATCATGCGATGAAAGAGGTGAACGGAACACTTCGCGGTTGGATCGGGAATATCGAGTTCAGCCGTGAGGTTACTCTCGGTATCGGCGAGGAGACTGAAATCTGCTTCACACCCGATGAGTTTGCAGGGCTGAAAGATCAGAAAATGAACCTTTGGTGGCCTGTAGGCTACGGCAAACCTCACCTCTATGCAGCCGGATATGAATTTATCGTTGACGGGAAAGTCGCTGATGCGATTGACTATAAGGCGGGTATAAGAGAAATGACCTATGCCGATCCGATGACCCGGCTGATGCTCTATGTCAACGGAAAACGTTTCATCCCTCTCGGTGGCAACTGGGGATTCAGTGAGCATAACCTCAATTATCGCGGGCGCGAGTATGATATCGCGGTGAAGTATCACAAGGATATGAACTTCAATATGATTCGCAACTGGGTGGGGCAGACGGGTGATGAAGAGTTCTACGAGGCATGCGACCGCCATGGCGTGATGGTGATGCAGGATTTCTGGCTGGCCAATCCCGTTGACGGGCCTAATCCCGGTGATGAGGCCATGTTCCTTAACAATGCCGAGGATTATGTGAAGCGTATCCGCCGCCATCCATCTATCGCCTTCTATTGCGGACGCAATGAGGGTGATCCTACCCCCACACTCAATGCTGCTCTGAAAGACATTGTGGCTGAATGGAATCCCGGAATACTGTATATACCAAACTCCGCTGACTATGGTCTGACGGGGCACGGTCCTTACGGTGCTGAGCCTGACTCGGTTTATTTCAAGATACAGACAGGAAAGTTCCACAGCGAACGCGGCCTGCCCAACGTCATGACTCCCGAGGGACTTGAGCGCACCTTCGGCAAGAACATCCCGTGGCCTCAGGACAACCTGTGGGGACAGCACGACTATACTCAGAAGGGGGCTCAGCGCGGCGCATCGTTCAACCGCATTCTTGATGGTAAGCTCGGTATGCCCGACAATGGCGCGGAGTTCGGCAAGCTGGCGCAGTGGGAAAACTATGACGCATACCGTGCGATGTTTGAGTCGGCGCAGACCGAGCGCATGGGACTCGTGATATGGATGAGTCATTCATGCTGGCCGAGTCTCACATGGGATACCTACGACTATTATTTTGAGCCGACAGCAGCATTCTTTGGCAGCAAAAAAGCCTGCGAGCCGCTTCATGTGCAGTGGAATCCAGTTACCCGTTACGTTCAGGTCGTGAATGTCGCTTCGGGCACTCATGACAATCTTACCGTGGAAGCCGAGGTGCTTGACGTGAACGGTAAGGTAGTCGACAGCCGGTCGGCTGCGGTGGTTTCAAAGTCCGACACGACCGAGGAGCTGTTCACTATCGCGCCGCCAGCCGACATGGTTGCGCCGCTTTTCCTGCGGCTGACGCTTAAAGAAGGAGATGCCACGGTGAGTGAGAATACCTATGGCTGGGGTACTCCTACCGACGGCCTTAAAGCTCTGCTCCATCTGCCTGATGCCGCAGTCGAGATTGCCGCGATAGAAACCGGCCCGACCTCACGCGAGGTTACGCTGAAAAATACCGGTTCTACGGTTGTTCCGCTCGTGAGGTTGAATCTCAAGGGAACTGATGGCGAGCAGATACTGCCGGTGGATTATTCCGACAATTATTTCCATCTCATGCCCGGCGAGAGCCGCACGGTAGAGGTGGCATGGAACGAGGCCGACGCCCGTGGAAGCGATGTTGTGGTTGAGACTTCGGCTATTAACCTCAAGCCGGTGACTGCCGCGTTCTGAGCATAATAGGCCGCAGTGGTAAACCTTTTGGCATGGCAGGGTGTTTTATTAACAAAATAAACTTAAAAGACACCATTGACATGAAAAATCAGGAAACAGTTACAACTGCCATTATCGCAGCGCTTGGCGGCATGGTTGCCGGTGCAGCTATCGCACTTCTCTTCGCGCCTAAGAACGGTGAATCTCTGCGACATGATATCAAGCACTTCCTCAAGAAAAAAGGCATCATGCCCAAGGAGCGTGATCTTGATGAACTCGTCGACGAGATTGCAAGGCAGATTAAATAATTGTTGTATAAACTTCAAAATTTCACGGAATTATGTGCAAGTTCGGAACATTTGTAGGTGGTGCGCTTGTGGGCGCTGCAATAGCCCTGCTTCTTGCCCCGGAGAAGGGTGAGGATCTGCGTGGCCGCATCAAGGATACATTGAAGAAATATGGCGTCGGCGCATGTGAGTCATGTGCTGAAAATGTCGATGAAATCGCTGCCGAGCTGGCAGCCGAGATCAAAAACAGCTGATAAGGGCTGCACGGATGCATCCGGCCGGAGAGCCTGTCTTCTCCGGTATTTGGACTCACGCAGGATATAAAAGATCATCACATCTATGAGTATGTCAACAAACAACGGATCGCTTATCGAGAACCTGAAAAATATATTCAGGCTCTATGTGACCGATGTAAAGCTGTCGGCTGCCGAGAAACTCAGCCACGGACTTGCTGTGGCGGCAATCCTGTTTGCAGGTGCTTTTCTCGGTCTCGGAGCTATGCTCTTTCTCTCGGTGGCTTTGGCTCTTCTGCTGAGCGAGCTGATGGGACTGATATGGGCATGTGTGACAATCGCAGTGATATATGGGTTGCTCATAACGCTTATCGTGTTGTTCAGGCGCACTCTTGTCGATGATCCTATCACACGCATGGTGACGAGCCTGATGCTCGACGCTCCCGAGACACCGGCCGCAACCTCGACATCAATCACTAAATCCAACGGAAATGAAGCAAAATGAAGGATGGAGGGGGTATGACGGGCATGAGTTGCGCATAAAGCGCGCGGTCAATGCCGTGCGGCTCGAGATAGCCAAGGAGAGTCTGTTTCAGAAACTCGAGGGGATGAATGAGTCACCGACTGCAAAATTCGGTTCGTTTCTCTTCAACAATCCCGCTTTGCTGATGCGTACGGTCACGATCGGCACGACAGTATTCTCTATCATGCGCGGTCTCTTCGGAAAGAAAAAAAGATAAAAGGTTATTTAATAGTTATTATCTCAGGGACTCTGCGGAATTATTCCGCGGAGTCTCTATCGTTATAGCTTTTTTCGAGAAGCAGCAGACCCTGCTTTATGTCGATGCCTCCGGCATATCCGCCGGGATTGTTGCACCCTGTGACGCGATGGCATGGCAGGATTATGCTCAGTCGGTTGGCTCCTATGGCGTTGGCGACAGCTCTCACTGCTTCAGGATGCCCGATAGCGGCGGCAATATCGCTGTAGGTTGTGGTTTCGCCGTAGGGGATTGTGGCGATTGCGTGCCACACCGATTCCTGAAACGGAGTGCCGCTGAGAAGCAGCGGCATGTCGAAGGATCGGCGACGTCCGCTGAAATACTCGTCAAGCTGTTTCTCTGCCGTAGCTATCAGAAAATTATAGCCGTCGGTCACTGCGGCGTGCAGGTTAGTTGCAATGCGGGAGATAAAAGCATGGCTGTCGTGGCGTGTCGACCAGTCACACAACACAAGCTTACTCTCGGTTGCGCCGAGGATAAGTGTGCCGAGCGGGGTGCGATAGCGTGAGAGGTAAATCATAGCTGCTCGCGGCGTGTCTGCAAGAACCGCAACTGACTTTCAAGCATGGCAAGGCGCGGCATCTCGAAGCCGGCTTTGCGTGCCTCGGCTATAGGGCGTGTGTAGAGATACTCTATCTCCATAGGCCGGTGGTTGTCATAGTCGAGTTTCATCGACGGGAGATAAGGGGGCATAACCAATGTGTCGGCGATCATTTTGTCTACAAAGGCCTCATCTACACCTTTTACTCCGAGGGCTTGCGCGGCTCCTGCCACCTCCATCATCTGCTCTCTTATCAGCGAGCGTGTGGCGGGGAAGGTGAGAAGCTGATCGGTTCGTGCATCCAAAGCTACCGTCATGCCGTTGAACGGCATATTCCACACGGCTTTTTTCCAACGTGCCTCATTGTAATCGACTTCGGCAGCTTTGATGCCTGAGTCGCGCATATCGGTTATGACCTTGTCGAGAAGAGCTTTGTCGGGACAGGAATAATTGCCGATGTTGATGTGACCGTAAGCCTGATGATTGATCTCACCGGGGCCTGTTTTGGCTGAGCAGATGAATGCGAGTCCGGCGGCAATATGTGCTTCCGGCAGTGCGGCCTGTAAGTCAGGTTCAGGCCCTATGCCGTTCTGAATGAGTATGACAATGGAATGCTGATGGAGCAGTGGTGGAAGGAGCTCCTTCAGTAGGTGGTTGTTGGTCGTTTTCAGGCACACGAGCACCACATCGGCCGGCTCCATGTCGGCGGTCGAGCGGAACGCCTTGACATCAGGCAACGTGAAATCGCCGTTGCAGCTGCTCACGCGCAACCCGTTTCGGCTCACATGGTCATAGTCGGAATGCAGCAGAAACGACACATCGTGCCCCGCACGCGCAAGCATTGCCCCATAGTAGCCGCCTATCGCTCCCGTGCCGACAATAGCATATCTCATACTGTTATCGTTTAATTTCTTTCAGTGCCCGGGCAAGCTGGTCGGGGCATGAGGTCGATTTCGTGCCGCAGCGTATTCCGCTGAGCCGCCTGATCACCTCGTCGACTTCCATCCCCTTTACAAGCGCGCATATCCCTTGCAGATTACCGTGGCATCCGCCGGCGAAGCTCACATTGAGCACATGCCCGTTTTCTATATTTATTTCGATGCTGCGTGAGCATGTGCCCTGAGTGGTGTAAATGTATTTCATGCGTCGTGCGTCGTCAGATTCCTTCAAAAATCATGCAATACGAGGCTTCCCACTCATCGCCCGGAGCAAGACGCTGGGTGTACTCGCGGTCGGCAAAGTCACCGTTGAAGCCAACGCGGTCGCAGCGGCCATACCACGGCTCAATGCACACGAACGGTGCTCCCGGTTTTGACCATATTCCCACGATTGGAGCGCTGAACAGCACCGTCATGTAGGGCATGAAGTCTGCGCTCAGTATGCTGATGCGGTGAATCTGGTTGTCGCCGATTACCAGCGCGTCACGGTCAAACAAATCGGGAGTGATAGGCAGAAGTCCGTCCGAGTCAAACTTCACCGGGTATTTCGTCGCGCCGAGACATCCTTTCGCCTCTATAAGCTCGAAAGTCACATTGCTTTGACGGTCAAACGCCATATAGCCGTTTATGCCGTCAGGCGTGAATTTGCCCGAGGGATAATAGAATGCCGGATGAGCGCCGATCTGAAACGGCATTTCGCGCTCCTTTTCATTGTTTATGACCTTCCACCCTACGTTCACGCGGTCATCGACAAGAGTGTAGCTTATCTCGAGCGAGAAGTTGAAAGGGAACAGTCGAAGAGTCTGCTCATCGGCATCGAGTCGCAGAGTGATAGTATTTTCATCGGTATTATCCACGAGCGTGAACTTGCAGTCGCGGGCAAAACCGTGTTGTCCGATTTCCACCGTTTTGTCGCCGTAGCGCACCTGTCCTTCCCACGCCTTACCCACGATTGGGAAAAGCACTGGCGAGCGGCGTCCCCAGAATGCGGCATCGCCCTGCCATAGGTACTCGCGCCCCGAAGCGTTGGAGCGTATGCTCTGGAGTTCGGCACCCTGTTCCGATATTTCGACAGTCAGAAGATTATTTTCAAGTTTCATAGAAGTTGAGTGTTGACAGGCACAAAGATAGACATTTTTGAGCTTGTGCGGTCAAAAAAAGAGAAGCCGCTGCCTCGCCGTGAAAGGCTGAGCATGGCTTCTCTCTATGGAATAGCCGCCCCGGAGGACGCGATGAAACTCCGAGAAGACAGGATTTGAGTGCCTGCAGCCCTTTGTAATCTGCCTTGTGCAGGAGGTGTAAAACCTTGTGCAACCACATCGTGGATGTGGCGGAGCCCGCCATCGGACAGCACAGCGTGTCTCGGTATTTCAGAATAATTTGAAGAGTTTCCCAATCAACTCCGGTGCGGCCGTCTTTTCAATCTTCTCTATCGGTGTTCTGTTTTTATAACGCGAATATAGCTCCCTAAGTTCATATTTCCAAATTCTCATGGAGAATGTCTGCGGTGTTTTCTATAGGCGGAAGGTGTAGCCGAGGCCGATGATGTTGATGTTGGCGCGGTCGGTGTGTTCGCGCTTGAAGCGGTAGAAAAGGTCGAGACTGTTGTGGCTGTTGATTTTATAACTGCATCCGGCGGTGTATCTCGATTGGTCGCACTCAAAGCCGTTGTTGAGCGCGTTGTAGAGTTCAACAGAGATATAGGGCTTGAACGGTGACTTCTTTTTGATCGTGTATTCGGCTTCGATGCGCGAGCGGAGCACATGCTTGTCTTTGGCGACTTTGATGCGTTCCTGTTCGACACCGCTCGTCAGGAAGTCGTCAACGCTGAAGTCATTGTCGGCCGACGAACTGTTGATGTAGTAGCGTGTGTAGTCTTTGCCTATGCGGTGGGTGAACTGGTAGCGTTCGCGCAGCGAGAGCGAGAGCTTGCCGAGTTTCATCGAACCTGTAGCCGAGACGTAGACGCGGTTGCGGCGCATGGTGTAGCCCGGCGTATAGTAATGGCGGTAGGGTTTCTTGGGATGCTCGGTAATGTCGCGGAGCTTGGTTTTGAATTCATCTTCGAGGTATCCGTTGATGAATTTATAACCTGCGTCAAATTTCAGGAACGATTTGGCGCGATAGGCTACCAATGCGTTCACAGTCCAACGCTCGGTCGGTGAGAAGCCGTTGTGCGTGCGGTATTCGGCTTCGACAGCGGCGGTAAATTTCTTTGTTATCGGAATTTTGATCTCGGCCGATGTCCAGAGCTGTTGCGCTGTTGCGCCCAGTGATGCGGCGGCGATCGCAAGTGTGAGAAGTATTTTTTTCATCAATCTTTAGGTAATTTCATTGTATGGTTCACGCTGTTTTCACCGCGCTCAAGGTAGTGGATTTTAAGCATGGCGGTGTCTTTGAGGAAGTCGATCGCTCCTATCTCGACACCGATGATTTTCACGCCGATGCGCTTCTCAAGATCAGCCACAAGTTCGTCGTGTTTCTCAGGTACGATCAGGTCGATGCGGTCGTAGACCACGAGTTTCTCCTGATGCTGTTTGTTTATAAGATTTAGTTCGCAGAGCCATATCGCTCCTATGAACAAGGCGTTTACGGCAACGAGTTCGGCCACGCTGAGTGTCACGGCAAGAGCGTTGATAACCGAGATGGCGATTATCACGAAAAGATAGGTCATCTCTCTGACGTACATTGACTCTGTGCGGTAGCGTATTATACCGAATATGGCAAACAGGCCGAGCGCGAATCCCACTTTTATTTTCAGACCTCCAAGCAGGAATATCAGGAAGAAGATGCTAACGCTTATGAGCATGAACGTGAAATAGTAGTCGCGCCGCTTGCTTCTGGGGAAATAGAGGAGATGAATGATGATCCACACGACAAGCGTGTTGAATGCAAACCTCGCCACGAGTTCGATAAGGTCGCCGGTTGCGACCAGTGGCGTGTCGATAAGTTCCAGTTCGTCCATATATTATTTTGATTTTGTCAGGTGGGATAGTTATAACAGTGTGCGCCATGCATCCTCGCCACGTTCCACGGTCATGGTGCGTTCGATATATCTTAATTTCTCTTTGAAGCGGTTTTGTTTAAGCGTTGGATCGGTCAGAGCCATACCCATGCAGTATTTGCTGAAGCCGCTCGGCCTGATGCGCAGTGCGGCGAGCATCGGTATGATCGGCGACGGGATGTTGCCGTCGCGCTTCAGCTCGATTATCGCGATATCGGGCAGACTGAGCTTGCCGTGCCGGCTCAGATTGTTGAACCGCAGTCGGGTGTCGATCGTCAGCCGTTCGGTCATGTGGCGGTTGACGAGCGTTATTCGGTTAAAGCGGTTCTCGATGCACCGTCTGAGCGCGCTGTGGTGGAAAGGGGAGTGGCTGGCAATGAAGTCACCCTTCGTGTCCACTTCTTCAAGGTTGCACTGCACCCGTTTCTTTTTGGTGCGCCCTTTGTTGTTTTTGCTTTTCACTTCGAGAAACGACTGTCGGGTGCTCTCGTAGCGTCGCACACGTATCTTCTTCCTCGTTTTCTTTCCTCGCTGATGATCGGTGTACATACGGTAGTCAACCGTGTCGAAATAGAGAGTATAGTATGGGAGATTGCACTCACCGTCGATCGTCTGCACCATGTATTCGCCGCGGGCGAGTTCGAGGAGTTGCAGCAGTGATTTGAGTGTCGTCACATATTTCGTGTCGATGCGGTTCATCAGCTTCACCTTGCCCATCTCCTCAAGAGTGATCTTATCAAAGCTGTTAAGCCTGATTTGCAGATCATGGTATTGCGACAGATTGTCTTGCATAGAGGGAATATAAGCAGGGAAGCGTGGAGATGAAACGTGTAGCGGCCACCAGAGGGGAGGCTCGCGTGTGTCAAAGATAAGACGTTTCCGCGAATATATGTTTATAAAATCATCATTTTGTGGTATAATACATGATACATCGGGGGCTGTCGCCGACCCATGCAAAGTGAAGCGGAACCGGCCCTTGAGGACTGATTCCGCTCATTGGTATTGGAAATGTTGTTTTTATCGGCTGTAGTGCTTGCGCAGATGCCACTGGATGATCATGGCGAGGCATGTATAGGCGGCCGCCTGAATCCACAGAGCCGTGTAGCAGTCACCTACCTGTGCCAGTGAGGAGCCGTTGCCGTTCATCTTTATGAAACCGAGCACTCCGAATGTTGCGGGCACGCAGTCGGCAAGTGCTTTCCAAACGCCGGTCATTGCGTAGCGAGGCCATGTGAGACCTGAGAGGAACAGGAACATTATCGAGGTTACGACCCAGATCACAAACACCGTCTCGCGTTCGGTCACCACTCCTTGCAGACAGAATCCGAGCATTATCGAAGCGAGAAGCATCGGCAGGATGAATGCGAATATCTGAAGACTGTCCCCCTCCATCGGAAACGAGAACATCAGCGGCACATAGTGGCAGATGTAGATTGCCGGTACCATGAACAGCGCAAGGTAGCAGGCGGTGCGTCCGAGCATCCATGTTGTTATTGACATACCATTACCCTCGCTGTAAAGGAGTTTCTCCCGTCGCGCGCCTCCCGCCATGCCTATGGCGAGCACTGCGGCCTGTTGCAGTATCAGTATCAGCACACCCGGCATGAGAAACGAGTCAAATCCCCCCTGTATGTTGCCGAGGAAATGCGACTCAACCGGCATCGGATCGCCTGTGGTGAGAGTGGAGGCGAGCGGTGCGACCTCGTTGATTTTCTTGGCCTGCAATTCGCTTCCCATGGCAAGTGCCACATTGGTGGTCGCCGTGAGCACTCCCTTATATCTGAGCATAAGGCTCATGTCGGAGTAAAATATGGCATTTCCGGTCTCGTTGCGTTCCACCTTGCGCTGAAATCCCTCAGGAATCTCTATTATGGCAAAGCAGTCGCGGGAGTCCATCGCACGCTTGGCCTCGTTGAGGTCTGCGGCATAACCGATTATATGTACCTCCTGACAGGCATCGATGTTGCGCACAAGTTCGCGGGAAAGCTGCGTCCTGTCGTTGTCGACAACCACAACTGCCACGTCGCGGGCAAACTCGGGATTATATATCAGCGAGTAGATTATCGGATAGGCGATCGGGAGCAGGACAAGGAATATCAGTATTCCCTGATCATGCATCGCAAGCCTGAACTCCGAGGCAAATGCTTTGGTGAAATTTCTTATAAAACCCATAATGCTGATAAGTTTAAGGTACATACACCGGGCGCATAAACGCTTTCTTGATGCGTCCCATAAACAGAAGCGGAATCACCATGTAGGCGATATACGCCACATACCACCAGCGGCTGAAGAAGAGATCACGTCCGTTGAGTGCCTGATCGATGTAGATAAGGAAATTGTATCGTGCCGGAAGCATCCAGCTGAATATTGAGATCGACGGGTACATGTTCTGCTCAGGGAATGAGAATGCGGCCACTGAGAAGCAGAGGATACCTAACAGGGCGCTGAGCGAAAGCGACAGGCGCAGGTTCGGGGTGATGCCGAAAAGTATCAGAGCCATTCCCTGACAAGCTGGCACATACATCAGTTCGCCGAGCGTGAACCAGAACCATGACCCGTGCATCGGATAGCCCTGCCAGCAGTAGAGCCACGACTCAAGAAACAGGATCATAACCCACCATATCAGAGTCTCGGGAAGCAGCTTCATAAATACTGCTTTGAGTACCGAACCGTTGGCCATATCCATCAGTTGCCGGCTTCTGCCGTATTTGATTTCCTGACCGAGACTGAAACAGGTCACAAGCATGATCATCAGTTGCAGCACACACGGCAGGAATGAGTTGGCGAGATACACAGCGTAGTTCATGTCAGGATTCCCTATCGGCCGTCCGACAAACGAAACCGGCTGTAGAAGCCCCATGGCCTGACTGCCCGATCCGCCCACGGCTTCGACAACCTCAACTATTATACCGACTTTTGAGATCAGTGCCGTGGTCTTGAATGCCTTGAACGAGAGGGATGCCGGCACGTAGAAAGTCATGTTGGTGTAGAACGTGACCACCGGCGATTTCCCTGCAAGCAGATCGCTCTCAAAATTCTCGGGAATCATGAAGAAGCCATAGATTTTTCCTTCCTGCACGAGATGGCGCGCCTCGGTGTAGGAATTGCATTCCTCCGTGAGGTCGATAAGCTGCATCGAACCGAGATTCTGCGTCAGTTCTCTCGACAGGCTTGTGCCGTCCTTGTCCACCATGGCCGAGGGTATCTTCATCGGGAGTCCCTCCTCCATGAGTGTGGTGAGCAGAAGTATGCAGAACAGCGGCAGGATGAACATGGCAGCCCAATAGACCGGGCGGCTCACAATCTGGCGCAGACTTCTAAGAAAAATCTTCATGACTCTCTTGATTTACTTTACTCCGAGATACACAACCGACATGCCGGGACGGAAATTGTCGATCTTGTGACCGGCGCGGGCTTTTACTTGGAATGTGCGGGCGTCGAAGTCGCCGGTTGCTTTTGTTGCCTGCCAGTTGGCGTAAGTGCCGAGATCACGGATATAGAACACTGTCATATCTTCCTCCACGTCAAGTGCCGGAATCTTCACTCTGATTACAGTGCCTTCGGTTATGTCCTTCAGCAGAGTCTCGCGCACGTTGAACACAGCCCAAGTGTCGTCTTTCTGAAGCGACATGATCGGGGCACCCATGGCCACAAGTTCGCTTTCGTTAGGATAGACCACAGTGATGATTCCGTCGTCAGGAGCGGTGAGATACTGATCCTCGAGAAGTGCATCCACTTCCGCAACGCCGCTCTTGGCTGCATCCATCATGGCGCGTGAGGCTTCCTTGTCTTCGTTCTGCGCTCCTGCCACTGCGAGATCATATTGGCTTTTGGCCGTGGCCTCGGCTGCTTTCGCCACCTTGTAGGCTGCGTTGGCTTCGTCGCGCTTCTGTGCGCTGATCACTCCCTTTGCATAGAGGTTTTTCATGCGCTCATTGGTCTTGCGGGCGATTTCGGCGGCTGCCTGAGCCTGAGCCCAGATGTCGCGTGCCGACGCTATGATCTGCGGGCGTGTGCCGGCGTCTACTTTGCGGTTGGTTGCGCTTGCTGCGCTCTCTATTGCCTGAGCCTGCGAGAGGCGGGCATCGACAAGAGTTGAGTGGATGCGCACCAGAGTGTCACCTTTATGGACACGTGCGCCCTCCTCTACATAGAGTTCTGCCACTCGGCCCGGAAGTTTGCCTGAAATGCGTATTTCGGTAGCGTCTCCCATGCCTTGTACGGTGTCGGGTGCCGGTTTGATGCAGGCAAACCCTACTACGGCCAGTGCTGCGATCACAAGCAGCACAATGAGTATTGTGATGATCAATCCGTGCTCCTTCGCCGCTGTGGCTGACTGGCCCTGCGATACGGTTCTGTTATCTGCCATGGAGTTATGATTTTATAGTTTTATATTCGTGAGGTATTATGATGATTACAGGTTGAGACCTGCTACTTTCGACAGATATGCGTCGCAGAGGCGTATCCCGATTTCTGCATCGATTTTCTCCGAGTGAGCCTGAAGCCATGCCGTTTGTGCGGCTGTCACGTCATCGGTAGTGAGTACGCCTTCATGAAATCCTACTTCGGCATTTTTCAGATTCTCATCGGCGCTATTGAGATTCTTCTGCGTCATCTCGTAGGTCTTGAATGCCTCGCTGTAGCTGTAGCGCGCCTGACTCACCTGAAGGCTTACTTTCTCCTCCATGTCGTCGAGCAGCATCCGCTGTGCGCGCGTGTTCGACTTAGCGGCCTGATAGCGGTGGTAGTTGCCACCCCAGTGCCAGAGCGGTACGGTAAGTGTTGCGCCCACCGAGAAGCCTCCGCCAAATTTCTTTTCAAATCCGTGTATCACGTTGGGGTTGGAAAACGAGTAAGCACCCACCAGTGCGAGCTTCGGGAGCATTTCGCTCATAGCAAGCTTCTCCTTTCCTTCGAGCATCGATATTGCCGAGCGCAGCGCCGACAGATCGTGGCGTCGGCGGTAGATCTCCTCCATATCCACAGTCATGGCTTCAGGTATCATCTCCTCCTCGCTCACCTGAACCTCATCCTTGAGAGTCATGGGAGTGTCGACAGGAACACCGCACACCTGAGCGAGTGCCATGCGCATGAGCGACAATCCGTTTTCAACCTTTGTCAGCGTCAGGCACGCTTCGTTGTATTTCACGTCCACTGTGAGCTGGTCAGAGCGTGTCGCAACCCCTTCCTCCACCATTGCCATCACATTGTGGCGCAGGGAATCCACGAGGTTCACAAAACTCTGTGCAAGTTTCTTCTTCTCATTAAGCGAAACAACCCCCCAGTAGGCCTCATCCACTTGATATATCACATCCTGAACGGCCTGATCGTGAAGCGAGCGGGCCATCTCCTCGCCATAGCGTGCAATCTTGTTGAGAGCCCTGATCTGGCCGCCCATATAGATTGGCTGTGCGAGAGTAAATGCACCGGCAAACACATTGTGGGTGTCAAACTCCATCGCCTCCTTCGGGATTACGGCAATCTCAGAGAAAACCGGCAGACCGGTTTTCGGGTCAACCACAGGTTTTCCGCCGTTGGTCACAACGTTGTATTCGTATGTCCCTTTGGCAGGATCAAAACTCATCGTGGGGAGTTTGGCATCCTCGCCGAGCAGTTCGATCTGCCGCTGGTTATACATATATCCCCCCGTGAAATCAATCCCGGGAAGGTAGGCTGTGCGTGCGGCCGAACGCGTGTGACTCGCTGCATTGATGTTCTCCTCGGCGATGCGTATAGCCTTGTTGTTGCCGAGTGCGAGAGTCCGGCATGAGTCCAGACTCACGATCTCATGCGGAGAAACGTTACCCGAAGTCTGTGCCGTAGCTATCATACAACCACTGCCTATGATTGTACACGATAAGAAAATATTGCGGAAACTTGCTCTCATAACCTTAAGTTGAAATATTTTTCAAAAATATTAACGTCTCTCCCCGCAGTTTTGTTGACCTCCTTCGCCCATAAAAAGCTTCTCCTCTCTTCCTGCACCCCGAAGCCGCAATTCTTAGTTG
>CAMWSY010000027.1 GCA_947176995.1 uncultured Porphyromonadaceae bacterium | reverse complement strand
ATGCTGCAACGTGCCGACGAGGTGAAACTCGTGTTCACCGGTCAAGATATCGCCGAACTTGACAGAGTGGCGGAGCGGTTCGACACAAAGAGCCGGTTTTTGCAGCCTTGCTCGGGCGAGAACGTAAAGGAAACGGTTGAGGTGATACTCGGGTCACCTGAGTGGCGACTTTCGCTCCAGACGCACCGTATGATTGAAATAAAGTAAGTAGGTAAGAAAGTAAGAAAAATATGAAGATCGCGCTTATAGGCTACGGCCGCATGGGACATGCAATCGAACGGGCCGCTCTTGGCCGCGGACATGAAATCACGGCAATCGTAGACCCGGCATCGGGCGACGGCAACCTTGGCTGGGACCAGCCGGGTCTGAAGGATGCCGAGGTCGCTATAGAATTCAGCGTGCCTACGGCTGCCGCCGGAAACTATAAGCGGCTGATGGAACTGGGCATACCTGTTGTTTCGGGCACGACCGGGTGGCTCGACAGTCTCGAAGACGTGAAGAAGCTTATCGCAGAAAAGAACGGCACACTTTTCTGGACGTCGAATTTCAGCCTCGGCGTTAATCTGTTTTTCGCGATCAACAAATATGCCGCGCGCCTCATGGCATCGGTGCCCGGTGTCTATACCCCTTCGATGAAAGAGATCCATCATATCCACAAGCTCGATCATCCGAGCGGCACTGCCCGCTCGCTTGCCGAGGATATCGTGGAGCGCACTCCGGGAGTTGATGGCTGGACCGAAGATGCCGAGGCAGGAAAGGATAAACTTTACATAGCCCACGAGCGCGAGGGGGAGATGCCGGGAACTCACATAATCACATGGGAATCGGAGGTTGACACGATTACGCTCGAACACCGCGCCCACAGTCGTGACGGGTTTGCTCTCGGTGCCGTGGTCGCAGCGGAGTGGATCGGTCAGGGTGAAGTGAAAGGTTTTGTAGAGATGGAATCTTTCATGCGTCACCTCGTCACCGACGGCAAACTGCTTGATGTGTTGTAATGTACTGAGGATGCACGGGGCGTGCGTCCCTACAAATGGAAATCGACACTCAGAATATTGAGGATGGAAAATAATAGTAATGAAAATAAAGCTGCTGAGACGCTGAAGGAGCGCATTGCGGCGACCCGCACCACGAGGTGGATCAGATTTGGTCTCGTGGCTGTCATCTACACGCTCTGGGTGGCGTGGATGGGCAACTGGTGGCTGATACTCGGTCTGGCACTGCTTTTCGATATCTATATCACCGGGTATATTCCTTTCACATGGTGGAAGAAGAGCAAAAACGCCACGGTGAGAAGCGTGATGAGCTGGGTGGATGCTATCGTGTATGCTCTTATCTTAGTGTATTTCGTGTTCGCTTTCTTGGGGCAGAACTACCAGATACCATCGTCGTCGCTTGAAAAGACTCTTCTCACAGGTGATTATCTCTTTGTGAACAAGACAGTCTACGGGCCGCGCGTGCCTATGACTCCGGTGAATTTCCCGCTTGTACACAATGAGCTTCCTTTCGGCCTCGGCAAAAGTTACCTTGATAGCCCGTCGCTCCCCTATCACCGCCTTAAAGGTCAGCGCGACGTGGAGCGCGGCGACATTGTGGTTTTCAATTTCCCTGCGGGTGACACGATCATGTCGAAGGTGCAAAATCCAGACTACTACACTCTCATAAACTCATACGGACGCGATGCGGTGTTGAACAACAAGGAGGTGTTTGGTGAGCGCATCTACCGCCCGGTCGACCGGCGCGAGAATTATGTGAAGCGTTGTGTTGGGTTGCCCGGTGACCGCCTGAAAATCAAGGATGGCGTAATCTATATCGACGGAGTAGCCCAGCAGCAGCCTGAGAATGTGCAGTTCAACTACTATTTCCAGATGAGCGCCCCGATGACTGAACAGGACTGGGAGACGCTTGACGTGGCGGTGGACGACCGTCATCAGATGACCGTGGGGCCGCGCGAGGTGAACAGCGTGGCGGCTATGGGATTCAAGGTGAACGAGGATGGCACCGTTCCGCCGATCTACATGTCGCCGCTGACTGAGGCCATGAAGACCAAGCTGCAATCAATCCCCGGCTTCCTTGTGCTCGCACAGACCGTGCCCGGCACGGGCGAAGGGCTTTTCCCTGAAAAGCTGGCAAAGGACTGGACTCTGCTTGATTATGGTGGCGAGGATGGAATACTGATACCTGCCAAGGGGATGACGGTGGAGCTCACGCCTGAGAACTGGGCTCTCTACGAGCGTCCGATAAGGGTGTATGAGAACAACCCGACAGCCGAACTGCGCGGCGACGGAAAGGTGTATATCGACGGAAAAGCTGCCGACACCTACACTTTCAAGATGGACTACTACTACATGATGGGTGACAACCGCGACAACTCGCTTGACTCGCGTTTCTGGGGCTTTGTGCCTGAGGATCACATCGTGGGTACGCCGTGGAGGGTGCTTGTGTCGTTTGACAAAGACCGCTCGATATTCAACGGAGGCATACGCTGGAACCGCATATTCAAGGACGCCAACCCCGACAAGTAAAGCCGCTATGTCATCACCGATGTGCCTGAAGCCACGCCTTTTCGCTCCGATCCCGTGGTGGGTCGAGGCGATCAAGGGTGAGCGCGTGCACATAGGTGGCATGGGACGGTGGGACAAGCGCGACAAGGGCACTCACCGCTATGAGATAGCCGATGTGAGGGGAAGGCTGGCACTGACAGTGCCTGTGAGCCGCCGGCATGATGCGGGTGAGGCCGGGATGCGGCAGACTGTTCTTTCAGCTCACGGCGACTGGTGGCACGTGCACAGGGTGACGCTTGAGAGCGCTTATGGGAGAACGCCGTTTTTTGAGCATTACTTTCCGAATCTCGCAATGTTTTTCGAGCGGGATACCGTGGACAGGTTTCCGGGATTGTGTGGCTATATCGAAGCAACAACGGCCACGGTGATGAAACTGCTCGGACAACCCGCAGAGGTGGTGATGACCGACCACTCCCCTGCTTTGATTGACGAAATGCAGGATCTCCCCTCCTATTATCAGGTGCGTCAGGGACAACTCGGTTTCATCGGTGGCCTGAGCATACTTGACCTGCTGTTTAACCTCGGCCCGGAAGCGCTGCTCTATCTGCGCTCGCTTGCCGGACTGCATCCCGACGGATCGCCATGCTGACGGTAAGAAAGATCATTGCTTTTGCCGCGGCCGCACTACTGATGTGGTCGTGCAGCTCGGTAAAGCATGTGCCGGAGGGAGAATATCTGCTCAACAGTGTAAAAATCAAGGTTGAAACAGACACGACGGGGGCCGACTGCGGCAAGGAGGTGGAGCCGTCGTCGCTCGTCAACTATCTGCGTCAGCAACCCAATCACAAGGTGCTCGGCTTCCTTAAGCTTCAGCTTGCCACTTACAATCTCTCGGGGCGCGACAGCACGAAGTCGGTCAACCGCTGGCTTCGGCGGCTCGGACAGGCGCCGGTGATTTATGATGACGCGCTTACTGCGCAGTCGCGCAAGCAACTGAGGCTTGCGCTTGTGAACCGTGGCTACACTGATGCGAGCGTGAGCGTGGACACCGCTGCGCGTCCCGACAAAAAGAAGATGGATGTGACCTACCGCGTGACTCCGAGATGCCCGCACGTGGTGAGAATGCTGACTTACGATATTCCCGACGAGGAGGTTTCGACCGCCATCATGGGGGACTATGACAAGATCACGCTGAGACAGGGGATGTACTTCGACCGCAATATGCTTGAGGCTGAGCGCGTGGCGATCACCGAGCGGCTGCGCAACAAGGGCTACTATGAGTTTGTGAAGGATTACATCACCTTTATCGCCGACACTGCCGGCGGATCGAAGATGATCGACCTGACGATGAAGGTGCGTCCGCCTTATCGCCCCGACGGTACGCCGGGAGGGGTGAAAGACCTTCACAAGAAGTACATGATCGACAAGGTGTATATCGTGACCGACGCCGACAACTCGGACATCACGGCCGGGACGCTTCCGGCAGGCGCAAACTCGGTGAGATACCGCGGCGTTACGGTGATCTATGGCCCTGACCGCTACCTGCGGCCGAGCGCACTGGAGGAGAAGGTGTTTCTGCAGCCGGGAAGTATCTACAGCGAGAATGACGTGAACCGCACCTACGAGGCTCTGAGCCGCCTGAGCATACTGAAATATGTGAACATAGTGATGCGCAAGGTGCCGGGCGAGGTTGACGGCGACGGGCTGCTCGATGCGTGGATCTATGTGTCGCGCACAAAGAAGCAGGGGGTGTCGTTTGAGCTTGAGGGGACGAACTCTGAGGGTGATCTGGGATTCGGCATCGGCGTGACGTATCAGCACCGCAATCTGTGGCGGCGCGCCGAGATGCTGACCGCAAAGGTGCGCACGTCGTATGAGAGCATATCGGGAAATCTCGAGGGACTGATCAACAACCGCTATACCGAGGTCTTGACCGACGTGGGACTGACCTTCCCGCGGTTTGAATTCCCGTTTGTGTCGCGCGACTTCAAGCGCAAGGTGAAGGCTACGAGCGAGGTGGCTCTTACGTTCAACTATCAGGAGCGCCCCGAATACACGCGTCTCATAGCCGGCGCGGGGTGGAAGTATCACTGGACGGAACGCAACAACACCATACGCCGCACGTGGAATCTCGTGGATCTCAATGTGGTGAGTCTACCCAAGAGTACGCTCGATTTTCTCAACACAATAGCTCCAGCCAATCCGCTGCTTCGCTACAGCTATGAGGATCACTTCATCATGGATATGGCCTACTCCTACTACCGCACCAACAGGCGCGTGAGCGGGCGGCACGGGGGAAGTGTGGCGCAGCCCGACATCTACACGCTCCGCATCACCGCCGAGACTGCGGGCAATGTGCTTTATGCTGCGTCGGCGATAGCCGGGCGGAAGCGTAATGACGGGGTTTACAAGGTGTTCGGCATACAATTCGCACAATATGTGAAGGGGGAGATAGACTACACGCGCCTGTTCACGCTCGACACGCGCAACTCGTTTGCGTTCAGAGGCACGCTCGGTCTTGCCACTCCCTACGGCAACTCGACCATGATACCCTTTGAGAAGCGCTTTTATGCCGGCGGTGCCAATGGCGTGAGAGGCTGGGGTGTGCGCACGCTCGGCCCCGGGCGCTACGACTCGCGCAACTCGGTGACCAATTTCATCAACCAGTGCGGCGACATAAATCTTGTGCTTTCGGCCGAGTACCGCTGCAAGCTGTTCTGGGTGCTCGAGGGAGCTTTGTTTATGGATGCGGGCAATATCTGGACGATAAGGGACTATGAGAATCAGCCGGGAGGAGTGTTCAGTTTCAAGGATTTCTACAAGGAGATAGCGGGTTCCTACGGAATAGGACTGCGCATGGACTTCACATATTTCCTGCTCCGTCTCGATCTTGGCATGAAGGCGCGTAACCCGGCGATGAATCAGGAGCCGTGGCCGCTGCTGCACCCGCGTTTCTCGCGCGACGCCACTTTCCACTTCGCTGTGGGTTACCCGTTCTGACAAGATGACCTCTCCCCTATCCCACCGATTCACACCACAGGCATGAAAACAGAATTAGTGATATTTGACCTCGACGGAACTCTCGTCAACACGATAGCCGATCTTGCCACGGCAACCAATTATGCACTTGCGGCTGGCGGCTACCCGACGCATCACATGTCGGCTTATCCGTTTTACGTGGGCAATGGCGTGACGAAACTGATCGAGCGGGCTCTCCCCTCGGAAGCGCGAAACGATGACGAAATCGAGCGCGTGAGGCGTTTTTTCAAGGAATATTACGACGTGCATCTGACCGATGCGTCGACACCCTATCCCGGAATCCCGGAACTTCTTGCCGAACTGAATGCCCGCGGGATAAAGATGGCTGTGGCCTCCAACAAATATCAGTCGGCAGTGGAGCGCATAATCACCTACTTCTTCCCGGATATCCCTTGGGTGGCTCTGGAGGGGCAGAAGCCCGACGTGCCGGTCAAGCCTGATCCGTCGATAGTGTTTCAGGTGCTGCTGAAGTCGCCGACAGTGAAGGATGCAGTGCTCTATACCGGCGACTCGGGTGTGGACATGGAAACGGCTTATCGCGCCGGGGTGGAATCGGTGGGAGTGACGTGGGGATTCAGACCTGAAAGCGAACTTGCGGAGCATTACGCAAACAATATCATCAACTCCCCCGCCCAGCTTCTGGAAATCATCGACAGTAAAATGTCATAAGTTTATATTACTTCATTCAATCTGATACAAAATGGCTTCATTCGGCATAAAAGACCTTCTCGACATACTGCTTGTAGCGGTTCTGCTCTACTACCTTTACAAGCTGATGAAAGAGTCGGGTTCGATAAACATATTCTACGGCGTACTGGCGTTTATCGGTGTATGGGTGTTTGCGTCGGTGATACTCGACATGAGACTGACCGGCACGCTGCTCGACAAATTCATGAGCATAGGCCTGCTTGTGCTGGTTATACTTTTTCAGGATCAGATCAAGCGTTTCCTCGTTGAACTTGGGTCGCGCAAGCGATGGCGATTACTGAAAGCCCTGCTGCACCACAGTCACGGTAAGGAACGGGATGGGGAGATGGCTAAACGCGCCATAGTAATGCCGCTTGTCTATGCGTGCCTGAGCATGGCTAAGTCAAAGACGGGCGCTCTGATAGTGATAGAACAGGGGGTGTCGTTGCAGGAGTATGAAAAGACGGGAGATATTATCGACGCGCTGATCAACTCTCGCCTTGTGGAAAATATCTTTTTCAAAAACTCACCGCTTCACGACGGTGCGCTCATCGTGGCGCACGGCCGACTGGCATCGGCAGGTTGCATCCTGCCTGTGAGCCATGACACGGATGTGCCTCGTTCGCTCGGTCTGCGTCATCGCTCGGCTTTGGGTGTTTCGCAGGCGACCGACGCGCTGGCTATCGTGGTGTCGGAGGAAACTGGTGGCATTTCTATCGCACACCGTGGCAAGCTGCGCACGCGGCTGACCGGTACAGAGCTCGAGCACGCTCTGAGTGAGCTGAATCTTTGACAGGGTGGAGGTAATGATGGATAAGCAAGAGTTTGCGACACCGCCGAAGCATGTAGGATTTCTGGCCAAAAGGCTTTTTGGCAGTGAAGGTGAAATTAAGGACGGAGCGATAGCCTATATAGAGCCGGGCGGAGGAGGACCGACAGAGGCTCACACGCACAGCCATGACCACTTGTTTGTGGTAGTGAAGGGGGAAGCCACTATAAGGCTTGCAAATGATGTGGTAAAGGTCGGTGAAAATGAATCCTACCGGGTCGACGGCAGGATACCTCACTCGGTGTGGAATGAGACGGCTGAAACAGTCGTAATGATAGGAATTACGGTTGTCATGGAGTAAGGCCGGAGGTCTGATTAATGCTTATCAGAGCACTTACTCAGGTACTCTGAAAGAGCCTCTTTTGCCGGAACAACACGAGGCATTCCGTTCTCGTCGGCAAACACCATATCCTGACCGAGTGCCGCTTTTCTCTGAAGCAGTTTCTCGTAGGATAGTTTTAATCCCATACGCACTTTATCATATATGGTTATTTCGTCCTGTTTAGACATGATTTCTGTATTTTATTGAAAAAAGGGGGCGCATGGTTTTGGCCGTGCGTCCCCTGCTTTCGGTGAAAAGGCGTTTTAGAGAGCCTATATATTTGCTGTTTTTTTACTCGTTGGCGGGATTGTCGGCGTTGTCGGGGGCATCTGTACTGTCCTTGGTCGACGCTTTCTTCTCGGGCCTCATTTGCGGGAAAAGGAGCACTTCCTGAATTGTGGTCTGCCCGGTCATGAGCATGACGAGGCGGTCCATGCCTATGCCCATACCTGATGTGGGGGGCATACCGTACTCGAGGGCGCGGATGAAGTCGTGGTCGATGATCATGGCTTCGTCGTCGCCTTTCTCGCTTAGACGCATCTGCTCGACAAAACGCTCGTACTGGTCGATGGGGTCGTTGAGCTCGGAATATGCGTTGCAAAGTTCCTTGCCGTTGACCATAAGTTCGAAGCGCTCGGTGAGCTCGGGGTTGTTGCGGTGACGCTTGGTGAGGGGCGACATCTCGATGGGGTAGTCGGTGATGAATGTGGGCTGGATGTAGGTGCCCTCGCATTTCTCGCCGAAAATCTCGTCGATGATTTTGCCTTTGCCCATCGAGGGGTCGATCTCGATGCCCATGCCTATGGCTGCTGCGCGCAACTCTTCCTCGGTCTTGCCGGTAATGTCGAAGCCGGTGTGCTCGAGGATGGCCTCGGTCATGGTGACGCGGCGGAAGGGTGCCTTGAAGGAGATGACGTTGTCGCCTACCTTGACTTCGGTGGTGCCGTTGACGTCGAGACAGATCTTCTCAAGCATCTTTTCGGTGAAGTCCATCATCCAGTTGTAGTCCTTGTAGGCCACATAGATCTCCATGCAAGTGAACTCGGGGTTGTGGGTGCGGTCCATGCCCTCGTTGCGGAAGTTCTTTGAGAACTCATAGACGCCCTCGAAACCACCCACGATGAGACGCTTGAGATAGAGCTCGTCGGCGATGCGGAGGTAGAGGGGTATGTCGAGCGCGTTGTGGTGTGTGATGAAGGGACGTGCCGACGCTCCGCCGGGAATGGACTGGAGTATAGGTGTCTCGACCTCCATGTAGCCGGCGTTGTTGAAGTACTCGCGCATGGAGTTGAACACTTTTGTGCGCTTGATGAAGATTTCCTTTACCTGCGGGTTGACGACAAGGTCGACGTAGCGGCGGCGGTAGCGGAGCTCGGGATCATCGAAGCTGTCGTAGGTGACGCCGTCCTTGACCTTGACGATGGGGAGCGGGCGGAGCGATTTTGAGAGCATGGTGAGCGACTGGGCGTGCACAGAGATCTCGCCGGTCTGGGTGCGGAACACGTAGCCGGTCACGCCCACATAGTCGCCTATGTCGAGGAGCTTCTTGAAGACGATGTTGTAGAGGTCTTTATCCTCGCCGGGGCAGAGCTCGTCGCGGTTGACGTAGACCTGAATGCGGCCTTCGGAGTCCTGAAGCTGCATGAATGAGGCTTTGCCCATGATGCGGCGCCCCATGACACGGCCTGCTATTGTGACCTGACGCTGCGGAGCGTCGTCGCTGAAGTTTTCTTTTATCTCGGCGCTGCGGGCATCCACGGGGTAGAGAGGCGCGGGGTAGGGTTCTATGCCGCGCTGACGCAGCTGGTCAAGCGATGCGCGACGCACGCGCTCCTGCTCGGAAAGTTCGTTGGGGTTCATTTCGCTTAGAATTGTAAAATGCCTATTTTCTGCAAAAATAACAAATTTGGCTGTAATGGCATAAAAAACCACATCAGAGCCCTCAGAGCCCTCAGAGCATTCGGAGGACTCGGAGGGGGGCGATGGGAATGTAGATGAAATCCCGGTTTGTGATGTAGTAACCGGTTGAAAATAAGCAGGACGCACGAGCCGTGCGTCCCTACTCTATGCAAAAAATCCCGGAGGGTCAGCGGAGTCCTATTCCATCCCTGAGCCTGACGATGATTACACCGTTTGCTCCGCGAGTGCCATAGCCGGCACCGTCTTTCAGGACTTCCACGCTCTCAACTTCCATTACGGTGAGTGAAGGGGGAGTGGTGGATTCGGAGCCATCGACTACCCATAGGGGAGCAGTAGATGCGTAAAGGGAGGTAGCGTTGCGAATGTTTATTTTAGTAGCTGAAAACACGTTATCATCTGCATCTTTATATGTGTATGATGAGACAAATACTCCCGGCATGAGACCGCGCAAAGCAGGGATAAGGTCGGTTTCTCCGGTCGCTACCAATTGCTCATGAGTCACTCCGCTACGTGGTGCAAGGTATTCTCTTTTACGGACGTATCCCATGCCCATGTTAACGAGTTCAAGATCCTCTTCGCTGAAAAACTGCTCTTTTTCAATTTTGATGCTTATTCCTTTTGCGCCGTCCACCGGTATTTTATGTGTTTTGCGACCGATGACTACGTGCAGTGTATCGTCGGGCTGCACATCGGTCAGTCCGAAGCGTCCCTCTTTGTCAGATTTTGTGAAGTATTTTGGATTGTTCACATAAACCTTAGCTCTTCTTACAGGTTTGCCTGTAAAGTCGATAATACGACCGTTGAAAGGCTCGGAAGCGTATGCCGAGAGGGAAATCAGTAATGCTGATAGAAATGCAAGGGCTTTCATGGCGGATAATGGATTTGTGATGGTGAACATCTCAAAAATAATCAATAGATCAGGATTATGCAAAATATAAGATGTTTTTAGTGATATTTTTTTGGAGAACTCGGAGGACTCGGAGGACGCAGGATTCTCTATGGAGACAGTTAATGAAATCCCCCGGAGGCATGCTGGTGCGACCGGGGGATTGCTGTGTCTTATATCAGTTGTGGGGATCAGTCGTTGCGGGGACCGCGGGGACCACGGTTGCCGCCGTCGCGACGGGGACCTCCTTCGCGGCGAGGGCCGCGGTCGCCACGCTCACCTTCCTTGCGGGGTGCGCGGGGAGCGCGCTGGGGCTCTACCCATCCCTCGGGCTTGGGCTGGAGGGCGCGCATGGAGAGACGGTATTTGCCGGTCTTCTTGTCGATTTCAAGAAGTTTCACCTGAACTTCGTCGCCTTCCTTGAGGCCTGATGCCTCCATGTCGGGGAGACGATCCCATGAGATCTCGGAGATGTGGAGAAGTCCGTCGCGGTTGGGCATGAACTCAACGAATGCACCGAAGTCGAGGATCGAGCGCACTTTGCCGGTGTAGGTCTTGCCCTCCTCGGGGAGTGCGACAATGGCGTTGATCATCTCAAGCGCACGGTCGATAGATGCCTTGTTGGCAGCGGCAACCTCGATGTAGCCGCCTTCGGGTATCTCGTCGATCGAGACGGTTGCTCCGCTCTCTTCCTGAATGCCCTGAATGATCTTTCCGCCCGGGCCGATAACAGCACCAATAAGCTCCTTGGGGATGAGCATGTTGACGATGCGCGGAACGTGGGGACGATATTCCTCGCGGGGTGCGGGGATGGTCTCGTTGATGATATTGAGGATGTGCATACGTCCGTCGCGGGCCTGATTGAGTGCCTGCTCGAGAATCTCGTAGGAGAGTCCGTCGCACTTGATGTCCATCTGGGTGGCTGTGATGCCGTCGCGTGTGCCGGTGACTTTGAAGTCCATGTCGCCGAGGTGGTCTTCGTCGCCAAGGATGTCGCTGAGCACAGCCCATTTGCCGTCGCGTCCGTCGGCGATGAGACCCATCGCTATGCCGCTGACGGGCTTCTTCATGGGCACGCCTGCGTCGAGAAGGGCAAGGGTGCCGGCGCAGACGGTTGCCATTGACGACGAACCGTTGCTCTCGAGGATGTCGCTGACGATGCGTGTGCAGTAGGGGAAGTTGTCGGGGAGCATACGCTTGAGGGCACGGTGTGCAAGGTTGCCGTGTCCGACCTCACGACGGCTCACACCGCGTGCGGGGCGTGCCTCACCGGTGGAGAAGGGGGGGAAGTTGTAGTGGAGGAGGAAGCGCTCGCGGCCTTCGTTGAGCACGTCGTCGACGATCTTCTCGTCGAGCTTGGTGCCGAGGGTTACGGTTGCGAGGCTCTGTGTCTCACCGCGGGTGAACACGGCTGATCCGTGAGGGCCGGGGATGTAGTCGACTTCGGCCCAGATGGGGCGGATCTCGGTGGTCTTGCGGCCGTCGAGACGCGTGCCCTCGTCGAGGATGCAGCGGCGCATGGCCTCTTTCTCGACGTCGTGGTAGTAGCGCTTCACAAGGGGAGTCTTGGCTTCGCGCTCCTCCTCGGGGAGTGAGTCGATGTATTCCTGACAGATTGCGTCGAAGCTCTCGGCGCGCCAGTGCTTGTCGGCGCATCCGGCCTTGGCGATCGCATAGGCTTTATCGTAGCATTTGTCGTGAACGTCCTTGCGGAGCTCCTCGTCGTTGACCTCGTGGCAGTACTCGCGCTTTGTGAGTGCTCCGGCTGCCTCGGCAAGCTCCATCTGCACGCGGCAGTGATCCTTGATTGCTTCGTGGGCAGCCTTGAGGGCGTTGAGAAGATCGGTCTCGCTCACTTCGTTCATCTCTCCCTCGACCATCATGATGTTGTCGGCGGTAGCTCCTACCATGAGCTCCATGTCGGCTTTTTCAAGCTGTTCGAAGGTGGGGTTGATGACAAATTCTCCGTCGATGCGTGCCACACGCACCTCAGAAATAGGCCCGTTGAAGGGGATGTCGCTGACTGCGAGGGCTGCCGATGCGGCGAGTCCGGCGAGCGCGTCGGGCATATCCTTTCCATCGCTCGAGTACATTGTCACGGTGACAAATGTGTCGGCGTGGTAGTTGTCGGGGAAAAGGGGACGAAGCACGCGGTCGATGAGTCGCGATGTGAGAATCTCGTAATCGGATGCGCGTCCTTCACGCTTGAGGAATCCGCCGGGGAATCGTCCGGCCGATGAATACTTCTCTTTATATTCCACCGTAAGGGGCATGAAATCGACGCCCTCACCGGCCTCTTTGGCCGAAACCACGGTGGCGAGCAGCATGGTGTCGCCCATGCGGAGCTCGACTGCGCCGTCGGCCTGCTTGGCCAGTTTGCCGGTCTCCAGCGTGATTGTGCGACCGTCGGACAGCGTTATAGTCTTCTTGATTGACTGTGGCATAAATATGATATCTTTTTTCTCTCTTAAAATTGCGGCAAAGATAATATTTTATGCTGGATTAACAACATATATTGCATTGAGAATGTTGTAATATTAGCTTTTATTATCTTTTCAAAAAATTCATCACAGATGCACAGACTTTGTTTTTTAGCGGTTGTGTTACTGCCCTTTATGGCGTCGGCACTCCCGACCGACACTCTCACGCTCGCCAATGCCACGGGCGAGGAACTGCGTGACCAGCGGCTCAAGGAGTCGCACAAGATCGTGAGCGTGGGTGGAGAAATGACGGCAAGCCAAGACTCGGTGAGGCAGATGGTGGAGTTGTTCTACATGGATCAGTTCAGGCACTTTCAGGATCCTCTCGCCCCTTATTTCATGCTGATGAGCAAGGACGCGAAGGTGGCTATGGGGCTTGGCGGCGCGGTGAGGATGCGCGCATGGGGCGACTTCGACGGGTCGGTGCCTGTGAACGGTTTTATCCCCTACATGATCCCGGTGCCCAAGAGTCCGGAACACCGCTCGCGCGTGGGTGGCACGCCGGGTGGGTCGGCTCTGTTTTTCCGCATAATCGGGCGAAATGCCGTGCTTGGCGATATCACGGCCTACGTGCAGGCTGATTTCTCGGGTGAGAACAATAGTTTCAAGCTTAAAAAGGCATACGCCACGATACATGACTGGACGGTGGGATATGCGTCGACAACGTTCAGCGACGCGCAGGCTGAGACTCCGATGATCGACGGCGGAGGGCAGAACGGCAAGTGCTCGCGCTCGTCGATGCTGGTGAGATGGATGCATGATTTCGGCAAGTCACGGAAATGGACTGTGGCGGCTTCGGTGGAGCTTCCGAGCTCACATGTGGATGCCGACGGGGTGATGACGAAGCGACTTGATGAGTCGCGTCCTGATTTCGCTGCGTTCGCGCAGTACAATCTCCCGCACAACGGCCACGTGCGTGTGTCGGGGATTGTGCGTGGATTTCATTACCGCGATCTCATGACGGAGCGGAACAGGAGCATAAACGGCTGGGGCGTGCAACTGAGCGGTGCGGTGTGGGCGATGCCGCGCTGGGGATTTTTCTACTCCCTGAGCGGTGGCAAGGGCTACAGCAGCTACACGGCCGACATGTCGGTGGGAGCATACGATCTCGTGGCTAAGGGTGACACGCCGGGACAGCTTTATGCGCCTGAGACGAGGGCGGCCATACTCGGCACGCGCTACAATTTCAGCAGCAAGGTCTATTCGTGTGTGGCGCTGGGAGAAGTGCGTTACTGCCCCGATTATGAAGTGGCGCCTACTGATTACCGTCGTGGCCGCCTGTGTGCGGTCAATGTGTTCTGGGAGCCGACGACACGCCTTCAGGCGGGTGTGGAGGTGCTGATGGGGCAGCGTCAGAATTTCAACCGTGAGAGTGCTTCGGCTCACAGGGTTGACGTGCTGTTTCAGTTCAGTTTCTAAGAAAGGTTTTGGTCTGTTTTGCGGGAGTATGTGTATATTTGGGCAGACTAAATATTTATTTCCAACTTACAGATGAAACAGATTTTTCATGCTATCGCCGCAGGGGTGATGGTGCTTTCGGGGTGTGCGGGCAGCAGCAAAGGTTCGGCTGACAATGCGGCTGTCGATGACTCGCCTAAACCGCCTTATTATGAGGCATTCTCTCACAACGACTACTCGCGTGAGCGGCCTCTGATGCAGGCTCTTGAGCTGGGTTTCAACTGCGTGGAAGCCGACTGCTATCTGGTGGAGGGGCGCAATGTCGTGGCCCACGATCTGCCGGGCGACACTGCCGCTTACCGCTATCTCGAGGATCTTTACCTCAAGCCGCTTTTTGACCGTATAGAAGCTAACGGCGGCTCGGTTTATCCCGGTGCCGACCGCCCGTTTTATCTCATGATCGACATAAAGCGGGAGGGTGAGGATTTCTATAATGCGCTGCGCCCCGTGCTTGAAGCGAATGCCGATAAATTTTGCAGCGTGGATGAGGATGGGAATTTCACCGAAGGGCCGATTTTGCTTTTCTTCTCAGGCGACCGCCCGATGGAGAGTCTGCCCACGCAGAAGGGGACGCGATATGCGTTTCTCGACGGAAAGTTTGGTGAGCTCGGCAACGGAGTCCCGACTTCGCTCGTGCCGGTCGTGAGCGACAACTACAGGAATTTCCTGACTTGGAACGGCGAGGGGGAGATGCCGGCTGCCGACCTCGAGGTGATGCGCTCGCTTGTGGCGCAGGCTCATGAGGAGGGAAAACTGATAAGATTCTGGGGCGCTCCCGACACTGAGGCATGGGCAAGGCTGCAAATTGCCGAAGGTGTGGATATAATCGGCGTGGACAATCTCGATGCGCTTGCCTCGATTCTCGCCGAGGTTCATGGCGAGTAAGTCTTTTGGTTTATAAGGATATTTGGGGCGTGCGAGAGCGCGCCCTATTTTATTGAAAGTTGGGAGGCTGCGCCGTAAAAATGATTTTACGACACAGCCTCCGGGGGGTAAAATAGCGAAATATGAAACAGAAAAATCAGTCGATAGCCTCGTCAGCGGGGTAGCCGCCCATCTCGCGGATGGCGTTCTTGAGCATGACGTACTGCTGGAAGAGG
>CAMWSY010000026.1 GCA_947176995.1 uncultured Porphyromonadaceae bacterium | reverse complement strand
CAACGACCCCCTGATTAACAGTCAGGTGCTCTAACCAACTGAGCTACTGAAGCATTTGCATTGCGTTTTGTTATCAACGCCCCCTCTCTTGGGGTTTTGCGATGCAAAGATACGGGTAATTTTTAAAACTGCAAACTTTTTTACAATATTTTTTTTCATCGCAATTTTTCCACTCTTTGCTCGCCGTTATTTCAGAAGAGATGACTATATTTGTTTAATATGAAAAGTTCACTCTGTCGTTTTCTGGTAATTCCGGTCATAGCTCTGGCAACCTCATGCGGTCGGCAGAATCCCGATGCAATCCTTGCTTCGGCCGACGACGCTTTGAGTATCAGCGACTACCGCGCGGCCCAGAGTCTATGCGACAATCTGACCGAGATAGCCCACAATGATTCCACGGCACTGCTGCCGTCGCATTACTGCCGTCTGGCGATCAACTACATGATTCTTGCCGAACATCAGTCGGCTTCGACTGCTTCGGCCGACGACAATATATCGGTGGCTTCGACGATGTTCACCACCGCAATACGCGTCTCCCCCGATTCGGTGCAGGCTTTTCTCGAGGAGATCGCGCCTGAGGAAAACGGTCATGCCGCTCTTCTCATCCAGCTTGCCGAGGCCGCCGAGGCACGGGAAATGCTGTTCAATGAGTTTGAGGAGTCCGACAGCACCGCCATAGCATCTGATCACGACCTTCACGACCACGAGCATGAAATCCAATGACCTGCAAAGCGCGCTTCAGGCTTTTCTACAGAACAACCCTGACCTGCCGCAAGGCGAGGAGCCCGCGGCTGAGGCTCCGGCCAAATCCAAAAGCGTGAAACTTATCGTGAGGCTCGAAACAAAGGGACGCAAAGGGAAGCCGGCAACTATCATATCCGGACTGTCGCAACTCGTGCCTGAACGCGTCGGGGAGATTGCAGCCGATCTGAAAAAGCGTCTCGCCACAGGAGGCTCCTACCGCGATGACGAGATCCTGATTCAAGGCGACCGCCGCAAGGACGTCACCGACGCCCTGCGCGCCATGGGATTCCGCACAAACTGACCATAGGCACTTTCAGACTTCATAGGTACATGAAAATAAAGAGGACGCACAAATTGTGCGTCCCTACTTTTTTATAATCCCTTCTATTATCGAAAGTGTCAGTCGCCTTAATAGGCTTTGAAGCTCATGTCGAGTCCCTTGACGGAGTGAGTGAGCGCACCGACCGATATGAAGTCCACCCCGCACTCACCATACTGTCGCAGATTCTCGATAGTGATACCGCCCGACGACTCAACCTCGGCACGTCCGGCTATCTGCTTCACAGCCTCGCGGGTCGCGTCGACGGTGAAATTGTCGAGCATGATGCGGTCGGCACCGGCCTGAAGCGCCTCGTCGATCTCACGCGCGTTGCGTGTCTCCACCTCCACCTTGAGATCGAGCCCTTTCTCGCGGCAATAGGCTCGTGCACGCTCCACTGCGGGAATGATGCCTCCAGCAAAATCGACGTGGTTGTCCTTAATAAGAATCATGTCGAAAAGACCGATGCGGTGGTTGCATCCGCCGCCAATCTTCACGGCCTCTTTTTCAAGCATACGCATACCGGGGGTGGTCTTGCGGGTATCGAGCACCTTGGTGTGCAACCCCTTGAGCTGCTGCTGATAGCGGGCTGTGGTGGTAGCGATGCCGCTCATGCGCTGCATGATGTTGAGCATAGTGCGCTCGGCAACGAGGAGCGAGCGCACAGGCCCCTCGACGGTAAATGCGATGTCGCCGGGGCGCACATGAGAGCCGTCGGGGATCATGACCGTCATTTTCAGCGACGGATCAAGCTTTTCAAACACTTTTGCAGCAACCTCCACGCCGGCAAGTATCCCCTC
Organism: uncultured Porphyromonadaceae bacterium; assembly: GCA_947176995.1. Taxonomy (GTDB): domain Bacteria; phylum Bacteroidota; class Bacteroidia; order Bacteroidales; family Muribaculaceae; genus JAFLTL01. The sequence goes on along the minus strand of CAMWSY010000026.1, from coordinate 13,539 downwards.
CTCCTTCACAACGAGGCGCTGACGCCCCATCTCATCGGCAGGGATTGTTGAGAGTGTGGTGTGGTCACCGTCGCCTATATCTTCGGCAAACGCGAGGTCGAGAAGCTCGTCGATGAGCTGATCGCGGGTTTTCATTGCAAGAGTCTTTTTTGTTAATCTGAATTGTAGCGCGAAGATAGGTCATTGCCGTGACTTAAACACGCTACAAAATGTTAAAACCCGGAAACACGCATTCCACCCACCCCTCGGAGCCCTCAGAGATCTCAGAGTCCTCAAAGATCTCCAAAGATTCGGATGGCTGCAAACAAGAATGGAAGTTGGGGCGGATATTTTTGTTTTGGAATATTTAAAGTATTACCTTTGCCGGGCAAATGCAACGGTATCGGTGTGACTTTTCATGGTCACCCGAGACTGCGGCAGAGGCGTCCAGACAGGCATGGGCTCACAATGAGCATCAAAAGGGTTCCGGCGAAAAAGCAGTCCCGGGATTCTTCTTTTTTACTGTGTCCTGTAGGACTTTCTCCCTCTATTACAAACCCTAAAACCCTACTACACATGGCTATAACTTTCATGACCAAAGAAGGTTATAAGAAGAAAATGGAAGAGATCGCTTATCTTGAATCGGTGAAGCGTCCGGAAATCTCACGCGCTATCGCTGAGGCCCGCGACAAGGGTGATCTCTCGGAGAACGCAGAATATGATGCCGCAAAAGAGGCGCAGGGAATGCTCGAAATGAAGATCTCCCAGCTGAAGGATCTTGTGGCTAACGCCCGCATCATCGACGAGTCGAAACTCACGACCGACGAGGTGCAGATACTCAACCGCGTCAAGATAAAGAATCTGACCAACGGCAGCGTTGTCGAATACACCATCGTGGCTGATTCCGAAGCCAATCTGCGCGAGAAGAAGATCGCTTCGTCGACTCCGATCGCTCAGGGCCTGCTCGGTCACAAGGTGGGCGAGACGGTGGAAATACGCGTTCCGTCGGGTCTGATGAAGTTTGAAATCATGGAAATCGGTTTCTGATGGCAAGCATATTCTCACGCATAGCCAACGGTGAAATACCCTCCTACAAAGTTGCTGAGGATGACCGCCACTATGCATTTCTCGACATAAACCCCGTGGCCGAAGGTCACACGCTCGTGATACCGCGCCGCGAGGTTGACTATCTGTTTGATCTCACTCCCGATGAGCTCGCCGACCTGATGAAGTTCGCCCAGAAGGTTGCCAAAGGGCTGAAGGCTGCCACCGGTTGTGCCCGCGTGGGTGTGGCGGTGATAGGCATGGACGTTCCCCACGCCCACATCCACCTCGTGCCGCTCAACAGCGAGGGCGACCTTGATTTCAAGAAACCGAAACTCCAACTCCCGGAGGCCGAGATGATCCACATCGCGGCAGCCATAAACCAGAACATTGCATGAAATTCTCTCTCAAAACGCTCGCCGCTGCCGGATGCGCGGCTCTGCTCGCGCTGAGCTCATGCGGCATCAAGAACCAATGGGAAGTGAACGGCGTCATAACGAATGCCGATAACGAGCTTCTGATTCTTGAAGGGATGGCTCCCAACGGCAACTGGTACACGATGGACACTCTGCGTCTTGACGCCGGAGGAAGCTATGCCTTTGCCGAGGAAGCTCCCACACGCCCCGAAATCTACCGTCTGACCATAGGCAACTCTTCGGCTTACTTCCCTATCGACTCCATCGACAAGGTGACGGTGAACGCTTCGGCTCCCGGTATCGACCGCAACTATGAGCTGTCGGGTAGCCAGCAGGCCGAGATGATGCAGAACGTGAACGCCATGATTGCCGAACAGGGTGCCAACACCGACACGCTGAAACGGAAAATCAGCGAGCTACTGCTGACCGATCCCGCCAGCATCACAGCCTACTACATCATCAACAAGCAGCTTCCGGGAGGCGCTCCCCTCTTCAATCCCGCCAACAAGCAGGATCTGCGCATAATCGGAGCTGTGGCCAACGCCTATACCCGCGAGCGTCCCGGCGACCCGCGCACCAACTACCTCACCAAGCTCTACATCTCGGCCCAGCGTGCCATGCGCCCGCCACGCGAGATAGGGGGCGACATAGAGGCAAGCGAGGTTCAGTACCCCGACATCGTGCTGCTTGATGAAAACGGCAAAGAGGCGAAACTCTCGGAGACGGTAGGCAACGGCAAGCCCACCATCGTGAATTTCACCACTTACTCGGCCGAGTTCGCTCCGGCACTCAACGTGCTGCTCAACAAGATCGTCGAAGACACCAACGGTGCTGTCAACGTGTATCAGGTGGGTCTCGACGGCGACGAATTCAGCTGGCTGAAATCGGCATCCAATCTGCCGTGGGTGACGGTCTACAACTCACCCAAGGTGGGCGCGACATATCTCATGCTCTACAACGTGGGCACGATTCCCGCCACATTCCTGATCGACCGCAACGGCGATCTTGTGGCACGCATCGACGACCTGTCGCAGCTCGAAGCCAACGTGAAGAAGCTTCTCTGATCACACTGCTTCATCCCCTGCAATGCGCATCGCCCTGCTGTCGACCTCTGAATCCACTGGAGGGGCTGCCGTGGTCACCCGCCGCGTGACAGAAGCGCTGCGAAGCCTCGGCCACGACGCACGCATGGTGGTGCTGCGCAGAGATGAAAAACAGAATACCGACTTTGTGGAGACGGCCGCCGGCAACCGCCGGGGCCGTCTCCTCCCTTTTGTGGCTGAGCGTGGAGAAATATTCCTCCAGAACGCCATGAACCGCCGTGACCTATGGAAGGTGTCGACAGCATCGACAGGAGTGCCCGTTTTTGCGCATTCTTTCGTCGCTGAGGCCGACGCAATCATCATTGGATGGATTTGTCAGGGATACCTGTCTCTTGCCGAAATCGGGCAAATATGCGCGCTTGGCAAGCCGACGGTGATGGTGATGCACGACCAGTGGGCGATGACGGGTATATGCCATCTGCCGGGAGGATGCCGGCGATGGGCCGAAGGGGGACGATGCGGCAACTGCCCGCTGCTGCACGGCATGGCTTGGAAAAATGACCTGTCGAGAAGGGTGTGGAAGCGTAAAGAGAGACTTTACACCGCCAATCCACGCCTGAAATTTGTGGCTGTAAGCTCATGGCTTGCAGAGCGTGCCACCGAAAGCACGCTGCTTGCCGGGAAAGATGTGACGGTGATACCCAACCCAATCGCACTCCCCTCACCCACAACTGTAAGGAGCAACCGCGAGCCGATGATAATAATGGGGGCGGCGCGGATTGATGACGACGTGAAAAACCTGCCACTCGCAATCGACGCGCTCAACCGGCTGCATGACAGTGGCCGTGCCGAAGGAGCGGAAGCGGTGTTTTTCGGCGGTCTGCGCGACAAGAGCGTATTATCGGGGCTGAGGATGCCGCACCGATGGCTCGGCCCGATAAGCAGCGCGGAGGTTGCCTCGCTCATGGGGCGGGGAAAAGCGGTACTGTCGACGTCGCATTTCGAAATGCTGCCGACCACTATTGTCGAAGGACTTGCCCACGGCTGTGTCGCCGTGGCAACCGACAGTGGCGGCCAGAGCGACATAATAGAGAACGGGGTGAACGGGATGCTCGTAGCACCGGGCGACGCACAAGGCATGGCCGACGCTCTGGCATGGGCACTGAGCGACGATGCACCAAACGCCCGCGAGCTCAGAATGTCGGTAGAAAAATTTGATGCAAAATCAATCGGGGCGCGTTTTCTTCAGCTCCTTGATAGCCTCAATAGCAAGGCGGTAGGAGTCTAAGCCGAATCCTGCGATCACACCCTTGCACGCAGGCGCGATAAGCGAGCGGTGGCGTATCTCCTCACGTGAATGCACGTTGGAAATGTGCACCTCGACCACGGGCAGCTCGATCGCACGTATAGCATCGGCTATCGCGAGCGATGTATGGGTGTAGGCTCCCGCATTCAGGGCAATTCCTTTATATTCACGATCAAATCCCACTTCATGCAGGCGGTCGATTATTTCCCCCTCATGATTGCTCTGAAAATACTCTATCTCGATATCACGATAATCGGCACACAGAGCCTCAAGATAATCATCCATGGAAGTGCTGCCGTAGACACCCGGCTCGCGCACGCCGAGCAGATTGAGATTCGGGCCGTTGACAATAAGTATTTTCATTACGGTATGTTTAGTGGGATTCAGTATCTTATGATAAACATCGGCGACGGGTCGAAACGGGGTAATGCCACAAGCTGCACTGGGGCCTGACGGGACGCAAGCGACATGGAGCCGTCGCCCACCGACGCGGCACCTGCATCGAGAAGCGCCTGACGCGCCGAAGCAAGAGCTATCTCGGGGGTATTGTTATCGTAGGAGAGATGACAGAGAAACACGTGCCTGAGTTGCGGCGTGTAGTTTTCCCTGAGCCAGCGGGCGGCATCGGCATTGTCGAGATGACCGTTTTCCGCCGCGATGCGTGCTTTCAGATACTCGGGATAATGCCCGTCGCGGAGCATGGCGGCATCGTAGTTGCTCTCGAGCACAAGCTCGGTAGCCTGCGACATATAGTAGTGGGCACGCTCTGAGATCACTCCGAGGTCGGTCACAATGACAAAGCGGCACGCGCCATCGCCTGTAGAGATGAAAAAGCCGGCATTGTCTGTACCGTCGTGCATCACCTCAAAGGGGGTGATGGTGAAATTGTCGATATGAAACGCAATCTCCTTGTAGACGGGATGATGGTAATCCCTGATGCGGCGCGACACACTGTGACGCCGCAACATGCCGTTGAACGCCCTCGGGGTGGCATAGAGAGCCATGTGACGGTTGTTGCGCAGAAGGCTGTAGGCATAGCGGGTGTGGTCGCCATGGTCGTGGGTGAGGAGTATTCCCTTCACCTTTTCCATGGATATGCCCTGACGACGCAATTCGCCTGCCACATGAGCCGAATCCACACCGGCATCGATGAGAAATCCTGAATGATCGTCGCCAATATAGGCGCAATTCCCGCTGCTTCCGCTGCCGAAAGAGATGAACCTCAGACGGCTGACAGCGTTGGGTTGTGCAAGCTCGCCGAGAGGCGATTCTGACAGCTGCGGGGGTGGAAACTCCGAAGGCACTTCACCTCCCGAGACCGGGGGTAACTCTGAAGCGTCGGACGCAACAGCCGGTTCACCCGGGATTGTATCGAACAATCCGGGCTGACGGTAGGGATCGAATCGGCGTCGGTTGCGTGCCATAATTGACTAATCAGAGGTCAGCTTAAAAGAAATATCGCAGGTCGCTTCGAGAAATCATAAGATGCATTGCGCCACTTGGCAAGAGGCATGATCATCACCTGCTGGGTGGGAGCAGTGAGCTCACAGGCAACACACAGCTGCATCTCACCGGGGAGAGTGGCGGCCAGCTCGGCTATGAGCCTGTTGTTGCGGTAGGGGGTCTCGATGAATATCTGGGTCTGCCGCTCATTGCGCAGGCGCTCGGTGATCTGACGGAAACGGCGCTTGCGTGCCTGCGGTTCGATGGGAAGATAGCCTGAGAAGGCGAAGTTCTGCCCGTTGAACCCCGACGCCATTAGCCCCAGCAGAATGCTTGAAGGCCCTACAAGCGGACGCACGTCGAGATTCTCACGACGTGCGGCTTCGACAAGCAGCGCACCGGGATCGGCTACTCCGGGGCATCCGGCCTCGGAGATGACACCCATGGGGTTGCCCTGACGGAGCGGCTCAAGCATGGCCGGGACATCGGCAGGAGCCGTGTGCTCGTCGAGCACATCGAAGTGCATAGCCGAGATGTCGGCACCATGATCGACACTCTTGATAAACCGCCGCGCGCTCCTGACGTTCTCCACGGCAAAATAGCGCAGCTGCCCAACGATATCGAGCACCGACTGCGGCAGAACTTCGACCGGACGCGTGGCTTCGGAAAGCGGAACGGGTATGAGATAGAGAGCGGGGTCAATCATGGGAGTTCAGTTTGTCAAGCAGATGCGGACGCAGCAGGCGCGTGCGCTCCAAAGCCTGTTCGTGACGCCATTCGGCTATCTTGGCCTCGTGGCCCGAAAGGAGGATGGGGGGCACTTCCCAACCGTTGTAGACGGCTGGACGGGAATAGACGGGCGCAGAGAGGATGTCGTCCTGAAAAGAATCGGACAACGCGCTCTGCTCATCGCCTATCGCACCGGGAATAAGGCGCACGATCGAGTCAGCGATAACGAGCGCGGGGAGTTCGCCCCCGGTGAGCACGTAATCGCCTATCGAAATCTCACGGGTCACAAGATGCTCGCGTATGCGGTGGTCGATACCCTTATAGTGTCCGCAGAGTATCACGATATTGTCAAGCATCGACATTGAGTTGGCCATGTGCTGCGAGAGCAGTTCGCCGTCGGGCGAAGTGTAGATTATCTCATCATACTCCCGCTCGGCTTTCAGAGCCGTCAGACACCGGTCGACCGGCTCTATCTTCATGACCATCCCCGCCTCGCCGCCAAAGGGGTAATCGTCGACCTTGCGGTGCTTGTCGGTGGTGTAATCCCTAAGATTATGCACATGAAATTCCACCAGCCCCTTCTGCTCGGCTCGCTTCATGATGGAGCACGCCAGCGGGGACTCAAACATTTCAGGTAAAACTGTGAGAAAATCTATGCGCATCTGTCTTGGTTTCATTATTAGTGACATGGGCGACAACCAAGCCGCCCATATCTTGTGAATTTCTTATTTATTGACCTGAAAGCGAGTGTCGCCGTCGGCAAAAAAGCTGACTATCTGGCGGGCGGCGGCGATACCGGCATTGATGTTGGCCTCTGAGGTCTGCGCTCCCATCTTCTTGGGAGTGAAAAAGACTCTCCCCTTAAATTCCTCTTCCATAGCGGCGGCGGAATCGGGCTTCACATCGGCGACATACTTGATGTCGGGACGCTCGCGCATGGCCTTGGCCAGTCCCTCCTCGTCGATCACCTCCTTGCGGGCAGTGTTGACGAGTATGCCCCCCTTGGGCATGAGGGTCACAAGGTCGTAGCCGACAGAGCCGCGTGTGGCGGGCGTTGTCGGGATGTGGAGCGAAACGATCTTGTTGCCGGCATAGAGACTTGCGACGTCGGCCACAGGCTTCACCCCGGCCTCTTCGATCATTTCTGTGCGTCCCTTGTAGTCGAAAGCACTGACATCCATACCGAATCCACGGGCAATGCGTGCTACATTGCGCCCCACCTGACCGAAGGCATGAATACCGATGGACTTATCCTTAAGCTCTGAGCCAGATGTGCCGTCGTACATGTTGCGGGCTGCCATGAGAGCCATGCCGAAAACGAGCTCGGCCACGGCGTTGGAGTTTTGCCCGGGAGTGTTTTCCACCACTACCCCACGCTCAGTGGCGGCAGCGAGATCAACATTGTCATATCCGGCTCCGGCACGCACCACAATCTTCAAGGCGGGAGCGGCGGCAAGCACCTCGGCATCGACTTTGTCGCTGCGCACGATAAGCGCGTCGGCAGTAGCCACAGCCTCGAGAAGCTGCTCCTTTGAAGTGTACTTCTCAAGAAGTTTCAGAGTGTGCCCGGCTTCTTCAGCCACTTTCTTTATACCCTCGACCGCAACGGCGGCAAAAGGTTTCTCAGTTGCAACGAGTATTTCCATGGGAGTAATCAGTGCTTGGCCTCAAACTCCTTCATGCAGGCTACGAGAGCATCGACACTCTCCATGGGGAGGGCGTTGTAGAGCGACGCGCGGAATCCGCCTACATCGCGGTGTCCCTTGATGCCTACCATGCCGCGCTCGGTTGCAAATGCGATGAAGTCCTTTTCAAGCTCCTTGTACTCGGGCTTCATGACGAAGCAAACGTTCATGATCGAACGATCCTCGGGAGCGGTAACCGTACCGACAAACATCTTGCTGTCGTCGATAGCGTTGTAGAGTTTCTCGGCCTTTGCGATATCGATTTTCTCAATCTCAGCCACGCCGCCGAGCTGCTTGTAGTAGCGGAGGGTCTGAAGCGCGGAGAAGATGGGAAGCACGGGAGGCGTGTTGAACATCGACCCCTTGGCCACGTGAGTGCGGTAGTCGAGCATCGTGGGGATTGCACGGGAGACTTTACCGAGTGCGCTCTCCTTGACAATAACGATGGTCACGCCGGCGGGAGCGAGGTTTTTCTGCGCTCCGGCATAGATGAGGTCATACTTGCTGACGTCGAACGGACGCGAGAAGATGTCGCTCGACATGTCGCACACCAAAGGCACGGGGCTCACGGGATCAAAACGTGTCTCAGTGCCGTAGATGGTTTTGTTGGATGTATAGTGAAAATAGTCAGCGTCGGCCGGGATGGTGTAGTCCTTGGGGATGTAGGTGTAGTTGGCCTCCTTGGAAGAAGCGACAACCTCAACCTCACCGAAAAGTTTTGCCTCCTTGATGGCCTTGTGAGCCCACACACCGGTGTCGATGTAGGCTGCTTTCTTAGCGAGAAGGTTCATGGGAACCATGGCGAACTCCAGACTCGCGCCACCACCGAGGAAAAGCACATGATACCCTGCGGGGATGTCAAGCAGTTCCTTCACAAGAGCATCGGCTTCGTCAATTACAGCCTGAAACTCTTTGCTGCGGTGTGAGACCTCAAGGATAGAGAGACCTGTTCCGGCAAAATTGCGGATAGCCTCGGCGGTGTTCTCGATCGTGTATTGGCTCAGGATCGAGGGGCCGGCGTAGAAATTATGCTTTTTCATTCTCAAAGAAGATTGATTTATTTTTTTCGGTTCTGCGTTATCAGCCCGCGCAGGCGCGAGTCATGGACACAAATATATAAATTTTTCCCTTTTCTTCGCTAAAGTTGCTCGGGATACTTGCGGTAGTATTCCTCAAGCAGCGGGCGTATGTTGAAGTAATATCCCTCGACTCCGCCGGTCTTAGCCGACTGATCGTCCGGAGGTACAAGCCTGATATACTCGAAGTGAGGCTCCTTAAACTCCTGCCCTTCGACGACACGGTTCTGGAAGTTCACTATGTTGTATTCGTGGCGTGGATTTATGACATACCATGCGTTCTCGGGGTCGAGCCCGGTTCCGGTGGAGACGATGGCCTGAAGCAGGTGATTGAGGCGGAACTGCCATATCGCCGCCTTGTTGATCTTACCGCGCCCCTTGAGCGCATAGATAAGATAGTTCATCTGCTCGAGATCAAAAGGATCGTCGGCCAGCGATAGCTCGGCATAGGCGATGATCGAGTCCAACTCGGTGCGCGAGTGATCGGGACGGTAGTAGAGCTCCTGAATGCGGTCACGGTACTCCGACTTGCGGTAGGGGTTGTAATCCTCCTGATACATTGCGCCGAGATAGAGGTGGCGGTAATCGTCGAGCGTGAGGCGCGTGGTGTCGTAGACCTCGTAGCGCTTCATCAGTTCGGGATAGTAGTAGCGTGAGCCGGGATTGTTGACCTCCTCCCTGATCTTCTGAAGATCGGGGGGCTCGGGAGCATTTTTCTTATTATCGTGGTCGGGCGCGAGAGCCGGGAGAGCGAAGGCGGTTAGAAGCCCGATGGCAGCGAGTAGAAGTTTGCGCATTCAGCGTAGGTATTTTATAATTTTATTTTCGAGGATATTACGGTCATGCCGAGCAGCTGCACCACACTCATGAGGAGAAGCGACGCCCCAAGCACAGGCAGCAGCGTGGCAGTGCCGGCTCCGGCATCGTGCAGCATACCGTCTATGGCGCGATGCCCCGCAACGAGCGTCACGGCAACTGCGATCCACACCACGGCATTGACCAAGGCAAGCATGAGGGCATATACCGACAGGATGGAGCGGCGCGTGAAGCCAAGCGAAATAAGGCGGCTGATGACACTGCGGGTCTTGTAGAGCAGCAGGATGAGACTGACGGTGAGAATCACACCCGACAGGATGCAGAGCAACAACCCCACACCCGACACTATGGCCATGATCACCGCCAGCACGCGCGAGGCCGAGACCGAACCGCTGTCACCGGCTATCTCAAGCGAGCGGGCGGCTGCAAAATCCTTTATGGCGGGATCGTTGCGGTCGGTGGAGACGCGGGCTATCAGCCGCGCCGATGAATTTGTGCCTGAACCCTCGCCAAATATCCCATTGCCCCACGAGATAAATGACTGTGGCACGGCTATGGTGTTTATGCGGTTGGAGAAGCCGACAACTCTGGCGGCGAAAAGGCGCTGACGGCCGTTGCCGGCCACCGAGACCGTCAGCGGTATCTGCATCACCACATCCTCGCCAAGCGAGGGGAGGCCGCGCGACGGGGCGAAACCGAAATTGTAGAGAGCGAGATAGTCACGCGGGAGTATAACGGGTATCACCGGAGCTGCGGCCGTGCTGTCGAATGTCCATGCGTCGGGCAGCGGGGTCATGTATTCATCGGGGACAGCCTCAAAGAAAAGTGCCGAGGCAAAGCGGTCAGTGCCGAGATCGACCGAAGCGGCCACCGAGAAATCGGCGGCGGTAAAGCGGTCGGCCGACGTGACCCACGGCTGCGCGCGCAATGCCCGGAGCAGCGAATCGTCGGCAGCCACACCACTACCAAACCCCAACCCCGAGACCTGCGGAGAGAAAATCACATAATCTTCCGACGAAAACGGATCAGCCGCATCAGCGGGCCTGACCGAAAAATCACGCCAGAACTGAAGCGCCCCCGAGAGGATGAGCACACCGAGATAGACTCCCACGGCATACACGGCAAGCTGCGCAACGCTCATGTCGCGCAGAAGCAGACGATGCAACAGTTGTTGGCCTTTGCCGTGGATCATAGGGTCAGGTGTGTGTCGATGGTGATGTCGAGATGATGGCCGACCGAGGTGAGGATAAGTCCGGCACCCGAAGCGCGCAGCTCACGGTCGACAAGTGAGGCTACGGCCTTGTTCCAGCCGGCATCGAGATGGCTCACCGGCTCGTCGAGAAGCAGGAAATCCATGGGCTGACAGAGGGCTCTGACAAGCGCGCCACGCTGCTGCTGCCCCACCGACATGCGTGAGGCCTGACGGTCGAGGCAATCAGTCAGGCCGAGCGAATCGCAGGCCTCGTAGATCCATGCGGCCGTACGACAGCCTGTGAGCGAATTTTTCAGCGTGATATTTTCCCGCAGGGTGAGTTGCGGGAAAAGGCCTATTTCCTGCGGAAGCCACGCCAGAGCGGTCTGGCGCAAGCTACTCCAAGCATCCTGCGACAGTGATGCTGACGCAAGACCATCGAAGAGTATTCTTCCGGCGTAGTCAGAGCGCATCCCCATTATGAATGAGCATAGTGTGGTCTTTCCTGAGCCTGACGACGCCTCGATGCGCACTCTCGCACCACGCCTCAGCGTGACCTCGCGCCCCCAGACGTCGGTTCTGGAGGTCTCGGCGGCAAAAGCCTGCGGCACAACGTGGTCGAGAGTTATTGTTTCCATGCCGTCACTTAGCGAGAGCCTCGATGACCGCCCGGAGCGGAGTGCCTGTTATGCCATTGATTCTGACAGTGGCGTCGATTTCGCCCGACTCCACGCCTGAGTCAAGGGTGAGCCCCCACGGCAGCCCGAGCGACTGAGCGAGTTCACCCTTATAAGGAATCTCGATTTCAAGCGCGACGGTCTTGCCCTCGAATGCCGGCGCGAACTGCGGCACACCGGCAAGCGCCAGATCGTAGTTGGCGATTATGAACTGACCGTTGATGCAGCCCACTGTGAGAGTGACATGATCATCGAGAGTGATCGAGTAAGTCCCGTCGCTGTTTTTGCGGCACGGGAAATTGCTCATCATCGAGAGGGTCGATATGAGGGTGTTGAGCTGATCAAGTTTGTCGGCCGGCATCGATGCGGACAGGAATACCTCCCACGACGAGAGGTCGAAACGGTTGAGCGACTGCACTCCGGCAGCGGGAGCGACAGCCACGGCGACCGTGCCGTTGATCGACTCGATGTAGGGGCGTATCATCGACAACACCAATCCGCCACCAAAACGGCTGTCACGACCGAAATTTTCAAGCAAATTGCTGAACAGCATTTTCCAGTCGAGCGCACCGATGGCGAGGCAGCCGGCTGCACGCGGTGGAAGCATTCCGGCAAACGATGGGTCGATCTGCCCTATCTCTGAGCCTATCGGCAGAGTTTTGCCGTCGGGAGCAACAAGCGAGGCGTGGATGTGGAATGCGCTTCGCAGGCAACGGAGTGTTGCCGCCGCAAATGTTCCCGCCGGCATGGTCACACCCGGGACCGAAGCCGGGAGAGCCGACAGGACTGCCACAACATCCCCCTCGGCACTAAGAGCCTTCATTTTCGCCTCGCTGGAAGTGAAGGGATTTTTGGCTGCGATATCGTTGGTGTCGATCACAAGATCGGCCGAACGTGCTATCCATAACTGGGCATCACGCACCACAGCGCACGCGCCGGGAAATGTGTACACGCTGTAGCCCGAAATACTCACCGAAGCGGTTGAGGTATGACCGAGGCGATCCATCAGCGCCTCGCTATCGGTGGCAGCAAGCGTCACAACGGGCTGTGCGCCGGGCGAAGGCACATACCAGTAGACCGTCGAGAGGTCGGCCTCAGGAGCGACATCGGCAAGGAGGGTCACGAGCGTCTGCGTGGAAGTTTCCGACTCACCGAGCAGATCGGTAAGCGCGGGGGTGAGGGTGTAGCGTCCTGCCACGGGCACGCATCCGGCCTCGTTGAGCAACCCGACGAAATCGACCTTCACCACAGCGGCCGCATTTTCAGGAACAGCCGTCAACGGGTCGTTGGCCAGCTCCTTCCGACCGCATGAAGCCACGGCCAGCAGCAACGCTGCGACCGCAACAATAAAACAACGATTGATTTTCACTTCGATGTTGGTTTGTTTACCTTGCAAACTTACGAAAAACCACCGAAAATTAAAAGAAGCGGCAACTGATTGGAAGTCAATTGCCGCTCTCTGATAAGATTATGTTGAGTTACTCGAGATCGATGGGAACGGCGACGATCTGGAGGTTGTGGGCGCGCACGAAGTCAATGATCTTGTCGCGGTATTCGCCGGCCTTCACGTCATCCTCGATGCGCTTGAGCGCGTTGAATACCGAAGTTCCGCTCTGATAAACGTGGCGGTAGGCTTTGGCTATGTCGTCGATTGTCTCGGGGTCGAAACCTCCCTTGCGCATCACGTAGGCGTTCACGCCAAAGTAGCTGACGGGGTTGTGAGCCACGATGACATAAGGGGGCACGTTGCCTGAGATGCGGCATCCGCCTTTGACAAGCACCCAATCACCAATGTGAGAACCTTCGTGCATGATGGAGTTGCTCGAAAGGATAGCGCAGTCGCCTACCTTGACGCTTCCGCCGAAGGTCACTCCGTTGCCGAGCACGCAATGCGAGCCTATGGTGCAGTCATGGCCGAGATGAACATTGGCCATAATGAAGTTTTCATCGGCTATGTGCGTTCCGCCGGCGGGATTGATGCCGAGATTGATGATCACGTGCTCGCGGATAACGTTGTTGTTTCCGATGAAGCAGTAGGTTTTCTCGCCTTTCCAGCGGAAGTCCTGCGGGGTGGCTCCTATCACGGCTCCCTGATAAACTTTGTTGCCGCTCCCCATGCGCGTGCCGTTGAGG
>CAMWSY010000025.1 GCA_947176995.1 uncultured Porphyromonadaceae bacterium | reverse complement strand
TAAGTACCCAGATCTGCGTTTCCTGAACCGCGAGGAAGAGTGCGGCGATCCCGGACTCCGTTATGCCAAGCAGTCGTGGCAACCGGCAATGCTGCTGAAAAAGTATAATGTGGTCAGTGAATGACATTCAGGTAAAAATAGAAAAGCTGCGCCGTGGATGACGCAGCTTTTTTTATGCTTACGGGAAATGCTTTTTAGAGTTTGACCCTGACTGTCGTGCCGGCTTTGATAGTGCGGTCAAGGACTTTGCTACCGTCGGCTTTAGTGACGCTGACATTTATTTTTTCAGGTGACACGCGGTGAACGGCAATAGAGAAATCGTTGCCGAATGCCTTGATGTCGGTCAGCGACATGTCGTCCCATGAGGAAGGGAGCGAGGGAGTCAGGTCGAAACTGCGCAGACCTGTGGGGCGTATGCCGAAAAGACCTTCAGTGAATATGCGGGCATAGAGCGCGCTCTCGGTAGAGAGATGGCGCTGGCTTCCTTCAGGCCATGCCTCGATGGGGTAGGGCACATGGTCGCCGAGCAGACGTGTGGATGTGTAGCTCTCAAGGAAGGGGAGAGCTTTATCAGGGCGTCCTGCCTGAAACACTCCGCGAAGTGCGTAGAGAGTGGATCGATCCCAGAATGTCTTATCGTTGGCCTCGGTCAGCAGGCCGTTCTTAGTCCACAGACGCGGTGAGAAAAGCGCATCGACAGTAGCGTCCGTGCGGTCGTAGATTCCCATTGTGAGAGGAATGCAGATCCATGCGCGGAGGATATCGTTGCCTTTGTAGTAGGCGTAGGTGTCGAAGCCCTCGACCGGTCCGGCAAAGTATTTCTCCATGTTCTTGCGCAACTCGGCCGCCTGATTGCGGTAGGTGCGCGCTTTGGCCTTGTCTATGCCGAGATCGTCGAGCAGATAGGCGGTTGAGAGGAGCGCGTCGTAGTAGAGCGAGTTGGTACAGAGATTTGCTTCGCCGGAGGGGAAACGTCCTTCGAGCTCATCGGAGTCGGAATTGACAACTCCGTCGGCATTGATCTTGTTGTGGCTGAACTCAAGACACCACTCAATGAGCGGAAGCAGATGTCGTGCTGTTGCGGCATCGCCATTGGCAAGCGCGTATCTCGATGCGCCGTAGGCTATCATGGCTGCATCTCCGCGGTCGCCGGCACCGTTCCAGTAATCGTCGCCCTCGGCGATGATGGAACTGGGGATTGGCTCTCCCTTGTCGTTCATGAAGCGGGCGAAGTGGTCAAATGAGCACTCGGCCGACTCGTTGGCGTAGTCGTAGCCGGTGAAGGGGAAGAAGGGGTTGGCATACTCAGCCTGATCGTTTGCCCAGATAGCGGCATAGTAGCTTTCGCCTCCGGGGCCTTGCAGAGGGCCGCCCTTGGTGGCGTAGATGCTCTCACACACGCGCAGCTTGGCGAAATCCATGAGGCGGTTGAGGGTGTCGTTGGGTGTGTGGAGGCGTAGCGATCCTGCAAGCTGTGAGGCAAGAGCCTTACGCTTGGCATACTCGTCGGCAGCGTTGAATTTTCCGACAGTCTCCCCTTTCTTGGTGGCGGTGTTTATGACTGAAAAATCAATTGTTTCGCCGGGAGCAAGAGCGATACCGGGAGTGCCTTCGCTCATCATGCAGACGGTGAAGGGCGCATCAATACCTTCGGCTTCGTTTGTGGTAAGCCGCTGATCAAGTGCCGGCACTTCTATCTCAACGGTATTCTTGCCGATGTTCTTTACTGTGTAAAGCTCGATGAATGCGCGCCCGTCGGTCGAAGGGAAGTAGCGGCGGGTGAGTTCAAGCTGTCCCATGCGTGCGCCGTTGAGATTGCTCTCGACTTCAAGGCATCCGTCGGTGATGCGCACCTGCTTCACTGTTTCTTTCATGGGGTTGCGGCCGATCATCATGTCGCGCACGATATCGTGGGTGACACGGCGCTGGAAACTTGCGTGGGTGTTGTTGGGAATAGTGCGCAGCATAGGAAATACCAGCGACTTGTCAATCCCGAATGATCCATCGGGGTTTACGCCGTAGCGCAGAACAGTGGCTATGTGTTTTCCTGCCATCTCGATGTGATCGGTGTGGCCGTAGGATGTGCTGTCGACGTTCCAGACTATAGAGTTTGCCGTCGGGTCGAGTGTCCAGTATTGTCGTGCTCCGGCTGTGAGTGATGCGCCGAGAAGTAGCGGCAGCAGGATTTTTTTCATTGCAAGATGTGGTATTGAATAGTGATGTGGTTTATTTCTCGGGTACTATAAGTAAATATAGGTCAGGAACGCTGTCGCGCAACTGAGTTTCAAAAGATGATATATAGAGCTCGGCAGCTTCGGTCTCTCCGGCCTGACGCAAACGGTACTCCTTGTCGCGTACTGAGAGAAGGAAAGACTGTAGCCGGAGCTGGGAAATCTTTTTCTGCGAAGCGAGATCGATGAATGCGTTGGCATCGACAATTCCGCGGTCGCGCGCTGCTGAATTGCGTGCCGATTCGCCGGAACAGGACTGAATTATTAATATCGCTGAGGTTGCAGCGAGTGTGGCAAGAAATCTGTTCATGGTTCAGGTGTCTGTGGTTATTTCTTGCGATAGCGGTCAAAGAAACTCAGGATGATCTCACCGGTGTCTATATCTTTGCTGTGCCATGAATGTGGCGCTCCCACGATCTCGTAAAGCTCAACATCGTAACCATAGGGGGAGTCGTAGTAGATGTGACGTTTTGCCGAGTGGGTTGCATCGGGCTTCACAGGCGCGTCCTCGATCCGATAGGACTGACAGCGGTTGTTGGCCGCAACAGCCCCCACAGCTACGGGAACGGAAACGTAAGGCCCCCAGCCACCGGTGTTCCCGGGGTCACCTCCCCACATCGACACTTTATCGTCGGTACCGTGTATCTCCATAAACGGCACGGGCATAGTGAGGCGCTTGTCGAGAAAAACATTGCAGAAGGTGAGACCTGCTACCGATGCGTAGGCCTTGAACATATCGGGCTCTGTGTAGAGCATCTGGTAGATTATGTCACCTCCGTTTGAACTGCCTGTGCAAAAGACTTCCTCCGGGTCAAGATCATATTTCTTGCAGACTTCGGCAACAAGGGCTCTTATGAAGGGCTGGTCATCGGCCATGTTGTACTGCGAGGGGTAACCGACGTTCCAGCTCTCTTTGCCTTTGGAATCGGGAAGCCCGTCGGGATAGCAGATTGCATATCCATGGCGGTCGGCGGCCGCATTAAGGTCGGCAACCCATCGCCCCTGAGAGCTGTAGCCGTGGATATAGAGGCAGAGCGGTGCTCCTTTTTCAAGTCCTTCGGGAATATACATGCGATAAGTTCTCGGAGTTCCCTGAAACGTGATGGTGTCTTTCTCGGGTAACTCGGCGAAGGCACTCATCAGAGTGAAGCAAAGTGCAAGTGCCGGAAGAAGCAGGCGTTTTGTCATGGGATGGTTTATCGACGTTTAAGGGTGAGGGATGACCAGCCGGTATCGGCTGTGCTGCGGCTGTTCTCGACCAGACCGAGTGGTGCGGCAGCTTCGAGCAGCATTTCGATATCCTGCTCATAAAATCCGCTCAGTGCCATGATGCCGCCGGGCTTAAGATGTTCGGCATAGGCCGGGAGGTCAGCGAGGATCACGTTGCGGTTTATGTTGGCAAGGAAGATGTCGACCGGCGCAACACCGGTGAGAGCCGATGCGTCGCCAAGGATAACATTGATTTCACTGTGACCGTTGAGCGCGACGTTCTCCACTGCGTTGTCCTTTGCGGGCGGATCTATCTCGATTGCTGTAACGGGTGAGGCACCACGCATTGCGGCAATAATAGCGAGAAGCCCAGTGCCTGTGCCCATGTCGATGACGCTTTTCCCTGTAATGTCGTTGTCGAGCAGAAAGCGCGCCATGAGTGAGGTCGTGGCGTGATGGCCAGTCCCGAATGCCATTTTGGGATCGATCGTGATGTCGAGTGGGCAGATGGGGTAGTCTTTGTGGAATGAACTGTGAATGACGCACCGTCCGGCCACGACAATGGGCTGGAAGTAGTGTTTCTCCCATTCTTCATTCCAGTCCTGTCCCTCGATTTTCTCCACGGAGTCGACTGTGGCTGTGACTGCACCAGCAGTAAGGTCGGCTAAAGATGCTGCGGCGTCACGCGTGGCGGCATCATCGGTCAACTTCTCGGGGATATAGGCAAGCATTACACTCCCGTCGGCGGGATCGGTCGAGAAGGACTCAAAACCGATGGGCGCAAGCAGAGATGCAAGCACATCGCCACCATCGGAGAGTGTGAAAGAAACGCTGTCATCCACATCGCCCAGCGGCGATGAGGATGACAGACGGAAGCGGTAAAGTGTATAATCGTTCATCTAAACTTTTTCAGAACAGATAACCGACAGTAACTGTCCAGTAATTATCGCGTATTTTACGATTGAATCCTTTGTCGGCATGAACAAGGGCAGCGGCGCGGGTGCAACCGAGGCTGTAGCCGGCTTTGACCTGAAGGTGGTTGATAAGTGTGAGACCAGCACCGAAGTCCCATGCCATGTCGCCTTTGCGGCTGTTGATGCCATGAGCGTCCTTGTCTTTGGAAACCATGTAGGAGAAAGAGGGACCGGTGAAGATGAAGGGAGAAACCACGCGGCCTACGATGGGAAGACCAAGGCCCCACTTGAAGTGGATGGGCACGGTGAGGTAGTCGCGCTTGAGGGTCTGTTTGTTGCTCTGATCGTCGCTGAAGGCGCTTGTGCGGTGCACGTAGAGAAGTGATCCCTGAAATGAGATGCCGATAACGGGGATCGTGAACTCAGCTGTAGGACCACCGACAAATCCCACGCGGTTGGATGAGTTGAAAGTCTTTTCAGAGAAGTGCAGTTTGTTGGCTGCGATACCGGCCTGAATACCCCATTTGAACTGAGCTGATGCCGAGATGACCGAAGTTGCGATGATGACAGCTGTCACCAGAAGCGTACGAAGTTGTTTCATAGTGTGGTGTGGATATTAATTAATAAAAAACTAAATTGTAGCGGATTTCTTATTGCCCGATCCCTGATCCTGATCACGGTGAGAAGGTGGAAGCGCCGAGTCGATTGTGGCGCGGATACTGTCGATAAGCGGCTGACAGTGCTCTGACTCCGGAGCGGGGACGGGTGGATGAATTGTGAGTGTGATGTGCCCCCAGTGTGGAATCTTGCCCGTGCGGGGCATGACCTCATAAGCTCCGTCGATTGTAAGCGGCACGATGGGGAGTCTGAACTCTGACGCAAGCATGAATGCTCCTCTCTTGAAGCGCCCCATGCGCCCGGTGAATGTGCGTGATCCCTCGGGGAACACGACCAGCGACATGCCGTCTTTCAGCTGCCGCTCGGCGTTCTGGATTGTCTGGCGTATGGCTTGCGGACTACTGCGGTCCACCATGATGTGACCTGACCGCTTGCAGCTGAACCCGACGAGCGGGATGCGCTCAAGCGATTTTTTCATCATCCACTTGAAGTTGTGTCCAAGATAACCGTAGATGGCGAATATATCATAGGAGCTCTGATGGTTTGCCACAAAGACGTAGGATGTGCCCTTGGATATATTCTCACGCCCTTTTACCGTGACTCTGACCATTGTGAGCAGACAAAATAGCCGCGCCCAGATGTGGGGAGGCCAGTATCCCCACCAACGCCCGCCAAACAGGATTGATCCTGTGGCGGTGACGATGGCGGTGACAGCTGTCAGCACCAGCAGAAGCGGTGCCATGATTATCACCTGATATATGCGATAGAACAGCAGTTTCAATTCAGTGGGAACGTGTGGTTGGTTAAGCCGGGCAATTGTGTTACCAAGCAAAAATAGGATAACTTTCCATGAGCTTGTTGACCTCGGAGCGCACAGATGCGATGACCTGCCCGTCGGTCGGAGCTTTCAGGACTGTGTCGATCATCTCGACGATGTCGCCCATCTTGTCCTCCTTGACTCCACGGGTGGTGATGGCCGGTGTGCCGAGGCGGATTCCCGATGTCTGGAACGGGCTGCGGGAGTCGAAAGGCACCATGTTCTTGTTGGCGGTAATGTCAGCCTCAACAAGGGCTTTTTCAGCTACCTTACCGGTGAGGTCGGGGAATTTGGTGCGAAGATCGACAAGGATGCAGTGGTTGTCGGTTCCTCCTGAGACGATCTTGTAGCCTTTGTCGACCAATGCCTGTGCCATGGTAGCGGCATTTAGCTTCACCTGCTTCTGATAGTCAACGTACTCAGGCTGGAGCGCTTCGTTGAAGGCAACAGCTTTGGCTGCAATGACATGCTCGAGAGGCCCGCCCTGCACGCCGGGGAAGACGGCAGAGTCGATGAGCGACGACATTTTCTTTATAACACCTTTGGGGGTAGTTTTTCCCCAAGGATTGTCAAAATCTTTTCCGAGAAGGATGATTCCGCCGCGCGGGCCGCGGAGAGTCTTGTGGGTGGTGGAGGTGACGATGTGGGCATATTTCACCGGGTTGTCGAGCAGACCGGCTGCGATAAGTCCGGCAGGGTGAGCCATGTCGATCATGAGAATGGCTCCGATCTCGTCGGCGAGCGCGCGCATACGGGCATAATCCCACTCACGGGTGTAGGCACTTGCTCCACCCACGATGAGGCGGGGACGCTCTCGGCGTGCCACTTCTTCCATCTGCTCATAGTCAACACGTCCGTCGTCCTCTCGCACGTTGTATTCCAAGGCCTTGAACATTAGGCCGGAGAAGTTGACGGGGCTTCCGTGGCTGAGGTGACCGCCGTGACTAAGGTTGAGCCCGAGGAACTTGTCGCCGGGTTGCATCACCGACATGAACACGGCCATGTTGGCCTGTGCGCCTGAGTGAGGCTGCACGTTGGCGTACTCAGCACCATAAATCTTCTTGATACGGTCGATAGCGAGCTGCTCTACTTCGTCGACAACCTGACAGCCTCCGTAGTAACGGTGACCGGGATAGCCTTCGGCATATTTGTTGGTCAGGCATGATCCCATTGCACGCATCACCTCGTCGCTGACGAAGTTTTCAGATGCAATCAGCTCGATGCCTTTTTTCTGACGGTTGTGCTCTTTCTCGATAAGCTCAAAAATTGTTTTGTCTTGTTCCATAAGAAGATATAGGGGTGATTTACTTTTTCTTTTTAACAGAGAAGCCGAAGTGACCGATGTAGTCGCCCTGACGGTAGTAACCGCCGTGGGAATAGACGAGGGGTGAGGCGTTCTCGAGGCTGAATTTGCCAGTGGCGGGGTCGAGGTATTTTTCATCGGCGAGCACGTTGAGGACTTCGGCGATGAACATGTCGTGGCTGCCGAGGGAAATGATGTCGCGCACACGACACTCGATAGACACGGGCGATTCCTTGATGGAGGGGCAGGCTACGGCAATGCCCGGCTCAGGGGTGAGTCCGGTTTCTTTCCACTTATCGTAGTCGCGTCCGGAACGCACACCGGCCCAGTCGGTGGCACGTGCCATGCCGGCTGTGGTGAGGTTGATGGTGAACTCCATGTGCTTTTTGATGAGCGCGTAGCTGTGACGCTCGGGGCGCACTGAGACGTAGCACATGGCAGGATCGGAACATATAGTGCCGGTCCACGCCACGGTGAGGAAATTGGACTTCTCACTGTCGCCGCAACTCACAAGCACGGCAGGCAGGGGGTAGATCATCGTGCCCGGTCTCCACACTTGTTTCATAGGAGCGTGGCTTTGAGGGAGCTGACTGTGTGGTTGCAGTAGTGACACCTCAGCAGGCCGGCGTTGCGGTCGATGACAGCAAATTTTGTGCGCATAGGCTCGTGGTTGGTGATGCACTTGGGGTTGTCGCACTTGACGATGCCGACGACAGTGTCGGGGAGCTCGACGCGGCGTTTCTCAACCACTTCGTAATCGCGGATTGTGTTGACGACCGCATCGGGCGCAATGATTGAAATGCGGTCGAGTACAGCCTCGGGAAAGAATGTGTCGGCTACTTTGATAATGCCTTTTGCCCCGTGCTTGGAGCTGTGAAGATTGTTGCCTATGGTCAGCTGCTTGTCGAGAAGCTCTATTCCGAGAATCTTGACGCACTGGAAGAGAGCCTGCGGCGGTATGTGGTCAATGACGGTGCCGTTGCGCAGGGCCGCAACGGCCAGTTCCTGCTTGCTCATTGCTTATTTCTGATTGCTGATTGAGAGTGGTTCCTGTGGGATGTCGATGCCGAGTGAGCGGCAGATGAGTGCCTGACGTGCATACAGACCGTTCTGCGCCTGCTGGAAGTAGTAGGCTTTGGGGTTGTCGTCGACGTCGGGGTTGATCTCGTTGACACGGGGGAGTGGATGGAGAATGCGTAGATTGTCGCGCGCTCCGTCGAGCATTGCGTTGTGGAGCGTATAGAGATCCTTGACTTTCTCATATTCCATGAGATCGGCAAACCGCTCACGCTGCACACGGGTCATGTAGATGATGTCGGATGTGTCGATGACTTCTTTGGAGAACTCTTTGTGCTCGGTGTACTTTATGCCGTTCTGGCGGCATACTTCCTTGTATTCTTCGGGCATCTTCAGCTCGTCGCATGCCACAAAACGGAATGTGGGGTTGAAGTAGCGCATCGCCATGATGAGGGAGTGAACCGTGCGGCCGTATTTGAGGTCACCCACGAGAGTGATGGTGAGATTGTCGAGGCGTCCCTGAGTCTTGTAGATCGAGTATAGGTCGAGCATTGTCTGCGACGGGTGCTGGTTGGCTCCGTCGCCGGCGTTGATGACCGGAACATCGGTAACTTCAGTGGCATATCTCGACGCTCCCTCAAGGAAATGCCGCATCACGATAAGGTCGACATAGTTGCTCACCATCTTTATGGTGTCTTTGAGCGTTTCGCCTTTTGATGTGCTTGTTGATGAAGCGTCGCTGAAGCCGATGACACGCCCTCCGAGCCGGTTTACTGCGGTCTCGAAACTCAGACGTGTGCGCGTGGAAGGCTCAAAAAAGAGAGTTGCGACAACTTTTCCGTCGAGAATCTTCTGATTAGGATTCAACTCAAAGTGCCTTGCCTGTGCGAGCAGACGCATAATCTCCTCTTTCGACAGGTCGCTGATTGAAACGAGGCTTGATGAATTCATCGTTGTTTGTGATGATGTTTTGACAGTTTCAATGGCAAATTTAACCCAAAAATCCTAAAAAGAGGCTGAATGCTTATCAAAAAATCACCAGATGTTGCCGCACGTGGTGTTGTGGACATTTAACACATCTGTTTCAATGGAGATGTTGTTATCTTTGCACAAAAGGTTAACATAGTTTCGCAACTCAAAATATTTTTTGGCAATAAAAGGCGTGAGTTACAGGAAAGTTTTACTACTTTTGCGGCTTGTAGGCTGTCTGTGGCCTCAGGTTTCATGTCTGAGGCTATTCCCGGCCTGCCAATTCATCATCATAGATATGACAAAATATTCCGCAATCTGTTGCATTCTTGCAGTCGCCTCCACTCTGATCGGTGGAGTCACAACGTCGTGCAACAGCTCCTACGACGTGAATGAATATACCTACGTTTATTCAAGCACGGCCATCACAGGATTTTCACTGACGGCCAACGAGCATATTCTCAATAATCTTGATTCGGTATTTTTCTCGATTGACCTCGATAAGGGGGAAATCTACAATGCGCAGCCGCTACCTTATGGCACGGACATCTCGCGCATGGTGCTGACCATCGAGACGGATGAGTGCTCGGCAACGGATATTCTGTTCAAGACAAAGAATGGCTCAGACACGACGGTGAATTATCTGACCAACGCTACTGATTCGATAAACTTCGCCAAGGGGCCGGTAACGATCCATGTGGCAAGTTTCGACGGCACTGCCGGACGCAATTACAAGGCGTGGATAAACGTGTATGAGCAGCCTGTGGATTCGATATACTGGACTCAGATGACGGGCAAGCTCCCGTCGTCGACCAGCGCGATCAGGCAGCAAAAGACGATTGAAACAGCCGGGAAGTATCTCATGCTGACGGCAAGCAGGACTGCATACTCGATCGCTGTGACCGACGATCCTTTTGACAAGGATTCATGGCAGCCGCGTGAGGTGACGTTTGACGCTTTCAGCCCGGTGGTGAGCAGTCTCACAGGCACTACGGACGGCAAACTGTACATACTCGATGAGAATGACGCTCTCTATGTGTCGGACGATGAGGGTGAGACATGGACGGTGTGTGGCGGAGTGACAATGACAAACATCTACGGCGCATTCGGTGACAAAATCGTGGGATGCCTGATGGATGACGAAGGGAAACCGATGACCCGTGTCTATCCCGGTCAGGCTGAGGCTACGGCTGCTCCGGCTGATCTCCCTGTGTCGGGCACAAGCGAAATGGTGTGCATGACGGTGAGCTGGGGTGTGGAGCCTCAGGGCTATATAGTGGGCGGCCGCAAGGCTGACGGCACTCTGTCGGGTGACACATGGGGCTTTGACGGTGAAAGGTGGGCGTGCATCAGCAACGGCACTCTCGCCGCAGCCGAGGGACGCACGGTTTTCCCCTATACTTTCAATGAAACAGACACAACAACTTGGCGCACAAGCGAGCGCGAGGTGCTTGTGGTGATGGGCGGCAAGCTTGCCGACAATACACTTGTGAAGAATGTGCATTACTCCAACGACATGGGTATGCACTGGTTTGAGGCCGACAAGCTCAAGCAACTCCCTCCGGAACTCAAGGCGCGCTACTCGGCTTCGGCTGTTGTTGCCCGCCATGAGATCACTTCACGTGCCGTGCGCCCGATCACAGAGTGGGACGCTCCCTACATCTATCTCACAGGAGGCTATGATGTGAACGGGACGTTCCTGCCGGAAATGTGGAGAGGTGTGCTCGGCTACCTCACAATCAAGCCGCTGCAATAAGCGGGACGCATAGCGGAGGCTTATGCGCCGTGTCGCCGCGATAGTTGTTCTTGCCTTCCTGTCGCTATCGGTGAACGCACAGGAGTCGGCTTACCGGTGGGAAGCCGGTGCAGCCGCGGGCATGAGCGGGTATCTTGGCGACTACAATCAGAGCAATCCTTTCGCCCATCCCGGCGGCCGACTGTCGGTGTGGGGCGGATATATCCTTGATTCCCGGTGGAGTTTCCGCCTGATGGGTGGAGTGGCCGGAATATCGGGGAACAGCGATGGCGCGGGAGGCGAACTGCCTCATGGCGCAGCATCGCATTTCAGGTCGACACTCGGTGACCTGACGGTGAGAGCCGAGTTCAACTTCTTCGCTTACGGAGAGGGTGAAACGTTCAAGCATCTGTCGCGATGGACTCCCTACATTGCGGCCGGCGCCGGAATGATAGCGGCAAGTCAGCGCGGGAGCGGTGTGACAGTCGCCCCGGTGCTTCCGCTGGCTCTCGGCGTGAAATACAGGATCAGGCCCCGCCTGAATCTGTGGGGAGAATTCTCGATGGCAAAAGGTTTCACCGACGGCCTCGACGGGAATGCCGATTTATATGGCATAAAGGGCAGCTGGCTGAAGAATACCGACTGGCTCTCGACGCTGACGGTGGGAATCTCCTATGAGTTTGGCGAGCGTTGCCCGACATGTCACTATTTTGACTAAATGAGATGAAAGAGAATACCGACATAGTTACCCCTAAGGAGCAGGACAGCGCTATAGACATGGCGCGCGTCCCGGCACATGTGGCCATAATCATGGACGGCAACGGACGCTGGGCGCA
The DNA here is from genome assembly GCA_947176995.1 of uncultured Porphyromonadaceae bacterium. GTDB lineage: Bacteria > Bacteroidota > Bacteroidia > Bacteroidales > Muribaculaceae > JAFLTL01. The sequence goes on along the minus strand of CAMWSY010000025.1, from coordinate 4,039 downwards.
GTCGCGCGGCCTTGACCGTACGGCCGGTCATGTCGAGGGTGTGGTTGCTGTGCGCCGGGTGACAGAAGCGGCCTCGCGTCTCGGTATAAAATATCTCACTCTCTACACTTTCTCGACCGAGAACTGGAACCGCCCTAAAGAGGAGGTGGACGCTCTGATGCATCTTATCGTCACCGCTATAGAACGTGAGACTCCAGATCTGATAAAAAACAACGTGAGGATGAAAGTGATAGGCGACACCTCGAGGATGCCTGCCTTTGCTTTCGAGCGTCTGAACAAGTGTGTGGAGGATACTTCGGGTTGCACCGGGCTCACTCTGGTGCTTGCCATAAGCTACTCTTCGCGCTGGGAAATCAAGGAGGCGGTAAAGAAAATCGCCGCCAAAGCAGCTGCCGGCGAGATTGATCCCGCGGCTATCACCGATGGCGATGTGGCCGCCGCTCTCGCCACTGCGGATATGCCTGACCCAGATCTGCTGATACGCACCGGTGGGGATTTCCGCGTGAGCAATTTCCTGCTGTATCAGATCGCTTACACAGAGATATATCTAACTCCCGCATACTGGCCAGATTTCGACGAAGCCGCGCTCCGCAAGGCTATCGCCGTTTTCCAAGGACGCCAGCGCCGCTTCGGACTCACCGGAGAGCAAGTTGAAGAAAACAAGTGACTCCAGTGGCCGACCAACAAATTAAAAGAAAAGAATCATTTATCACATCCGATATGTTGAAAAAGAGTTATATAGCATGTTTATTCCTCCTGCTCGGAGCAATGGCCGCATCGGGACAACAGGCGGATACCGACACTGTCTATAACCCTGCCGTGATCTTCTCGTCGATGCCCCGAAGCTATGAGATAGCTGATATTCAGGTCACCGGCAATGATAACTATGAGGACTATATCGTCATAGGATACTCGGGTCTAAAAGTGGGTGATATAATTGACATACCGGGCAATGACATTACTTCGGCGGTGAAACGCCTCATGCGTCAGGGTCTTTTCGCCCAAGCTCAGGTGAAGGTGACGAAGACGGTAGGCAATAAAGCATGGCTGGAGATCGCACTGCGCACACAGCCGCGTATCTCGGCGGTGAAGTATGAGGGTGTGAAAAAGAGTGAGCGCGAGGATCTTGCTGAGCGACTGAATCTGATGGTGGGTAACCAGATCACCCAGAATATCGTGAACCGCGCAAAAACTATCATCAAGGGATATTACAACGGAAAGGGCTTCGGTAATGCCGATGTGAAGATCGATCTTATCGAGGATGTGTCGGCTCCCAATTCGGCTATCGTGAATATCTCGGTGAACAAGCATGACAAGGTAAAGGTCCACAAAATCTATATCGACGGCAATGAGGTGATGTCGGACAACGCTTTGCAGCGTGTGATGAAGAAAACCAACGAGAAGGGTAAACTTCTCAATCTATTTCGTCAGAAGAAATTTGTGGAAAGCGACTATGAGGATGACCTCGGCCGCATTATAGACAAGTACAACGAGAAGGGTTACCGCGACGCCAAGATCATCGCCGACAGCGTGGTGCCTTACGATGACAAGACTGTGGATGTGTATATCACTCTCGAGGAGGGCCCGAAATATTACATCAGCGACATTTCATGGGTAGGTAACACGGTGCTTGAAACCGACCGCCTCAACTGGCTGCTCGGTATTGAGCCGGGTGCGGTCTATAACCAGAAACTTCTGAACAAGCGCCTGAGTGAGGATGAGGATGCCGTGGCAAACTATTACATGGACAACGGTTATCTCTTCTATCAGCTCGTGCCGATAGAAAAGAATGTGAAGGGTGACTCGATAGATCTTGAGCTCAGAATGTTTGAGGGACCGCAGGCACGCATCAACAAGGTTGTGATCAATGGTAATGACCGCCTCTATGAGAAGGTTATCCGCCGCGAACTGCGCGTGAAGCCGGGTGAGCTCTTCAGCAAGAGCGACTTGATGCGTTCGGCACGTGAAATCGCCCAGACAGGACACTTCGACCCGGAGTCGATGGATCTGCGCCCTGAACCTAATGAGGAAAACGGTACTGTCGACATCGTGTTTGACCTGACATCTAAGGCAAATGACCAAGTGGAGTTCTCGCTCGGCTGGGGACAGACGGGTGTGATAGCCAAGGTTGCACTGAAGTTCACCAACTTCTCAATCAAAAACCTCTTTAAGCCGGGCTCATATCGCGGAATCATCCCGCAGGGTGAGGGACAGACATTCACCGTGTCGGCTCAGACGAATGCCCGCTACTATCAGGCTTACTCGGTATCGTTCCTTGATCCGTGGTTCGGTGGCCGCCGTCCGAACTCGCTTCAGGTGTCGGCCTACTACAGCCGTCAGACGGGTGTGAACTCATCGTACTACAACAGTATGTGGCAGAACGCAGCATACGGTTACGGGTATGGATATGGTTACGGATATGGCTACGGTTATGGCTATGGTAACGGTTACAACGACTACTACAGCAACAGCTACGAGAATGCATACGACCCGAACAAGTACTTGCAGATGGCAGGTATAACATTTGCGTTCGGCAAGCAGCTCAGCTGGCCTGACGACTATTTCTCGCTGACCGCCGACGTTTCGTACAACTGGTATAACCTGAAGAACTGGGAGTATCTTTATTACATGAACAATGGTGTGTCGAACTCGATCGTGTTTGGTCTGACTCTGGCTCGCTCAAGTATCGATAACCCGCTCTACACGCGTTCGGGCTCGATGTTCTCACTGAGTCTGCACGCAACTCCTCCTGCATCTCTGTTCGGAAAGAAAAACTGGGAGGCTCTCTACAAGCAGAATACCACCGAGGCTAAGGAGAAACTCTACAAGTGGATTGAATACTGGAAGCTTGCATTCCGCTCGCGCACCTATACTCCGCTTATCAATCCTGACGGCACATACACTCTCGTGCTGATGACGCGCGCCGATTTCGGATTGCTCGGCAGCTACAACAAGTATCTCAAATCGCCGTTTGAAACGTACTATGTGGGTGGTGACGGCATGACGGGCTCTTACACATACGCAACGGAGACGATAGGTTTGCGCGGTTATGAGAACGGTGCTCTCACTCCTTGGGGCCGCGAGGGTTACGCCTACACGCGACTGGGCATGGAGCTTCACTTCCCGTTCATGCTCCAGACGTCGACCACAATCTACGGTCTTGTGTTTGCCGAGGGTGGTAATGCGTGGACCGAGGTCAAGTCGTTCAATCCGTTCAGCATGAAACGCAGTGCGGGTGCCGGTGTTCGTATCTTCCTGCCGATGGTGGGCATGATGGGTATCGACTGGGCTTATGGCTTTGACCGCGTTTACGGCGAGAAGGGTGGAAGCCACTTCCACTTCATCCTCGGTCAGGAATTCTAATGCGGCGATTAAACCAAAAGGGTCATTTGATTGTCTAACTATTGAAGTGATTTAAACAAGAGAAATAGACCTATGAAAAAACTTATTATAGCTTTGCTGGTTGCCGTTGGGTGTGCCGCCGGCGCACAGGCACAGAAATTCGCCCTCGTGGATATGGAGTACATCCTCCGCAATATACCTGCCTACGAAATGGCAAATGAGGAGCTTAACCAGCTCTCGTCGAAGTGGCAGAAAGAGATTGAAAAGAAGCAGAACGAAGCGCAGCAAATGTATCAGAACTATCAGGCTGAGGCCGTGTATCTGACACTGGAGCAGCGTCGTGAACGCGAGGATCAGATAGCCTCGGTCGAGAAGAGTGCCGCAGAAATGCGTTACGCTTACTTTGGACCGGAGGGTGAACTCTATCAGAAGCGTGTGGCACTTGTAGAGCCGATCCAGAATGAAATCTATGAAGCGATCAAGAAACTTGCCGATGAAAAAGGGTATCAGGCCATCATCGACCGCGCATCGGCTACTGAAATAATTTTCGCCTCACCCCGAATAGACGTAAGCAACGATGTGCTTGCACGTTTGGGTTATTCAAAATAAAAAGTTAAATTTGCACCGTTGCGTGTGAAATCGGATTCAATAGCCGGTATCGGCGTAATGGAAATTATTAAAATAGAAATCATTATAC
>CAMWSY010000024.1 GCA_947176995.1 uncultured Porphyromonadaceae bacterium | reverse complement strand
GAGCTACACCACACCCTCAGGTCGACTACTCCCGTGGCAACAACTCAAAAAAGCCCTACGCCAAGACCCCCGCACAGGTCATTAACTACGTCTCATGCCACGACGACCTCACCCTCACCGACAAGCTCAACGCCTCCATGCCCGACGCGACCCCGGCAGAGCGCCAGCGTGCTGCAAAGCTCGCCCAGACTATCGTTTTCACCTCACAGGGCACACCATTCATGTTTGCCGGTGAAGAAATATTCCGCGACAAGCAGGGAGTCCACAACTCCTACAAGTCCCCCGACTCAATCAACTCAATCAACTGGGACCTCAAGCACGACAATGCAGCCCTGTTCGACTATTACCGCAACCTCATCGCGCTGCGCCGCAGTCACCCCGCATTCCGCATGACATCAGCCGACGACATTGCCCGCAACATCGTTTTCGACAAGACTACCGTTCCCAATCTCATCTCCTATTCGATACTCAACCATGCCAACGGCGACGAGTGGAATGAGATAAAAATAATCTTCAACGGTTCTGACGACGACACCGTTGTTTCCGTTCCCCGGGCCGACTGGACGGTCATTGCAACCGACGGCGACATAAACCCCGAAGGACTCGCCACCTCACGAGGCGGAAAAATCACTGTTCCGCACCGTTCCGCCACGATTCTCGCCCGCAGATGACGGTTTGTTGCCCTAAACTCACTATCTTTGCAGTAAATTTATTTTGCTTCATATCAATACACCTCTTGAAATGAAACCCAATCTTAGTTCGCAGATCAAGATCGACACCGTATCTCGTCGATACTACGAGCCGCAGTCCGACATTGACGTCGCTGCACTCACTCGTGAGGAAAAGATCTACACCCGCATCTTCGAGACCGTACCCGACGGTTCCGACTATCTTGCACACCACATTGTGCGCGTGATCAAGAAAAACGTCGAGACCAAGGGAAACTGCGTGATCGCATTCGGCGTCGGTGCAAACTGCGCCCCCGTCTATGCCGAGCTCGTGCGCCTATATGAGAAAGGCGAGATATCCTTTGAAAACGTTATCGTTTTCAACCTCGCCGAGTTCTACCCCGTGATACCCGACGGACCCTCCACGCTCTCCCGTCTGCGCGCAATTCTTCTTGACAAAGTGAATGTCAAGGAAGAAAACGTGCATTCATTCACCACTTCCGCAACACGCGAGGACATCTTCCACCTCTGCCGCGACTACGAGCAGGAGATCGCCGACTGCGGCGGACTCGACCTCACCATCTGCGAGGTAGGCCCTGCCGGAATCATCGGCTACAATGAGCCCGGATCCCTCTCATCATCAGCCTGCCGTCTCGTCCTCCTCAGCGGTGAGACACGTCAGGCAATTGCGTCCAACTTCGGCACCGACACCGTGCCCTCGTCCGCAATAACCCTCGGCATAGGCAACATACTCGCCTCAACCCGCATCATGGCAATGGCATGGGGCGAAAACCGTTCGGCTGCAATCAAGAAAGCCATCGAAGGCCCTGTTACCGCCGACGTGCCCGCATCCTTCCTTCAGACTCACAACCACACTCGCATAGCACTCGACCTCGCATCGGCCGAGAAGCTCACGCGCATCGCTCATCCGTGGAAAGTGACAACTTGCGAGTGGACGCCCAAGCTCATCCGTCGCGCCATAGTGTGGCTCTGCGGCAAGACCGGCAAACCCATCCTCAAGCTCACCGACAAGGACTACAACGACTGGGGACTCGGCGAACTCGTTGCACTCTACGGCTCCGGCTACAACGTCAACATTAAAGTCTTCAACGAGCTTCAGCACACCATCACAGGCTGGCCCGGCGGAAAGCCCAATGCCGACGACACCTACCGTCCTGAGCGCGCCAACCCCTATCCCAAGCGCGTCATTGTGTTCAGCCCCCACCCCGACGACGATGTTATCTCCATGGGTGGCACACTCAAGCGCCTTGTTGATCAGGGACACGACGTTCATGTAGCCTATGAGACCTCAGGCAACATTGCCGTAGGCGACGAAGATATGCTGCGCTACTTCCTCGTTATGGACAAAGTTGCACCACTCTTCGGTTTCGACACCCCCGGCTACGAGAAACTCAGCGCAATCGTCCGCCACACCGCCGACCACAAGGCGGCAGGTGATATCGACGTGCAGGATATCCGCGAAGTAAAGACCCTCATCCGTCAGGCCGAGGCATCGATCGCTTGCCGCTACATCGGTGTAAAGCCCGACCACATCCACTTCCTCCGCCTCCCCTTCTACGAGACCGGAGCAATCAAGAAAGGCGACCTCACCCGCACCGATATCGACATCGTTCGCCGTCTCATCACCGACGTTAAGCCCCACCAGATATTCGTAGCCGGTGACCTTGCCGACCCACACGGCACACACCGTGTCTGCACCGACGCCGTTCTTGCTGCTGTCGACGAGCTCAAGGACGAGCCTTGGATGGCCGACTGCCGCATCTGGATGTACCGCGGTGCATGGGCAGAGTGGGAAATCGACCACATCGAGATGGCAGTGCCCATCAGCCCCGAGGAGCTTCGGTTCAAGCGCAACTCCATCCTCAAGCACCAGTCGCAGATGGAGAACGCACCCTTCCTTGGCGACGACGACCGCCTTTTCTGGCAGCGTGCCGAAGAGCGCAACCGTGCAACCGCCAAACTCTATCAGGATCTCGGCCTTGCATCCTACGAAGCAATGGAAGCCTTCGTAAGCTACAAACCCCTCTGATCCTTTGTAGAAAAGCAATTTAATAAAATGAATAGCAGGGACGCACGACTTCGTGCGTCCTCTCTTTTTATCCCCTTGTATAACATTATCCGCGATCTCTGAGTGCTCCGCGTACTCCTTACCCATCCACAGTCCATTTATATGGAGCGATAGCACACACAAGCCTGTGAAACAGGCGCAACAACTTTAGCACCGGGTGACCGCAGGGAACCCGGTGTAAACATCCACATTATTGAGCTGCGTAGCTGCGAAACACCTCTCCTTTTTTCACCCCATCATGGCATCGCAAAAGCCAAAACACGGCAAGCCCTACACTATCTTCACCATTACCGACGCTCCCCTACCCAGCATCCTTTCCACTCCTGCTATAATCCGTAATTTCCATAGCGGCACTACACCATGTCCGGCCAGCTCATCAATCAGCCTCTTTGGCAGATCCCGTTCCCCTTCACGGGCATAATCACCGGCCAGTACAGCCCCCTTCATTTCTATGAGACGCACCACCCGTTCCATTCCCCGGCGTTGGGCATAACACCTTGCACGCTCCATAGCCATCTCTCGCTTCCCCGCTTTATCCGAAAAACACTTCCCCGTTATAGAATTATCATGTTCAATAACCGTAACCGTCGGCACCCCCTTTCTGCACGCAAGCCGCGCACCATTTCCGATCAACCTTACCGATAGCTCCCAGTCATTCCACACCTCCACATCTTCATCCCAGCCTCCAGCGCCAATCACGGCATCACGCCGGCAGCAATAACGCTGAGTCGATAGCGTTCCACGCATTACCACATTCAGCCACACATCTCCACCCATCATGCTGCGGTATATCCCCCTCTTTCCGTCGGCTCTCCTGAACGCCACATCCCAGCATATCACATCAGCATCCTCCCCCATTGTTTCAATAGCATCGACCACACTTCTTATATGATCTGCTTCCATCACATCGTCGCTGTCAAAAAATATCACCCATTCCCCATGTGCCACTGCCACACCGCGGTTGCGCGCCGCACACGCCCCCGGCTTCTTCTCATGCAGCATCTCCACAGGCAGCCATGCCGGAGCTTCACGCTCAATCCATTGCTCCACCATTTCCCGCGCCCCGTCAGTCGAACCGTTATCCACAACGATCATTCTCACCTTCCCCGGCTTCACCCCCTGTTGCCCCGAGACCGACCTCAGCGTTTCACGCAGCAGCCCCATCCGGTTTCTCACCGGAATAATCACCGTCAGCAACTCCGCTCCATCACTTTTCTGCTTCATCCCCCTAAATTACAAATTCTTCCGCACACGGCCGGAGGCCGTACAAATTGTTAACCCCGGGCGATCACACCCGGGGATCAATCATCCAATATTCACTTATTCACTTTGTCGTTACTCGTCCTCCCGACGATTTTCTTTTTACAGCTCCATTCTTCACCGTCAGGTCTCCACCTCCCACCGAGGCCCCCGACGAAGCATCGAGAGTAGCGTTGTCTGCCGTTCCCGACACCGATATTTTTGAAGCGGAAGAAGCAGAAGCATCAAGTTTACCGAGCTCACACCCTTCTATGCTGACTGATGCTGCCGAGGAAGTCTCAACCTCACATTTTGCACCCTTCACCTTATCGACTGAAACATTTGCGGCTGAACTTGCCTCAATCTCCACGTCATCGCTCACAATCGAAGCCGTGATAATCTTTGATGCCGACGAAGCCTCGATAGAAACTTCCTTCGCTTTGATTTCCCCTGCAAATTCTATGCGGCCGGCAGAACTTGCGTCAAGCTCAATTTTTCCAGAGGTCTTTATTGCCGACTCGACAAATATTTGGCCTGCCGACGATGCTGAGTATTCCCCGATTGCTGGTCCGCTCACGGTCACAGTCGTATTGATACTGCCGTTTATCTGAACCCCCTCCTCAATCGTAATCACGAGAGTACCTTTTCTCACCGACACCTCCACATGATCTATCAGGTTGTCCGGAGCAGTCACTTCTGCCGAGGGAGTTCCCGCTACCACTTTATAGTCCACCTTGACGCCGCGGTGTACCTCGATTTCATCATACTTCTCCGTGATTGAGTAGACCTTGGTTATAAGGTTCTTTGAGGGCTTTATCTTTTCACCGACGCCGATACTGCGAATCACCACATCGTTGCTGAGTGCAAAACAAGTTGCTGCTGCACAAAGACAGACGCACACCACAACTATCGGGCTGACCAATGCTTTTATTACTTTATTCTTCATTTTTTCCATTATTTCAGTTGTCACTTCTATTTCCTTTATATCCTTTTGACGCGACAAAACCCGTTTTTGTTACATCGCGATGCAAAAATATACCCCTTTTAGCCTATAAAAAGTGTTAAATGACCATTCATCGCTTCACTTCTCCACCCGCCGAAGCCTTAACATTGCACGAATCGCTCTTCAGCCCCTTTATATTCACCTCGCCACCGGCCGACGCTTTAGCGTTTACCCGCTTCGCCGTACCCGAAGCAGTCACTTCACCCCCCGCCGAAGCCTTCAGCTCCAGATCTCCGGCAGTTATACTGTTGATGTTTACTGCGCCACCGGCACTTGCTTTCACCTCACCGGAATGCACCTTCACATCCCCGTTGAAATTCACACCCGCACCTGCCGAGGCCGAGACCTCAATAGTGCCCCCCGAAACCTTACCATTGAAATTCACGTCTGCACCGGCACTGCCGCTCACCTCGAGCGTTCCCGGCTTCTTCACGTCCGAGTTCACATTGATCGTTGCACCCGCGCTTCCCTTGTATTCACTCGGCAGCGCCCCGGTGATATCCACAACTATATTTTTCCCTTTCAGGTTAAACTCTTTCGTAAACGACACCTTCAGCACACCCTTCTCCACCTTCACCGAAGCAAGTTCCACAAGATTCTCCGGGCCGCTCACCTTAGCAGTTGTTTTGCCCTTTCCTGCCGTGAAATTCACAGTAATACCGCGTGTCACCTTCAACTCATCATACGACCCATCCACCGTGATATTTCTTGTCGCGTTCTTCGACGAAGCCTCGATGCGCTCACCGAAACCAAACAGATTGAAATCCTCCTCTGCCGACGCCATTGTGTCCACGCTGCTATATCCAGTTGCGATTATCGCTGCCAATGCTATTTTTAGAAACTTATTCATGCCTGCTATGCTCGTTTATTTGTGATTCTTTACTCTTATGACGAGATAACCCGCCCTTTAGTTACACCATCATGCAACTTTTTTTCAGAAAACCCCTAATTTTGCACCAACATCGACACCTTATCCCACATATGCAGAGTAGGGACGCACGGCCCGTGCAATGTGGTTCAAATAGGCATGTAGTCCGCATTAGTCTGTAGGGGCGTTGCGACAGCACGCCCATCCGGCCGGAGGCCGGACATTTGGTTAACCGCGGGCGTTTACGCCCGTGGAACGCCGATCACGACTTACCAATAATCGTCCCCGGCGGGGACGCACCCAAGATTAGCAACCTTATTTGAACCGCATTGCACGGCCCGTGCGTCCTCAAATAACCCACACGGCATCACTGCCATTTATCTTTCCCCCCCTATGACCTATCAGGAAGCAGTCCAATATCTCTACAACGCCACACCCCAGTTCCAGCAGATCGGAGCAGCAGCCTACAAACCCGGACTCGACACCGTCCGCACCCTTTCACGGTTGAACGGTGACACGCACGCATCCTACCCCACCATACACATCGCCGGAACAAATGGCAAAGGCTCAACAGCCCACACCATTGCCGCTGTACTCCAGTCAGCCGGATACCGTGTCGGGCTATTCACCTCCCCCCACCTCATCGACTTCCGGGAACGCATCCGTGTCAACGGCAAGAAAATCCCCGAAACCGAGGTGGTTGCATGGCTTGAAAAATACCTCGCTGCCGGCTACGGCCTATCCCCCTCCTTCTTCGAGCTCACCACTGTCATGGACTTCGACTGGTTTGCCAAAGCCGGCGTTGACATCGCAGTTATCGAAGTAGGTCTTGGCGGACGACTCGACTCCACCAACATCATCACCCCCGTCCTGTCGGTCATAACCAATATTTCCTTCGACCACACAGCGCAGCTTGGCAACACCCTCACTGCCATTGCAACCGAGAAAGCAGGCATCATCAAGCCCGGCGTACCTGTAGTGCTTGGCGAAGGTGACATCCCGCAGGTGCGTGAAGTCTTTGTGCAACGCGCCGCAGAACTTGGCGTGCCGCTCCACATCGCATCCGACCATATCCCGTTCAGCAGTGTCACCCGCACCCCCGTCACTGTCACCTATCTTGACACCCCCTTCGGCCCAAGCATCGAAGCCGAGCTGACAGGCGACTGCCAGACGCGCAATGCCGCCACAATCATCACCGCGCTCCTGCAACTGCGACAGGCCGGATTCACCATCCCCGACGATGCTGTTCTACGTGGCTTTGCCACCGTGTGCGAGCTCACCGGACTTGCCGGACGCTGGATGCACATTGCCGACGCCCCGCTGACGATTGCCGACACAGGCCACAACGTCGGAGGCTGGCAGTATCTTGCGCCCGCCCTCTCCTCATGGACTGCCGGAAAAGTGCGTTGCATTCTCGGCTTTGTCAACGACAAAGACATCTCGTCAATACTCAGTTTGCTCCCACGCGACGCAGTCTACTACTTCACCCGCGCCTCCGTTCCACGCGCCCTTGACCCTGACGCACTGCAACAGATTGCCGCATCCCACGGCATCCATGGCGATGTCTACCCCGACGTAACCACAGCCCTCACAGCCGCCCGCGCCGAAGCCTCCCCCTCCGACCTCATCTTCATCGGCGGAAGCACCTTCATCGTCGCCGACGCCCTCCCCCTCTTCCCCTGAAAAACAATGCACGGCCTCAGCCGTGCATCCATTCCCTATAAAAGCTACCATAGCTATACCAGCTCCCCCCACTGCGCCGTCGAAGACGGCTATTAACCCAAAGCCCCACATCAAGCCGCATTTGCGGCGAGGTGTGGGGTTAATGGTCATAATCTGGTCTTTGGCCTCGAAGAGGTCACATATAATTATTGCTACCCGTCCGGCTCCTCGTGCGTCCTCCTGATTCCAAGCGTGCAACGCACGCGACTTCTACGTAACCGCGCCTGTAAAAGCCCTGCATACATGCTCTATAAAAGCTACCATAGCTATTCCGGCTATCAACACCCTACAAAAATCCCCACCTCACGCGCTACCGCAACGTAAGGCAGTGATTTCATTTAGCATTTATAAAACAATCAATTAGCTCGACTTCCCTTTTGCCAACTATGTTGATGGTTAAAAGCACTTCGGGCACTACACCCACCCAGCGGAGGTCTTGAATGACTTTTGACCATATTATTACACAAACCGCATTGCCACCAATATATAGCTCCATCTGAATTACTTGAGCCAAATATACCGTCAGAAGCCCGACGAATTTCAGCAGCCTTTTGCAAAGTCACGCCAACTTTACGTCCCCAATTATAAAAATCTGATTCAGTAAGATCAAAATGTATACCATAAGAAGCCTCATAGAGCGCACCATCCATATCCTTAACCACAGCCACCTCTATTCTTTCGCCGGAGAAATCAGGCATGTAGCCTAAACCATCCTCCACTAAAGCACTGTTCAACCTCCCCGACTCTATGTCATAAGACAATAGCTCCATCTTGTAACTAGAAGCTTCGTAACGTATCACCAAGATATGCTCAGGAGATGAGAGGATAGACATACGCAGTTCTAATGGTGTAGTAAGAATTGTGTCATCGGTACCATCAGTAAGGTTGCGACGCACAACCATTGAATCATTGTCGAGAGATAGAATCATATCGGTGTCATCCTCATATAAGATCTTATCTCCGGCTTTGAGTGATGATTTGGTAGAGATCCTTTCTCTCTCAGCTTTGGGCTTTGAGCCACATCCGCTTCCTATAAGTAAAGCGACAACAAGGATTAAATGCCAATATTGCTTCATAATATGTAATCACTAAGGTCTGTGATATTTATTTTTTTCTTTTAGTTTTTCGGATAGCTTTAGAAATGGCATAAGCCCCGGCTCCCAGAGCAATAGGGCCACCAATTATTACGCCAAGACCGGCTGCCATACCTCCACCAACGACTCCACCGATTGCAGAAAGTGCGTATGTTATGGCCGGAGCAGCTGCACTCCCACCGGTCAAAGCAACTAAAGTTCCACCAGCACCAGCAGCTCCTGCGGTTCCTGCCCCCAGACCAATTTCACCGCTATAATCTTTTTCTTTATTATGTTTCTTTGTTCCAGACATCTCAAGTAATGATTATATGACTATTTAATGAAGACTTTTATGAGTCCTTTTAATGCGCCACAAATTGCAGCAGATACTACCGTAGATTTTACGGACGACCCCGATACACTCTTCTCTACTAACCTCCTTATCTTATCATTATTATCCATATCTGGAAGGTTTAATTGTCATCATAGTCAGAATCAGAGGGATCACCGTTAGGATACATCATATCTTTAAGAGAATCCATAATGTCCTCGATGAATTCCAACGGTTCGCCATCAGGGCCTACATCATAATTGTCGTCTCTCATAATTGCTTGATACTTTAAATGTTTTTGTGTTAGTGGGCAGAACCTCACAACGGCCCGGTATGTTATAGTAGGTACATAAAACGCCAAAGACGTGAGGCTTCTTTGCTCCACGTCCTTGTATATCAGGTATCGCCAAACACCTTATGAGAGAACTTGAAGAATACGTCACCCCACGTCCGGTGCGGATATGATGATGACGCACTGCGTCACAACAAAACGCTGCCGGAAATGGGCATTCTTCACCGTTTGTTCCCTCATAATATATAAATTGGCGATTTAGATATACGGAACGACAGGCAAATGCCTTTGGCGGGTTCTGAGATTCGCCTCAACCTCCGTTGAATAGCACGACCTATTATAGATCTGAAATCTCTGAATCAATGCAAAGTTACAAAAAGTAATGAAGAATGCCCATTTTCCCGACAACTATTTTGCGGAAATAAGATTATGCTTTACAACATGGAAATTCAAGCAAACCCCTTCAAGCTCTTTTGATGAAACAAAGTAAATGTATCGCCATGTCAGATGGCGGCAGAATGTCGAAAAAGATAATCGTATAAGCAATTAATAATAAGATAATACCATAAAGTATCGTATGTATATACACCAGCTTATCTTTAGGTGCTTTGTTCTCCCAGAGTAGGGACGCACGGCTCGTGCGTCCTCCTGATTATCAGCGTGCAACGCACGCGATTTCTATAGTAACCGCGCCTGTCAGGGCGCGGCTACACACGATATATACTAAGAGCGCGCAACGCGTGCTGCTTATCCCAACTCCATGCCCGTGAAACGGGCAAAACAACCGTTAGCACCGGGTGACCGGAGGGAACCCGGTGAAGACATGCGCATTATCATTGAGCTGCGGAGCTGCGAAACATCCCCTCTACCCGCCGCAATCCCCCCGCAGCTCTTTACAGTGCTAAAAGCTCCTCTACCTTTGCCTTCAGCGTTTCCTTATTCTGAAGTCCCACAAGGCGGATATCCGTTTTCTTGCCGTCCTTGAAGAAAAGAATCGTAGGAACAGCCATAACGCGGTATTTCATAGCAAGTTCAGTCTCATCATCGATATTATACTTACCGATAACTGCCTTACCCTCATACTCCTCTGCAATAGCATCAATAGCGGGAGCCATTGCCTTGCAGGGGCCGCACCATGTAGCCCAGAAGTCGATCACAACGGGCTGACCGGTAGCGATAATCTCGTTCACGTTCTCATCTGTAAATGTAAATGCCATAGTTGTAATGTATTTAGTGTTATTTATGATCTTTATGATACTCTGTAATCAAGCTCCATCTCATCGAGAGTCTCGAGAAGTTTTCGCGTCAAAGGCATCTTCTTCCCCGCATCAAGCCGGATAACGCGGTTTGATTCCGCGTCAAACACCCTGAATGCCCAGTTGATTTTACCGACCTCACTGTCGGCGTTATCCTTCTTCACGCACTCCTTGAGCGTGCCCATGAAATCTGCGTTAAGCATCCCCGGGACCACATCCACAGTCAGCTGATGCACCAGTTTTCCCTGCATCTCACTCAGCCACTGCATGTCCACGATCTTCATTCTAAGATCATCCTTAAACCCCTTGTGCCATGCGAGTTTGGCATATATTGCCGATCCCGGAGTGCCGAAACTTGAGTAAAGCTTGAAATCTTCACCGAAAAGACGCAGCTCGTATGTCCCCATGAAATCCTCGATCTTCATTATACCGAAATACTGCCCTTTTTTGGTAAGTTTCTTCTCAAAGCCGGTGACCATGCCACCTATGCACACTTCCGCTCCTTCTGCTATATGGCTCTCGAGTTCCGACAGAGGAGTCAGGCCATGCGTGAGTTCCACATAGAACGGATCAAGAGGATTCGCCGAGAGATACATCCCCACAAGTTCCTTCTCCTTCTCCAGCTTCACCGCCGGGATCCATTCTATTGCAGGTTTAACTGCCGGACGCCCCGAAGTGTTCAGCCCCGGGTCAGTCATGCCGAACAGCGAAGCCTCCGCGCGTTGCGATGCCTGTTGAAAAGCATTGCCGTAGCGCAGCAGATTTTCCGCAAACGTTTCGTCACGGCTGTTCTTTTCAAGATAGTCCTCACGTTTTATACCCTCGAAGCAGTCAAATGCTCCGGCGAGTGCCAGACTCTCAAACACGCGTCGGTTGAGACCGCTCATAGGCACGCGCTCCACAAAATCATATATCGACTCAAAAGCCCCGCCCCGGCGGCGTTCCTCAATGATCCCCGCCACTACATTCTCGCCGACGCCTTTGATTGCCGACAGGCCGAAACGGATTTCACCCTTTGAGTTCACACCGAACTTGCTGAAACTTTCATTCACGCTCGGCCCCTTTACAGGAATCTTCATTGCCTTGCACTCATCCATGAAGCCGCGCAGTTTCGTGATATCCGCGCTGTTGCGCGACAGCACCGCAGCCATGTATTCAGGCGCGTAGTTCGCTTTAAGCCATGCCGTCTGATAAGCTACCCAGCTGTAGCATGTAGCGTGACTCTTGTTGAACGCATACGAGGCGAATTTCTCCCAGTCAGCCCATATCTTCTCAAGCACCTCCGGGTCATGTCCGTTGGCCTTACCCCCTTCAAGGAACTTCCCTTTCAGGTGATTCATCTTGTCGATGAGCTTCTTGCCCATCGCCTTACGCAGCGTGTCGCTCTCGCCGCGCGTGAAGTTGGCAAGCAGACGCGACAGAAGCATCACCTGCTCCTGATACACCGTGACGCCGTAAGTATCTTTCAGGTAACGCTCCATCACCGGTATGTCATACACGATTTCCTTCCGTCCATGCTTGCGCGCGATAAACTCCGGGATATAATCCATAGGCCCCGGGCGATAGAGAGCGTTCATCGCAATCAGGTCCTCAAACGTCGACGGCTGCAATTCCCTGAGATACTTCTGCATACCTGCCGACTCAAACTGGAACGTACCGAACGTTCTTCCTTGGCAGTAAAGTTTATACGTCGCTGGATCGTCGATAGGTATCGTTTCCATATCCACATCGATTCCGCGCGTCAGCTTTATGTTCTTCACTGCGTCCTTGATGATTGAGAGAGTCTTCAGGCCGAGGAAGTCCATTTTTATCAGTCCCGTTTCCTCGATCACGCGTCCCTCATACTGGGTCACAAGCAATCGCCCCTCCTGCTTGTCGGTTGCAGTCGACACAGGCACCCAGTCGGTTATATCGTCTCGGCAGATGATCACGCCACAGGCATGCACACCAGTGTTTCTCACATTACCCTCAAGCTGCCGGGCATACTGAAGCGTCTCCGTTATCAGCGGGTTGTTGCTACGCAGTTCATTCTGAAAATCAGGTAGATACTCATAGCAGTTTTTCAGATTGATTTTCAGTTCCTTCCCGTTCACCTCCGGCATGTGTGCCGGCACGAGCTTAGCCAGTCGGTCACTCTCGGCAAGAGGAAGCTGCTCGACGCGAGCCACATCCTTCAGAGCCATCTTCGTGGCCATCGTGCCGAACGTGATGATATGAGCCACCTTCTCCTCACCATACTTCTCCGTCACGTAGCGCAACACATCGGCGCGCCCGTCATCATCGAAATCAATATCTATATCAGGCAGCGATATGCGGTCAGGATTCAGGAAACGTTCGAAAAGCAGGTCATACTTCACCGGATCGATCTGCGTGATACCTAAACAATAAGCCACACACGACCCTGCGGCCGACCCACGGCCTGGTCCCACGCTCACACCCAATTTGCTTTTTGCGGCGTTGATGAAGTCCTGCACGATAAGGAAGTAACCCGGGAAACCCATCGTCTTCATTATGTGCAGTTCAAAATTTATGCGCTCATTTATGTCATCGGGCAGCGGATCGCCGTAACGCTTCTTCGCACCGTCGTATGCGAGCTTCCGCAGATAGTCCGCCTCAAACTTTATTCTGTATAGCTTGTCATACCCGCCGAGTTTCTTGATTTTCTTTTCAGCATCCTCCTGACTCATTACCACATTGCCATTCTCATCACGGGTAAACTCGTCAAAAAGATCCTGCTCGGTCAGACGCTGCCTGTACTCCTCCTCCGTGCCGAAATCCACCGGAATCTCAAAGTTAGGCATGATTGGCCCGTGGTCTATCGAGTAAGTCTCGACCTTGTCAAGAACCTCAAGAGTGTTGGACAGCGACTCCGGGATATCACCGAACAAACGGTTCATCTCCTCCGTTGTCTTCATCCACTCCTGTTTGGAGTAGAACATGCGGTTCGTATCAGCGACATACTTGTTGGTCGACACGCAGATAAGGCGGTCATGAGCCTCAGCGTCATCCTCGTTCACAAAGTGCACGTCATTGCTTGCAATCAGCTTTATGCCGAGCTTCGCGCTCAGCTCCACCAGCTTTTCATTCACCTTCTCCTGAAGCGGATAGGTTTCATGAT
Source organism: uncultured Porphyromonadaceae bacterium (assembly GCA_947176995.1). GTDB lineage: Bacteria > Bacteroidota > Bacteroidia > Bacteroidales > Muribaculaceae > JAFLTL01. Next base: position 2,102 of record CAMWSY010000024.1, on the reverse strand, counting down.
TGGCATTCTGCACTGTCGCTTTATGGCGCTGCATCTCCAGATAGTAGTCCTCACCGAAAGTTTCCTTGTACCATGCGAGCGACTCCTCAGCCTTCGCAAGCTCACCCCTCATGATCAGTTTGGGGATTTCGCCACCGAGACATGCCGAGCAAACGATCAGCCCCTCACGGTACTTAGCAAGTTCCTTTTTGTCGGTACGCGGGTGATAGTAGAAACCCTGCGTCCATGCCTTGCTCACCAGCTTGCACAGGTTTTTATAACCCTGCTGGTTCTTTGCCAGTACGATAAGGTGATTACCCTTATCGCCCGTTAGCCGCGTTTCAAGCCCGTTTTCGGTCACATACATCTCGCAACCGAAAATGGGCTTAAACTCTGGCTTGCCCTGCTCGCGCAACTTTCCGTTTTTCTTGTTCACATAATTGAACATCTCCTTCACGCCATACATCACACCATGGTCTGTCAGGGCGATCCCCGGCATACCGTCGGCGATGGCTTTGTCGACCAGAGCTTCTATCGAAGCCTGACCGTCAAGTATCGAGTATTGTGAATGAACGTGAAGATGTACGAAAGGTTCCAAGGCAGGAGAAATTTTAATTTATTAGAAAGAGAGTTACATATCTACATGTAGAGGAGTATCTACTCAGCCTCTGAGTACTCCGAGTCCTCCTCCACAGAGTAGGGACGCACGGCTCGTGCGTCCTCTGCCCGTGAAAACGGGCATCACAACTGTCAGCACCGGGTGACCGAAGGGAACCCGGTGTAACCCGAACATTCCTCTTGAGCTGCGGAGCTGCGAAACACCCCACACTCGTGCGTCCTTATTTTACCAGATCACCACACGATCCTCCGGAGCGCGGTAGAGCTTATCACCCTCCTTCACACCGAATGCCTCGAAGAAAGGCTCGATATTGCGCAGTGTCACATTCACGCGGTTCTCGGCAAGCGAGTGCGGGTCCGACGAAGTCAGATTCAGCTTCTCCTCGTCGCGGCTGTTATTGGCCCAGATATAAGCGTAGTTCATGTAGAAAATCTGTTCCGGAGTCAGACCGGCAACCTTTGCCTCCTCCGAGTTCGGGTCGATACCCTTCTTGGCAAGAGCATTGAGAAGTGCAGTGCGCGACACGCGCAGGCCACCTTGGTCAGCGATATTCTCGCCGAGTGTGAAATGACCGTTGGCGTGAACACCCGGAGCGATCTCCACTGAGTCAAATTGTGCCGCCAGTTGTTCGGCGAGAGCGTTGAAAGCCTCGGCATCAGCAGGCGTCCACCATTCTTTCAGGTTACCCGAAGCATCGAATATGCGACCCTGATCATCAAAACCGTGAGTCATCTCATGGCCGATCACCACGCCGATACCGCCATAGTTCTCGGCATCGGTAGCCTCGGGATCAAAGAACGGAGCCTGAAGTATGGCAGCCGGGAACACGATTTCGTTGGCCATGGGATTGTAGTAGGCGTTCACAGTCTGCGGAGTCATGCCCCACTCTGTCTTGTCAACCGGCTTGCCCCACTTCGACATCATGTCATCCTTGTTCCACTTCTGCACCTGCTTGAAGTTGGCATAAAGGCTCTTGTCATTGTCTATATTCAGCGAGCTGTAATCCTTCCACTTGTCAGGATAGCCGATCTTCACGGTGAAAGCAGCCAGTTTCTCGCGGGCGTTAGCCTTGGTCGAGTCGCTCATCCATGTGAGATTGTCGATGTGTGTGCCCAGAGCCTCACGCAGATTCTCCACGAGGTCAAGCATCTTCTGCTTCGACGACTCAGGGAAATACTTGGCCACATAGAGTTCACCGATTGCCTCACCCATAGCCGACTCGGTCATACCGAGGGCGCGCTTCCACAATGGGCGCTGCTCCTCGACACCACTCATCACCTTGCTGAACTCAAACGAAGTGTCGGTGAAATCCGAGCTAAGATACGGAGCTGCCTGAGCCACATACTTCCACAGGTAATAGTCCTTCTTCTCGCGCGGGCTCAGCGAAGCCATCAGGTCATTGGCGCGCTTCACTGTATTGATCTCGGTCACGATCACCTTGTCAGGCGACTCGATGCCCATTGTTTCCACAAAGAAACGGTCCCAGTCGATTGCAGGATACATC